>CAMZKV010000097.1 GCA_947311445.1 uncultured Chlorobiota bacterium | reverse complement strand
TTTTTCATAGCCACTCCAATCAACAACAGAACTGCCAAATTCTTTTGCAATTGATGTCCAAATTTCAATACGGTCTTTTGCAGAATGGTCAGGATTTAAGTATAGCTGGTGCTGAAATTTATCAACCGTTGCTATCCAAGGAAGAACAGAAAGAACACCTTCAAGGTGTGAACGCCTAGCACGTTTAAGTTCCTCATTATCAGAATAAAAAACATCCCAATATTCCGAAGATATAAGCTCCATAGACATAGAGGCAAGTTCTGCAACTTCACTTGGAAGTTCTTTAAAATCAACAAGGTCTAAATTGCTACTTAGGAAAGAATGTATTGCATGCCCGCCTTCGTGCATCATAGTTTCCAAATCTCTTTGGTTGCCTGTTGCATTCATAAAAATAAATGGAATATTACTTTCATAAAGGGGGTAATTATAACCTCCCGGGGATTTTCCTTTGCGTGAATTCAAATCAAGATAAGAGTTCTCTTTCATAATTTTAAGATATTCACCATACTTAGGACGCACTTTTGTAAAAACCTCTATTGCTTTGTCAATCAGTTCATCACCATCTTTAAAAGGTTTAAGTGCAGGCTTTAAATCAACATCTACCGAAGTATCATAAGGTTTTAAAACATCATAGCCAAGCTTTAATTTTCTTTCACTATTTATATTATCAATAATTGGTAAAACTTCTGTTTTTATAGAATTTTGAAACGAAATGCAATCATCAATTGTATAATCAAAACGTTTTAGAGCCGAATGCATATAATCTCTATAATTGTCAAAATCAGCGTTTTGTGCAACGGTATGTCTTAATTGAATAAGCTCAGAAAGAAGATTATCTAATTTTTCATTGTCTTTATATCGTCTTTCATGTATAAGTTCAAAAACTTCTTTTCTTACATTTCTGTCAATATCTTTTAAAAAATTTCCAGCCTTTTGCAAAGTCATTTCTTCACCTTTATAAGTAATCGTCATTGCACCCGAAATTGTGCCAAATTCTCTTTCTTTTTGTTGAAGTTTAGCAAATAAATCAATATTTTCTTTTCGGAAAAGTTCAATAGAACGTTTTATCTTCTTTTTTGCAACATCATATTTTTTATCATCAAGATTGTTGTATAACTTGCTGTTAATCAACTTCTTATCTAATATGTCAGAATATTCAGAAACAATAGGTTCAATTTCAGAAACAAAAAAGTTAAAACTTTCTGCAAGTTTTTCATCAGCAGTATTACAACTCATTTTTATATATCGCCATGCCATATCTTCTTCTAAAAATGCTTCTGTTTCACTTTTATCTGCCCACCACTTTTTTAAATCTTCAACAGAATTTATTTTTCTATTTTTTAAATTTTCAAGATACGGAATAATATCTTGCTTAGATTTTATAATAATATTGTCTTTTATAAAATTTCTTTTAGTTTTCATCGTTAAAAATTAATTGATTAATGGTCAAATTTAATTATAGCTATCAGAATAAAAAAGTTTTATATTTGTATGTTTAAATTCCGAACTTTAAATTTCTTATTTTGTTTGCATTTTTTTAATTTTTTCAGGAGATTATTAATACTAAAATTTTTTAGATGAAAAAAATAAATTTAATTATTGGTTTACTCATTTTACCTTTTTTTGTGGAAGCTCAAATAGGGGGAAATGGAGTTTTTAATTTTCTTGAAATTACTAACTCTGCAAGAGTTGCCGGATTAGGAGGTGTAAATATTTCAATTTTTGATGAAGATTTGAATATGGCATATCAAAACCCTGCACTTTTAAACTCTAAAATGAACGGAAAAGTAAACTTAAATTATGTTAATTATTTTACAGATATTAGTCTTGGTTCTGTGACCTATGCTTTTAATTCCAAAAAATTTGGAACATTCTCAGCAGGTTTGCAATTTATGAACTATGGAAAATTTCAATCCGCAGATGCAACCGGCATTAGGACAGGAGATTTTACTGGTGCCGATTATGCCATAAATTTAATTTGGTCTAAGGATTTATACAAAAATGTTAAAGCAGGTGTAAATATCAAGCCCTTGTATTCTCATTATGAGGTATATACTTCATATGGAGTTGTGGCAGATTTAGGAATAACTTATTATAATAACGAAACAAAATTTGCAACTTCCTTTGTGTTAAAAAATGTTGGAACTCAAATAAAATCATATAATAATAATCATGAAAAAATACCTTTTGATGTTCAGTGGGGAATAAGTAAAAAGTTAGCTCATGCACCTTTCAGAATAAATGTTACAGCACACCATCTTTATAAATGGGACTTACGCTATGAAGTACCCCAAAAAGTAACAACAATTTCTTTTGCAGAAATTGAAGATGATACTAATAAAGGTAAAGTTTTATATAATGTATTAGACAATTCTTTCAGGCATTTTATTATAGGAGTAGATTTAATTCCTTTGAAAAGTTTTTATGCTTCTTTAGCCTATAATCATATGCAAAGACAGGAAATGAGGATAGTTGATAAGGGCGGATTTACTGGGTTTTCTTGGGGTTTTGGTGTTAAATTGAAGAAATTTGGCATTAGTTTTGGAAGGGCAAGATACCATCTTGCCGGAACTTCAAATCATTTCTCATTGTATATAGATTTATCTAAAATAGGAAGTAAAAAGAATGTTAAAGTTGATTGAGTTAAAGTAAATATTTTTTTAAAAAAACCGGTTAAAAGTGTAAATTTGCATTTTTAATAAAAATATATCATTTTGAAGAAAACGTATATATATATTATTGGCTTTATTTTTTTTGTAATAGCAGTGCATTCTTGCTCAACAAAAAAAAATACTGCAATAACAAGATTGTACCATAATACTACTTCACATTTCAATATTTTGTTTAATGGTTCTGAGGGCTATAAAAGAGGTTTGAAAACAATTAGGGAAACATCCGAGGACTATACTCTTTTGCTACCAATATACAAAGAAGAACGCGAAGATATAAAAAGTGCTGTTAGCGGAGATATGGATGAAGCAATAAAAAAGTCTGTTAAGATGATAAAAATGCACTCCATAACTGAAAAACCAAAGAGAAAAGCTCCTAAAAAAGGAAAAAAAGGCTATAAATTAACTCAAAAACAAAAAGATTTTTATAACAAAAAAGAATATAATAAATGGGTTGATGATGCGTATTTGCTTATGGGAAAAGCTCATTATTATAAAGGCGATTATGCAGGAGCAATGAGATCTCTTCATCTTATACTTAATAAGTTTAGAAAAGAGGAAGTGAAATTTTATGCTCTATATTGGATAGCACGCTCCCAGCTCGCCCAAAAGAATTTTAAAGAAGCAGAAAGTTATTTAAAATTAATTACAGAAGATAAAACACATCCCGAAGAATTGAATTTTGATATTGATATGGCTTATGCCGATATTTTTATTAAGAAAAAAAAGTATGATAAGGCTCTTGAAAAATTAGACTTTCTTATTGGAAAAATTAGAAAGAAGAAAGACAAAGCAAGACTAAAATATTTGACAGCACAAATTTATCAAAAAACAAATAATGGAACAAAAGCAATAAAATTATTTGAAGAAGTTGTTAAAATGAATCCGCCATATGAGATGATTTTTAATGCTAAGATTAATATGGCAAAATCTTTTATAAACAGTTCAGAAAACTCAGAAAAAATTAGGAAAATATTAGCGAAAATGCTGAAAGATGTAAAAAATGTAGATTTTTTAGATCAAATATACTATGTTCTTGCAGGAATTGAGTTTAAAGAAAATAATGAAAATAAAGCTATTGAGTATTATAAACAATCTGTTGCTAAAAGTGTCTCAAACAATAATCAAAAAGCACTTTCGTACCTTTCGCTTGCTGATATATATTTTTCAAGACGCTCATATTTACCAGCAGGAGATTACTATGACAGCACCATGAGTGTTTTGAATAGAAAATATCCGGAATACGATTTAATTTCAAAAAAAGCAAGAAACTTAAAAGAATTAACTGATAATTTAAAACTAATAAATAGAGAAGACAGTCTGCAAAGAGTTGCTGCAATGGATTCTGTTGCAAGAAATGCCTATATTCAGGCTATTATAAATAAACTTATAGCCGATGAACGTGCAGAGCAAAATGTAGGAAGAACTTTTAATAATGACCCTTTTAACAGAGGAGATTATAGTCAAAATCCGTCAAGAGGGAAATGGTATTTCTATAATCCACAATCTGTAAGTATTGGAAAATCTGAATTTCTTAAAATTTGGGGAAAAAGAAAACTTGAAGATCATTGGCGGAGAAGAAATAAAGACGTTATTTCAGATGAATTTGAAGATGATGAAAACAATAATGATGAATCTGATAGGATAACCGACAATAAAAAAATTGAATATTATTTACAAGACCTGCCTCTTACTGATTCATTAGTTCAACTTTCTAATGATAGAATTGTAAAGGCATATTTTGATGCAGGAGTAGTTTATGAAAGAAAAATGAATGATTATCCGGAGGCAGAAAAATCGTATAAAAAACTAATTCAACGTTTTCCTGAAAATAATCTAAAAATTGAATCTTATTTTAACTTGTATATGCTAAATTATAAGCATATAAAAAATAAAAGTGAAGCAGAAAAATACAGAAATAAAATATTAACAGAATACCCTTATAGTAAATATGCAAAAATCCTTTCTGATCCTAATTACTTGGTGAAATTGCAACAAAACAAAGATAAAATTGATAAAATATATTCGGAAGCATACTCTTTTTATAAGCAAAAAAAATATCAAAAAGTTATTAATAAAACAAAAGAAGCATTTGAAATATCCAAAGATAACCATTTGAATGCAAAACTTTTTTATCTGAAAGCTAAGTCTTATGGAAATTTAGGAGATTTAAACGAAATGAAAACAATTTTTGAAAATATTGTTAAAGAATATCCAAGAGATGAAGTAACTCCTTTATCGCAAGATGTTTTAGATTTACTTGCAAGTGGCAAGTACGACCCAAATTACTATAGCACAAAAAAAGATAGTGTTTATTTCTATTCAGTTGTTACAGATAAAGGCAGTAAGTATTCAAATAAAATAAAATACATTTTAACAACTCACAATGTTAGTGCTTTCCCAAAAGAGAAGTTAAAAGTTGAATTAAAAGATTTGGGCGAAAACAAAACAATAATTTCTGTAAAACCTTTTAAGAATTTCTCGAAGGTATCTTCATATATGAATAGTATAAATGGAAAATACAAAGAAATACCTATTTCAGATTATACTCAATTTACAATAACAGAAGAAAATCTACAAAAACTACAAGAATTACCTATTCTAGAAAAATATATGAAGTTTTATAAAACTCATAATTAGTTTTTGAAAAAATATTACGCTTTATATTCTTTACTATCTAAACTATGAATTTTCTTAATCCAATATTTTTATTTGGTCTATTTGCCTTATCTATTCCAATTATAATTCATCTTTTCAATTTTAGATCATATAAAACAGTATATTTTAGCAATGTACGTTTCTTAAAAGATATTAAGCAAGAAACAAAGTCTAAATCAAACTTAAAACATTTATTAGTTTTGTTGATGAGGCTGTTGGCAATAGCATCTTTAGTTTTTGCATTTGCCCAACCCTATATACCGTCTTCCAATAATAAAAATATAAATAGAGAAAAAGAAATAGGAATATACATTGACAACTCTTTTAGCACAGAAGCAGAAAGCAAATATGGTAAAATTTCAGAAATTGCAAAAAAAAGAGCTTTCCAAATAGCAGAAGCATATCCTGGAAATACAAAATTCTTCTTTCTAACTAATGATTTTGAACAAAAACACCAACATTATGTGTCAAAAGAACAATTAAAAGAATTTATACACGACACAAAGATATCGCCATCTGTTAAAAATATAAGTCAAATAACAAGTAAAATTTCTGATTTTTTAACAGCTGATAAATCGAAAGATATATTAAAAAAGGCATATTTAATATCCGATTTTCAAAAAGCAAGTTCAAATTTAAAAGAATTAAAGAACGATAGTAATATAAACTATATTTTAATTCCTCTTGAAACAGAAAGTGTTAATAATTTATATATTGATTCTGTTTGGTTTGAAACCCCAAACAGACAACTTTATCAAAGTGATGAGCTATATGTTAAAATTACAAATAAATCAGATGAAGCATTTCAGGAAATGCCAGTAAAACTATTTCTAAATGACACATTAAAAGCAACAGATATATATAATGTAGAACCAGGAGAATCAATTATTCATAAATTAACTTTTTCAAATAATAAAACAGGAATTATTAAAGCTAGGGTAGAGATTACGGATTTTCCTATTATCTATGATAATACTTTCTATTTTAATTTTGATATTAAAACTAATTTTAATGTTTTAATTATTAGTAATAAAAATAAAAACAAATATATAGATGATGTTTTTTCTAATATATCAGAAGTTAAAATAACATATAAAACCCCTACTAGAATTAACTTTGAAGAATTTAAAAATTATGATGTTGTTATTTCGGAAGAAGTAAATAATATGTCATCCGAATTTATTCAATCAATTTACGGTTTTATTTCAGATGGAGGAACTTTTATTGTTTTTCCCGGAATATATTCAAACTTTAAGTCTTATAATAAATTGTTTAATAAGTTGAATGTTAATTATATAACAGGGATTGATACATCCAAAACATATGCCGGGAAAATAAATTATAATGCATATATTTTTAGAAATGTATTTAAAAAAAGACAAAAAAATCTTGATTTACCTTATTTTCTTAAAAGAGTTAAATTCAGTAATCAAACATTTACTGATGAAGAAATACTATTGTTTTCGGAGAATAATGATAAATTAATAAGCTTTTCAAATATCGGATTAGGAAAATTATATGTGTTTTCACAAACTGCTGATATAAAGTCTGGTAGCCTTGTTACACATCCTATATGGGTGCCAATGATTTATAATATGGTTTTTTATGGAACTGTTACAGATAAAATTTATTATACAATAGGAAAAAATGAAATTGTAAAGTTTTCTAACATAAAACTATCCGATGAAAATATAATTCATATTGTTAACAATAAAAACAATTTTGATTTTATACCACAAGTTTTTAATTTAGAAAATTCTGAAACTAAAATATTTTTAAACAATAATATAAAAAAATCAGGCCATTATTTTATTGTATCAAAAGATAAGGAGTATAAAGGAATCTCGTTCAACTACAACAGACTAGAATCTGACTTGTCTCATTATTCTTTAAAAGAAATAAATTCAATTATAGATGATTATTCATTAACAAATTTCTCTGTAATGAATCAAAAGGATAATAATTTTTCTGAAATTATTAAATCTCAAAATTTAGGAAAGCAATTTTGGAAGTTGTTTTTAATTCTTTCTATTATTTTTTTACTTGGAGAAATTTTATTTATTAAGTTCCTAAAATAGTGAGTTTTAAGACCTGAAATTACTAATGGTGGGTTCTAAAAATTAGTTTTTTCTGTTGATTTATCGAATACCGTAGAACCCATTAACAGTTTTCAATTAAATCTATCACAATGTTACAATATTTTTATAAAATATTTTTATAAAATTCAACTAACTAACTAACTAACCATTAATTCATTACACTATGCTATATTTAATCTTACTACTTGTTCATACCTAAATAAGTTGCATGTAAAATTAATTAATCCAATAATTCCTTTTGCTCTTTTTATACCAACAGAACGCAATTTTAAACCATTCGGTATATTTTTCAGGTTTTTTTTCAAGGTCTAATTTTAAATCGATTATGCTTATCCATTTCCACTCTGCAACCTCATCTGGGTTTGGGCTTGGATTTTTGTTAAATATTCCAGTATAAACATGGTCGAGCTCGTGTTCAGTAATTCCATTTTTGAAACTAGCTTTATACTTAAAACTAAATTGCCAATTTAATTCACAAGTAATTCCCATTTCAAAAAGCAATCTGTTTGAAATGTCTTTTTTAATATCACTATTTGGTTGCGGGTGGCTACAACAAGTATTAGTCCATAAGCCAGCTGAATGATATTTGTTTAATGCCCTTTGTTGTAAAAGTATTTCATTTTTATCATTAAAAAGGAAAATTGAAAAAGCTCTGTGGAGTTTTCCATCTAAATGAGCCTTCAATTTTTCCTCTTCTCCAATAGGATTATCCTGTTCATCAACAAGAATTACTTTTTTGAAGTTAGTCATAAGTACTTATTTCTTATCTTTAAAAGCAGCAAAAGCTAGTAAAATCCACCCAAACATAAATAATATGCCACCAAGTGGTGTTACATAGCCCATTGGTATTTTAGCAAATACAATTAAATATAAACTTCCGGAAAATAATAGAATTCCTGCTAAAAAAGAATAACCGGAAAAAGTTAAAAGTTTTTTTTGTTTAGGGAATTGTAAATATGCTAATGCCACAATTAATAATGCAAGTGCATGGTGCATTTGATATTTTACTGCTTTAGCAAATGTAATTGTTGTTTCGGCAGTCATGTATTTTGCACCACCATGTGCCCCGTATGCTCCTATAGCAACTGCAAGTCCGCCAAGTGTGGCACCTATTATGAAAAAGTTTTTGTTCATTTTATATTTTTTTATTTGTTAAATTACTTTCTTGGTTAAAATTATAAAAAGTTTTTCTTAAAATTAATTTAATAAAATTGTTAAAGCCAAACCAAGTCCTGTTGTTTTATATTCATTTTTACCTAATAAATCAATTGGTGAATTTAAAACAAGGATAAACCTTTCTGCTTTTTCAACTGCAATACCCGGATTATATGTAAATAAATATGAACACTTTTCTTGCTCATCATTATTCTTAAAACTATAAGAGAAACCACTAATAAAGTTAATATTTTTAATTAAATAATAGCCAATGTCTGAACTTATGTAAACTCCATTTTTGTGGTTTGCAATAGTTTTATGAATATGTGTTTGGTATTGGGCATTGAAATCAATACTCAATTTGTCTGAAAAAGGGTAAGTGCATATTAGCCCCAAAGCATAAGCAGATGTAGATTCGTGTACAGTATTTCTTTTCACATAAACATCATTCCCATATATTCCATTATACCCCGCCATAAGTCCAAACTCAAGTTTGCTATCAATTGGTATTTTATATTTATACCAAAACTAATAGTGCTGATATCGATAGGAATAGTTACGCCAAGTTCAAAATTTTCAAATAATCCATAAGTAAACCTAAAACCTGTTGAAGCAAAATGTTGAATACTATCGTCAGACATAAAAAGGTCGGAAACATTATTGTGTTCATTAAAATATGAAGTTGTTGAAGCAAAATTGAAAGTTGGTTCAAATTCAAGTGATTGTACAGGAACTGTTTCTGCACAATAAGTTCCTAATTTTGAAGCAGACAAGCCTCCAACTTGTGAATACGCATTACAAATTATAAAAAACAAAGCTAATGTTGTAATTATTTTTCTCATTTTAATATTTTTTTTAATCTGTTTTTAGACTAAATAAAAACCGGATGGTTTAAAAAGTAATTGTTATTTATCAACCTTTTTGTTGTTTTTAAAAAACAGAAAATATAATGAAGATGAATACAGCATTGCTAGTCCAATACCTATATAAATTGGCATTAAAATTATTTTAGGAACAGATGGTGTGTTTCGTAATAAAGAGCCCCCAACAATCATAACAATAATAAGCACTTGATCTTTCACTTTGTGAAATTTAAAAATACTTACAAACTTATCTTTAAAAGACATTATTCTTTTAATATTTTTTGTAGTAAGTTTATGGAAGATTAGGTATGTTTTAATTGCACCTATAACAATCGCAATAATTATAGAAATATGTAATTGATTGTTTGTAAATAAATGTATCCAAGTCCAAGACCTATGTAATAAAAGAAAGCCTGCCCATAACCATATAAAGCCAGTAAATAGAATAAGGTTAATTCTTTTTACTTTTAGCATTACTTTCTTTTTAGTTTAAAAAGAAAAATATAATATTTAAAACTTGCTGAAAACAATGCAAAACCAATTCCTATATACATTGGTGTAAGAAGATATTTAGGCATATATGAAGTTTTTCTCATGAAAATGCCAAGACTTATCATAAAAATAATAAGAATATAAGACTGCCATTTTTGAAATGCCCACATACAAACTTTATTTTCATATAGATTTATTCTATTTATATTCTTTTGAGCCAGACTCGAAAAACCAAAGTATGAAATAATTGCTCCAAGTAATATTCCTCCAATTATTGCTAAAATAAATTGATTTTGAGAAAGTAAATGAAACCACCTACTTGCAAAGAAGTTTAAAAGAATTCCAACTCCCGACCATAAAACACCTGCTATAAGTATTAAAATATTTTTGTGAACTTTTGGCATAATAATCTAAAAATAAATAGAACCTAAAATAATTATAATCATTGCAAAAATCATATTTAGCGATGCTATTTTAAATAATCTGAAATTCATTTTATCTGATGGTTTTATAATACCATAAATAGCAAAGCCTGTTGCAATACTTGCCAAAATTATTAAAACTCTTATAAAACCCCATTCAATTCCCAGAAAAAATGCAGCAATTGAAAAAGCAATAGCCGAAAGAACTGTTGAAATTGCAATAATTGACCTTGATTTATCAAATCCGTATTTTTTAACAAATGTTGGAATAGCAGCATTATTATAATCATCAATATATCTCATATTAAATGTCATAATATGAGTTGGAATCCAAAACAAAATAGCTAGTGCAAGAAAGATTCCTTCTGCGTCAATTATTCCTGTTCCAAGAACTCGTCCTGCTAAAATAGGCATTCCTCCTGATAATCCACCCCATACAATAGACCATTCACTTCTTTGCTTTAACCAAACGGTATAAATAATAAAATCGATAAATAAACCTGCAAAAACCACTAAAGCATAAATTGGACTTAACCAAAATGCAATTCCTAAACCTATTACATTTAAAGTTGTTCCTAAAATAATTGCTTCACTTAATGAAACTTTTCCAGAAGGAATTGGGCGATGTTTCGTCCTTTCCATTAGGGCATCAATTTTTCTATCAAAAGCCATATTGTAAATAGTTGTACCGCTAATTGCAAGAAACAGACTTATTAGTAACCATAGGGTTAATTGCCAATCGGTATATGGGCATCTGCTACTTAAAAACCCGGTTAGTCCCGTTAAAAGTAGCAAAAATGTTTGCAAACTTTTTATTAGTTGCCAATATGACTTTATTTTATTACTAATTATGTTTGGCATATATTTGTAGTTATAAAAAAACACTTGCAAGAAACTATTTCCTACAAGTGTATATTAATAGAAAATACTACTCTATTGTTTTAATCTTATTTGTTTCAAGATTTAAAGTGTCTGTATCAATAGTTTCTTCAGCTTGCTTAATAGTTTTTACGTCTCTTGCACACCTAAAGCCAATATTAATATTATAGAAATCGGGACCAGCACTATTTCTTGCCCAAACAACAATATTATATTCATAATTTGTGAAACTTCCGCCTCGCATATACCTGTAATGAACATCAGGATAATCATCTCCGACCCATTGCCAAACATTTCCACCCATATCGTATAATCCGTAAGGGCTTTTATTATCTTCTGTTTGGAAGTCGTCATATTTTTTACCGTTAAAATAACCAACAGGAGTCGTTCTTGCAATATTTCCTCCAAATAATCTTTGAAGAGCATTCGTACTACTTCCGTAGTTAGTAATCTTTTCGTTAATGAAATCTCCCCAAGGGTATGCACGTTTGTCTGTTCCACGAGCAGCTTTTGCCCATTCTTTTTCTGTTGGAAGTCTATATCCGTAAAAATCAGCGTATGCTTTTGCTCCGAACCATGTTATCATAACAACAGGGTGCATATCGTAGCCTTTATCAACTTTAAAAGTTCCATCTAAAAGTTTTATGTGCGAACCTGCTTCTCCAAAAGGCATAAGAAGATAATCTCCTGCCGGTATTTCCCATTCATGCAGGTATTCATTAAATTCATCTCCGGGATGATAACCGATTATACTGTCAGCATCAATTTTTATTGTTCCTTTTTTAACAGCTTCATTCATAAATTTTGCATACTGCTTGTTAGTAACATCAGTAATCATTATTTCATAATTATTTTTAATACTTTCTTCATGAGAATGCATATTATAATAAAAAGTACCAGCAGGTATTTCTACCCATTCATTTGGATTTATGCCAGTTTCAATAATTTTTGTTTCAGAATTAACAATTACTTCTTCTGAGCAACTTGCAAGTGCAACAATAACTATAAAAATAAAAATTAACTTTCTCATTTCTCACCTCCTTCTGTATTAAATTCGTTTTCTTTTCTTATGTTAAGAACTGGATTAGAAGTTCTTTCAACTTCTAGTTCTGGGTTTTTAGCTTCTTTTTTCCAAACTCCATCTCCTTTGAATAAATCAAATAATTTCCAACCTAAAAAAATTGCCATTGTAATTAGAAGAGCTCCAAGTCCAAAATCTGCCAGAAGCATTGTTGTGTTCATAAGTCCTTGTTGTGCAACTTCTTCTGGAATAATTAGTCTCTTCATAGAATAAATAGTCATTGAGGCGAAAGCAATATCAGACCCTATTATTAATATCCAACCAAACCATTTTCTCGCTTTTCCTTTTAGTCCTGCAATATCAACATAATACATTATAATTATTGTTGCAATAATTGCAGAAAGTATATGCCAATGCCCTGTTAGAGTAATTCTCTCTTCTCGTGCAGGCCAAACCCTAAAAATTTGTTCAAGTTTTATTGCCATAAAAATTCCTATTCCACTAACAGTAAAGTTCATAAAAACCATCTGCCATGTAGGTCCAAATTTTATGGGGTCGTGAATTAATGCTCTAAATTTTTGAAAGATATTTGCTTTTTTATATCCTAATTCTATTGAATTGTCATGAATTAGTTTCTTCCAACTAAAAATAACCAACATTAATGCAGAAAGCATCACTCCAACTGAGCCTATGTAAATAAATGTATGTGCCATATGTGTCCAAACAACAGACCAAACTCCACCGGCGATTACAATTGTACCTATTATCATTACTGGCATTGCAATTTTATGAAAAATACCTTTAAATTTTAACCACCTTCCAATAACTAATGTAACAGCAACTGCAATTAATGTTAGCATAATGTGCAAATGTCCGATAATTGCCTTTTGTAATCCTGTTTTATGAGGTTCTCTAATTAAATCTTCTGCAAGAAAAGTTTCATGTCCGTTTGCCCAAAACGAACCTGTAACAGCACCAAAGCCTGCCGATATTAGCATTGCAACAATCATTATAAAAAATGCCATGCGTTCCATATCCATTCCGCTTTTAAAATGAGCAAATTCTTTGTCTGTAACGTAATATTCTTTTTTCCATGGGTTTACGGCAACAGCTAGCATGATTCCTGAAAAAAAAACTAATGATTGACCGACTAAAAATAAACCGTGAAATGTGAAGTTGTGTCCCCAATATGCAAAGCCTAAACCAAAAATCATTGCTGTAATATAACCTATTGTAATAAGCATATTAATGTTTCTCTGCTCGTGTTTTCTCATCGGAATTATTGATGTCATCATGTAAACTTCAATAGCCACAACTGCCATAGCAATTGTATGATAAAGCATAATAATCCTTCCTGCTCTTTCGGTAGGGTTTAAATCCATACCGAGTAAACTTACTGTAATGTCTCTAATTCCCCATTCTACCATTGGACCAGATAAAGTATTAAAAATGCCAGTAACTATTGCAACTAATGAAATTGCTGTTAATATTAATCCTTTTGTAGATGAGAAAAGATAATTAAATCTGTTCATATTATTAATTTAATTGTTTAATATTTAAATTTTAATAAAAATTGCAATGAAAAAGTGTAAAACAACATTTTGTTTATTCAAATAAGTATAATTATTCTTATTTATAAATATGAGTTTGTTATTTTACACTTTCTAAATATTTATGTACTTATTAATTTTATTTTACAGGATTCATTATATGTTTTACAAAGCCATATGTAAATCCTAATGCCATTGTAAATAGAATTGTTGTTAAAATTGAAAAAACAAGTTCTGCTGTGAAAATACCAAGTAAAGGTTTTCCTGCTCCAAGAAAAGCTAATGCAATTCCTCCAATGCCAATTATTGCCCCTCCAATAGTTACTCCTATAAAACCTTTATTTGCTAATTTGCTTTTAACAGCAAAAATTGGCACAAAGAAAATTGTTAGACCTGCAATTGAATGGAAAATAGGATATATAAATTTGAAATTAATAATTTCATAATTTAATAAAATTATTAAAATAAAACCTAAGAATAAAAATGGAGTGTAGAATTTTGCAATCTTTTTGTGAAATTCACAAACTAAACCAGCAGCAATACCAAAAGGTATAAGTGTGGCAACAATCTTAATTTCGGGTCTTGACAATACTGCAAAATCAAATAAAATTACTAAAACTCCTGAAACAAAAAGTACTGCGAATGAAACCATATAATAAAAAAATTGTTTTGGTTTTTCTTCTTTTCCTTTAAGTGCCTGAACAAATCTGTAGATTAAGTAAACAGCAATTAACCCTGTTAGTAATAACAATCCTTTGTCTAATAATGTTGTATTAAATTCCATGATAAAATAATTTAAGTAAATAAGTATTTAAATAATTGATATTTTACAAATTTACAAATAATTTTATTTTTTTAATATGTCATATAACATATTGAGTTTTAAGTTTCTGATTTAATTTAAAAAGTTCAAAAAAATTATTAAATTAGTCTATAATTTCTTCGAAATTTTCGGTGGTAATTAAAAACTGTCTAAAAATTGGAAGCAAAAAGAAAATAAGCAAACCTAATGATAATGTACCACCAATAACCCATTCAAAAGAACCTCTAACAATAGCATTCCAATATGTTGCTACTGCTGAAAATAATGTAACTGTGAGTAATATATTGTAAGCCCATTTTTTTCTTAAGAATACAAAAGGAACCATAAAAATCATTAAAAATGAAGCTAAATAATTACCATATCCACCCAAAAATAACGATATTGTGTTAGGATTATATTCTGGTATTGATTTTTTAACAATTATATTTTCAGTTGTTTTATCTTTATGAACAATCAAAACTTCCTCGTCGGTTTTTATGTTATCCATTTGAGCTTGCGAAATTGTTGTGAGGGCAAGAGCATCATAATAATCAAGATTTGTAAATTTATTTCCTAACGGATTATCATATCTTTGGAGGTTTTGAGTTTCGTTTAAATATTCAGGAATAAATTCAAAATATCTTACACCGTGTTGCGCATTCATAAATACCATACCTGCAACAACTCCAATTCCTGTATAAATTACACTTTTTAAAATCTTATTTTTAATACTGTCTTTATCCAATAATAAAAATGAAAAATAACTGATAAGTCCTATTACCATTATCCATAAAACGGCAGGAGCTTTTATTACATCAGCAGGTGGCGGTGCAATTCCGGGAACGGGTCCATTTGAATAATCTGAAACTATTAAAACCATCCAAGGAATAAACATTGTCATTCCTGCAACAGATGCAATTGCTGAAACTCCCAATGCTGCCGCTCTTGCTTTTAGTTTACCTTTGTAAAGATGATATGCTAAAACAATTAATAAAGCACCGCCAAAAGTAAACATTAGCATCCATATGCCAAATGTTGTTCCCAAAATTGGAACTGCTGTATAAAAATCCGGATCAAGGGGGATTAATCTTTCCATAACTGAACGAAGAGCAAGTTTTAGAGTTACCATTGCTTGTGTTGGTGCAATAATCATGAAATAAAGCCCCGAAAGAACTGCTATAATTGCAGCTATTGTTCTTTGAATTTTAGTAGTTTTTGTGTACATAAGAAAAAATTTAAAGTTTGTAATTAATTTTATATTTATTTTACTTCTAATAGAATTTTAATACTTGAAAACAATTTTTCAGATTTGGTTTTTAAATTAAAAGTGAACTCACACATAAGCCAGTTTTTTACCATAAGCCTTAAAGCTCCCATTGTCATTAATGTTAATTCTTGACTTCCAATTTCATTTGTAATCTCATTATTTTTTTGTCCCTTAGTAATTATTGAATTGAAAGCTTTATTATTTAATTCTAATATTTTACCTACTTTCTTTGAAAGTTCCTTATTGTTTTTAAATATTTCCTCGGCAAAAATAATTGAAACATATGCAGGTTTTTCAGTAAAAGTAATTGAAAGCCTATCATATATTGATTTTATCTTATCAAAAGAACTAATTTCTTGTTCTTTTAATGAACTTACAAAATTTTCTAATTTTATTATAAAACTATCCAAAACAGAACATAATATATCATTTTTATTTTTAAAATGACGGTAAATTGCAGCTTCTGTAAATCCAATTCTGTTTGATAAGTTTTTTATTGTAAACCTTTGAATGCCATCATAATGGATTATATCAATTGAGGCTCTAAGTATTTCGTTTTGTCTGTTTGTTAAAGATGCATTCATTTTAGGTATGTAAGTATTTACTTACAAAGAAAGGTATAATAAATTATTTTGTAAAATGTTATAAAACATAAGTATTGAAAATTTGGATTTTTACCATTAATTTATCAAAGAAATATAACTAAAATTAGCCCATCTTATTCTTTAAAATAACATATCTTTAATTAGTTTAAACATTTTAGAATCCTATTTTTTCCTGAAATATCTTCTAATATCTTAACATCTGAAAAATCTTCAGAAATTAACATTTTAACAATTTCTTTTCCAAACTGTTCATTTATTTCAAAATATAATTTCCCGTTTTTATTAAGATTTTTTTTTGCAAATTTTGCAATTGCTATATAAAATATTAAGGGTGAATTGTCATTTACGAACAATGCAAGTTCAGGTTCATATTTTAAAACATTTTGTTCCATAAATTTTTTTTCAGAATGTGTAACATATGGTGGATTACTAACAATAATGTCAAATTTTTCTGATGTAAAATTATTGTTTGTAGATAGTATATCTACCTGGAACAGAGATATCTTAGTGCTGTTTAGTTCGCTGTTTTTTGAAGCAATATTTAGGGCATTTGAATCAATATCAATAGCATAAATATTTGAAGTTTTTAGGTTTTTTGATAGAGAAATTGCAATACAGCCACTTCCTGTTCCTATGTCTAAAATTTGCAAATTGGATTTTTTATTGTTTTCGTTAATTATTAAATCTACAAGTTCTTCTGTTTCAGGACGGGGAATTAAAACATTTTTATTTACGTTAAATTTTAAACCGTAAAATTCAGTTTGTCCTATAATATATTGTATGGGTTCAAATTTTTTTAGTCTTAAAGTTATTTCTTTAAGCAATTTATCTTGTTTTTTATTAATTCTTTTGTTCTCATTTGCTAATAATTCAACAAATTTTATATTAAAAATATCTTCAAAAATTAATTTTGTGAAACTTCTTATCTCATTTTCAGGATAAAAGTCTGATAATTCTTTTCTTATGTATATCTTTGTTTCTTTATATGTCATATAATGCAAAATTAAAAAAACTGAAGCAATATGCCGGAAAATAAAGATAAAGTTTTTATGCAAAGATGCCTACAACTTGCAAAAATAGGTTTTGGTAATACTTATCCTAATCCTATGGTAGGTTCTGTTATTGTTCATAAAGGCAAAATAATAGGGGAGGGCTATCATGCAAAAAGTGGAGAGTCTCATGCCGAAGTTAATGCAATAAATTCTGTTGAAAAAAAAGAATTGTTGAAAACGTCATGTTTGTATGTTAATTTAGAACCATGTGCACATAAAGGGAAAACTCCCGCCTGTTCTTTGTTTATAATTGAAAAGAAAATTCCTCGTGTTGTTATAGGATGTTCAGATAGTTTTGAAAAAGTTTCAGGAAAAGGAATTGAAATGCTTAAAAATGCAGGTGTTGAAGTTAGGGTTGGAGTACTTGAAAAAGAAGCAAGAAGATTAAACAGACGTTTTTTTACATTCCATGAAAAGAAAAGACCGTATATAATTCTGAAATGGGCAAGAACAGCTGACGGATTTATTGATTTTGAAAGAAATGCAAGCACAGCCATAAAGCCAAATTGGATAACTGATGAATTTTCAAGAATTTTGGTTCATAAATGGAGAGCAGAAGAACAATCAATTATGGTTGCAACAAATACAGCAGAAAAAGATAACCCTAAATTAAACATAAGAGATTGGGCAGGAAACCAACCTGTAAGAATAGTTCTTGATAAAAAATTGAGATTAAAAACGAGTTTGAATTTGTTTGACAAAAGTCAAAAAACAATTGTTTTTACCGAACAAAGCAAAAAAAATGAAAAGAATATTTGTTTTGAGAAGATTATTTTTGATGATTCATTCTATGATAATTTTCTTAATATTTTGTATGAAAAAGAAATTCAATCTGTTTTCATTGAAGGGGGAGCAAAGTTTTTACAAAATTTAATTGATAAAAATTATTGGGATGAAATTAGAGAATTTATAGGGGAAACTAATTTTTTTAAAGGTATTAAAGCCCCAATAATAGGACGTCCAGCTGATATATCAACAAAAGTTTCCCCAAACAATATTATTCTGAAATATTATTTTAATAAAACATATTAACCCTAATTATTGTGTTACAAATGAGAAAACTTCTTAAAAAAAACATTAACTTTGTTATTAGTTATTTTTTTTGGGGGGATGACTGCTAAAAGAAAATATTGAAAAAAAGAAGTTTAGTAATGAAAAATAAAAAGCCAATAATTGCCATAGACGGGCATTCATCATGCGGAAAAAGTACACTTGCAAAAGGACTTGCAAAGCATTTTAAATATAAATACATAGATACAGGTGCGATGTATCGTGCTGTAACACTTTATGTTATCGAAAATATGCTTTTTAGAAAAAAGAATATTGATGAAATAAAACTTAAGAATGCTTTTGAAAATGGAGATGTGAAAATTGGATTTCAATATAATCCAAAAACATTAAAATCTGAAACATTTCTAAATGGAAAAAATATTGAAAATAAGATACGAGGACTTGAAGTTTCAAATCTTGTAAGCCCGGTTGCAGTTATACCTTTTGTCAGGCATGAGTTAGTTTCATTACAAAGAGAAATGGGAAAAGAAGGAGGAATTGTAATGGACGGCAGAGATATTGGAACAAATGTTTTTCCAAATGCCGATTTGAAGATTTTTTTAACAGCAGATGCAAAAATAAGAGCTCAAAGAAGATATAAAGAATTGAAGGACAATGGGCAAGATGTATCTTTTGACGAAGTTTTGAAAAATGTAACAGAACGAGATAAAATTGATTCTACAAGAAAAACAAATCCTTTAAAACAAGCAAAAGATGCAGTATTACTAGATAATTCTCATGTTTCAATTGATGAACAATTGAAAAATGCGATTAATTTGGTTGAGTCGTTAACTTAAAAATCTTTATTTACATAATAGAAATAATGAAAATTGAAATAGATAAAAATTCTGGATTTTGTTTTGGTGTGGTAAAAGCTATTGAAATTGCTGAAACTGAATTAGAAGCAGATAAAAAATTATATTGTCTTGGAGATATTGTTCATAATGGTGCAGAAGTTAAAAGATTAGAGAAAATCGGACTTATAACTATAAACCATGAAGAATTTAAGAAACTTAAAAATACAAAAGTGCTTTTAAGAGCACATGGAGAACCTCCTGAAACATATGAAATTGCAAAAAAAAATAATATAAATCTTATTGATGCATCTTGCCCGATTGTTTTAAACCTTCAAAAAAGAATACATAGATCATATTCTGAAATCTCAGAAATTGAAGGGCAAATAATTATTTATGGCAAACAAGGACATGCAGAAGTCGTTGGATTACTAGGACATACAAACAACAAAGGAATTGTTGTATCCGAAGTTAATGATTTAAATAAAATTGATTTTTCAAAACCTGTGAGTATTTTTTCTCAAACAACAAAAAGTAGTTCCGGTTACCAAAAAATAATTGATGAGCTAAAAATAAGAATGAAAAAAATTCAAGGAAAAGATGAAATAAGTTTTATTTCTCATGCTTCTACATGTAGGCAAGTATCAACTCGTGATGTTCATTTAGTTGGATTTGCAAAAAAACACGATATTATAATTTTTGTTAGTGGAAAAAAAAGTTCTAATGGTAAACTTTTGTATGAGGTTTGCAAAGAACAAAATAATAGAAGCTATTTTATTTCAAATACAGAAGAACTTAAAAAAATATGGTTCAATGAAACTGATTCTGTTGGCATTTGTGGAGCAACATCAACTCCGGAATGGCTAATGAAAGAAGTTGAATATGAAATACAAAAGTTTGATTTTTAAAAATAGTTTTATGACAAAAAGTGTATTAAAAGAAATTCTAGAATTGTTGCCTTTTTTTATTTTATTTACAATTTTAATTTGGCTTGTTTCTGATAATATTTTTTTTTGGGACACAATTCAATTAGCATCTTTACATGCTCATTATTTTTACGAAAATAATTTTAGTAGCCTTTTATTGCCAAATACTATTGATAGTGGGCATATACCGGCTTTCGGTGCATTTTTGGCAATTATTTGGCAATTGTTTGGAAAAACATTATTTGTAAGTCATTTTGCAATATTACCTTTTGTTTTTGGAATTGTTTGGCAAGCAAATCTTTTATTAAAAGAATTTATAAAAAAAAAATATGTAATATTAGCATTAATTTTATTCCTAGCAGATTCTACATTGTTAGCTCAATTTACACTTGTTAGCCCGGATGTGCCATTAGTATTCTTTTTTCTTCTTGCACTAAATTCAGTCTTAAAAAATAGAAAATTATTATTATCTATTTCAATAATAGGACTTTTTTTAATTAGTATGAGAGGAATGATGGCAGCAACAGCAATTCTAATTATTGATATTATTTTTAATGTTGACTTCAAATCAATAAAAAAAACTTTTTTGGAGCTTTTAAAAAAATCAGTTATTTATTTACCAGCACTCACCATATTTATTTTGTATAATTTTTATCATTATAAAATTAAGGGCTGGGTTGCATACCACGAAAACTCTCCTTGGGGAGTAAATTTTGACTTTACAAGTATAAGCGGATTTTTTAGAAATATTGGAATATTAATTTGGAGATTAATTGATTTTGGAAGAATATTTATTTGGATAACTGCAATTATTATCTCAATTCCTATTTTAAAAAGTTTATTTAAAGATGTTAAAATAAGAAAGATACTTATTATTTTTATTGTAACAACAATAGCTTTGTCTGTGAGTTTTTTAATGTATAAAAGTTTAACCGGACATAGATATATTCTTCCTGTGTACTTAATTTTTTCATTGCTAACTTCATATTTGATTTTTGAAAAAATAAAACAAACAAGATTAAAATATATTGTTTTCTCAATTCTTTTAGTAGGAATGCTAAGTGGTAATTTTTGGATATATCCTGAAAATATTGCACAAGGGTGGGATTCAACTCTTGCACATCAGCATTATTATAAACTCCGTATAAAGATGATAGATTTTATGAAAGAAAACAAAGTAGATATTTCTGAAACTGGTTCAGTTTTTCCTAACACAGGTAAACTTAAATATTTAGATTTAAGCGAAAGCACAAAATCATTTGCAGAAAAAGATTTAAATAAAAACAAATATGTATTCTATTCAAATGTTTTTAATGATTTTTCGGATAATGAAATAAATAAACTAAAAAAAGATTTTAAACTCATAAAAAAAAATGAATCATTTGGAGTTTTCATTTCTTTTTATAAAAAAATAAAATGAGCTTAGAACAAGAATAAAAACTGAACTAATTATATGTATGAAATGTGAAGTAATAATGAAAGTAATATCAATCAATAGCTTTTTTATTATGAGAATTTACAAATAAAATATTCCCCAGATTATCATATCCCGTAAAATAATTGCTATTATCTTTGGTAAGCATTTCTTCTCTAAAACCTATAATGGTTAGTGCAGCATCATTTGAATGTTCATTAATAATAGATTTCGAAGAAACCTCCTCATTTTGAATAATAATTTCAATATTTTGAGAAGTAATTGGCAATCTCCCACTTTTTACAAGCTCATTTAATTCTTGCCTAACTTTTTTAGCATCTTTTGGTTTGCAAATTTCAAAAATTTTAATAGATGCATTTTTCCAATCAGAATGTCCTGAAATTATAAAACTTAAAAGAATCATTAAATTCCCATTTTCATTATCAGCATTTTTAATCCATATATGAATTCCATTTTTATAATAGACAGGCTTACTGCTGGAAGCTAAAATACAAACATCAAAATCTCCTGCATTCACAAGTTTAAAATTGTCAACAATATCTTTAAGCCCTTTTTCCGGATTTATTTTGTCATATTCAAAAATTACCATATTGTTTTCCATTCCGGCAATGCCAGGTATTTGAATTGCCTGTGCTATGGCAGAAGTATATGAAGGAGAAATAATAGTGTCTATATAAACATAATTATTCATTCCAACATTTTTAATGAGTTTTTTAAGCTCTATCTCCGATTGTTTATGAGTAGTTTTAGAATAATAACCTTCAATTCGGTGCAAATATGTCCCAAAACCATATTTGTAAGAAATCCAATTTAACAAACGAAAAGCATTATCTCTTTCAAAAGAGTTTTTTGAAATACAAATTGCACTTGGTCGCCATTCAACAAACTGTTTTTTGTTTTTTTGCTTTTGAAGAAATACCTGCAAATTTCTGTTTAATTGAAAAATTGAATTTGCAAAAATTGAAACTAAACCTTTCCTGCTTTTATGATAAGAGTTTATATAAATATATAACAATGTCATAAGAATAATTGCAGCTACTGCATATGTCATATTAATTTTAAACATAATCCAAACAGAAGCAACAAACCCAATTAATGAAATATACCATTTTGATTTAAAAGATGGTCTGTAAGCAGGAGAAGATCCAAAATGATTTAACAAAGAAATTAAACTTAAAGAACCATAAGTTACCATAAAAAACATTGAAATAATTTCAGCAACCGCATTAATATCTCCCACTATTACAAAAATCATTGCGATAATACAGGTTGCTAATGAGGCATTTACAGGTTCAGAATCTTTTTTTCTGCCTTTTGATAACCATTCATTAATAGAAAAAGAAGGAAAGGATTTGTCGCCAGCAAGAGCCTGTAGAGTCCTTGGAGCAACCATAACAGAACCTAATGCAGATGATATTGTTGATGCTGCTAAACCTATGGGAATAGCAATCATTCCCCATTTTGCAATTTTTCCCATAATAAACTGATTATTAACTAAATCTTCTGGGCTAGCAGAAATTGTTAGCTTATATGCTATAAAGAAATATATTATCATTCCAATTAATGTAGCAGAAGTAGTACCGAGAGGAATTGATTTTCCCGGGTTTTTTAAATCGCCGGATAAACCTACTCCTGCTGTCATTCCGGTAAAAGCAGGAAAAATTATTGCAAAAACAACAAAAAAGTTGTCAAAATTTCTAAATTCTGCTTTTGAGAAACTAAAATTTGATGTTTCGGCAAAACTTGTTGTTCCAACAAAAAATAAAATTAATGAAATTGCAAGGATAACAACAACAAAATATAAGGCTTTTACTCCAACATTTGCTCCTTTTGTAAGAATTAAAATTGATAATAATATCATTACAGGTACACTTACTGCTTGTCTTGGAAGAATAATATTGTATGTATCTTTTATGTATATAAAGAAGAACTCAAAAGCCTCGGTAAATGCAATAACATAAAATGCAATACTTATTGCTTGCGACATAAATAATGCTATTCCTATTGTTGCTCCAATATTTAACCCAAACGAACGTGAAATAATAAAATATTCGCCACCTCCTTCAACACGTTTGTTTGTTGCGATTTCAGAAATTGCCAAAGCAGTAGGAATAGTAACAATATGTCCTAAAATAATTATTAAAGCAACTCCCCAAAACCCAAGTGTTCCAACAGCAAACCCAAAACGTAAGAACAGTACTGCACCCAAAATTGTAGAAATTGCAGTAAAAAAAACAGGAGCTGTACCAAATTTTTTATTTGAGTTCATATTATGATATTAATTTTTGAAAGTCCAACGTACTGAAAACCTGAAAACACGTGCAAATACAGGAAAATTATTAATTTGAACAGGATAGTTTCTATCTAATGCCTGAGAATTTATATGTTGAAACTTAAAAGAAAGCATAACATTCTTTTTTATTTTTACATTTAAAAAGACCCCTACGAAAGGATAATTTCCTATTGTTCTAGAATTGTTTGGCTCAAAATAAAATTGTCCTACCGACGGATTAAAAGAAGATGCCTTATATTGTGTAGAAAAGTAAACATCATAACCCATGTATGTATGCAAAACATTTTTGTATTTTACACGAAAATATGCAGAATGATATAAAGCAAACAGGGGTACTGAAACAATGTTTTCGTTTGACGATTGTTGCAAATAAATATTGTTTAAAAAATAAAATTTTCTAAAATTGAATGTTTTGTTAATGTTTGCAGTTGTAACAAATAGGTTTATGTCATATTGCATAGGAACAGATGAAGGTCCAAAATAAATATAATTTTCAATCATAGAAGTTGAAATAGACGTTTTTAAACGATATTTTGGCATATAAAATTTTAATGAAGCATCAATTCGTTTAGTATTTTTAAAATCATTTTCCCAAATGTAATGATTAGAATAATAATTTTGGAAAAAGAAACCAGGTTTTAAATTTGTTATTTTAGCATTAATTCCGACAGTAATTGCTTGTTTTATTACTTTAATTTCTTTTTTTATGTTAAACCCGAGTTTGTAATCATTTCTCCTATATCCGGATATAAAATAATCTGCAAAAATTTTTGTGTTGAAATTTAAAAATTTGTTAGAATAAATATCTGCAGATATACTAGGTTCATAATAAAGATTTTTATTATTAAGTGTAATATATTCTTTAAAATTAAAATATTCTTTAATGTCAAACTTTAAGTTAAAAGAAAAACCAAATTTATTTTTTTCTTCAAATATTTTCTCGCTTTTATAACTGATTTTGTTCGATACACCACTTAGCGATGTTGAATCAATAGTTTTATTTAAAATAAAGTTGAAATCATCATATAGTTTACTTCCAGCTTGCTCTTTGTCTGTGTAAATTCTATATCTTCTGTATAATAATGTGTTCCAAGAAATACTAGTTTTTGGTTCTAAAACTTTTACTATTGTATCAAGATAGGATAAGTTTTTATGCTTGCCAAATTCGTATTTTTGTGTTACGCTTAATTCTTGATTTTTTATCAAAATAAATGCGTTTTCTAAATTTGTAGAAGGAATAGCATTTGCAGTATTTTCTGCATCAATTATAAAACCTCCGCTATTTTCGTTTTCAATTTTGTTATGTACATAGGATGCGTAAATAAAATATCTGTTTTTTTTGTAATTAATAGATAAAGCAGAAGAATTTGTTTTTGTTAATTGAGGCTTGAGTTGGCCTAATGAAGTCATGAAATCAAAATCAAAAGCAATGTTAAAATTTGGATTTATGTTTTGCGAGTGTATAAAACTTATTGTTTGTATGTTTTTTATCTTTGTAGAAGTCCTGTGCATTATTGTTGTAAATGGACGTCTTGTATTAAAATATTTTATGTCTTTAGATTTTTTTATAAAAATTGAATATGGCATATTAAAAATAAAATCTCTATCAAATAAATCATCTCTTTTAATAAAAATGTCAGAAATACATGCAGAACCTGTATTGCCCAGATTTGAAGTGAGAATGCTAAGTTTCTCTTTTTTTAGTGTTTTATGAAAGGTTTCGACAGAAGTGTCTTCTAGTAATATTTCCTTTTTATTTAAGCCATCATCAATATTCCAAATTATTAAAATGTTTTTTAATGAGTCTGCATCATGCTGAGAATAAGCATATTGGAGATTAGTTAAAATAAGAAATAAAACTAAGTATGTTTTTTTGTAAGTTCCGACTAACATATTTATTTTAGCATTTTTATTGAAGAAACATTTTTAACATATTCTTCGGCTTTTTCTGTTGCAAGTTTGCAAAGTACAATTCCTGTTTGTTCCGATTCACTAATTAAATCCAGAGTATTTTTGTATATGTCAGATAGTTCAGTCTCAACTTTCTCTGCTCCATAGCCTTCTTTCTCATTTGCCATTTGAATAATGTCTCCACCATTAATAATATATCCTGGAACGTAAAGAACGTTATTTTCTTTTAAAATTGAAACATCTTTAAGGTTTTTTAACGCTTGGTTAGTACTTCCGGTTAAAACTTTACTTTTTATTCTTTTAAGGTTTTCAGGAGTTATTAATTTTTCAGTTGCACACGAACAAAAAATATCACATTCAACATCGTATATTTTTTCAGGTTTTTCAATTTTTATATTTTCAACTTTATCCTGTATAACTTTTATTCTATCATAAATCTTATCCGTTATAGTAATTTCTGCTTCTTCTTTAATTAACTGATTTACAAGCTCAGAACCCAAATCTCCAATTCCTTGAACAACTATTTTTAAGCCTTTTAAAGAATTCGTTTTTAATTTATGCTTAGCAATTGCTTTAAGACCATGAATTATACCTTTTGCTCTATTAACGTATATTTTTCCAAGTCCACCATGACTTTCTTCAAGTCCAAGTAAGTATTTAGATTCTCTACCAACATAATTAATGTCTTCATAAGATATACCTTTACTAATAGACATAAATAATTTCCCATTCCAACGGTTTAAGAAAACGCCTAATGCTCTGAAATACATTTCTGATTTTACTTTGTCAGGATCTCCAAGAAGTACAATGCTAGCACCTCCCATACTCCTTCTCAACAGTGAGGCTCTTAATGAATTATAGTATGCTATGTCTAAAGCATCAGCAACAGCTTCATCTTCATTTTTATATTCAAATAATTTAGCAGAAGCATTTGCAGCACCCAAAATAATACTATCCACAGCAATAATTGCTTTTAAATTTAAAGTTTCTTCTTCTAAAAAAAGCAATTCTCTGCTTTTATTTTTTTTCATGTGTTCGAATATGCTCATTTTATATATTTTTATATTTTCAAAGTTTTTATAAATTGAAAAAATTATTATTAAATTAACTAACTGCTGCTAAAACAATACTATTAAGTTTTGTTTCCTCAGAGTCAGACCGTGATGTTAAAACAATTGGTGCAGTTGCCCCTAAAATAACCGCTGCAACTTTTGCTCCTGTATATGCAAATGATTTGTATAAAACATTTCCTGTTTCAATATTGGGCATCATTAATAAATCTGCATCTCCCGCAACTTCTGAAACAATGCCTTTGTGCTCTGCACTTTCTTTACTCATAGCATTATCAAAAGCCAAAGGTCCATCAATTATACAATTTTTAATTTGCCCCCGGTCTCCCATTTTTGAAAGTATTGCAGCATCAATTGTTGCTGGCATCTTTTCATTTACAAGTTCTACGGCAGCTATTACAGCAACTTTTGGTTTTTTATAAGCAATTCTATTCATGTAGTTTACAGCATTTTTTATAATACCAGCTTTTTCCTTTAAGTTGGGAGCAATATTCATTGCCACATCTGTTAAGCCAATTAATTTATGATAATTTTTAAGTTCAAACAAAGCAAAATGAGATAATAAATTACCAGATTTTAAACCATACTCTTCATTTAAAACAGCTCTTAAAAGTGTTGCTGTTGGTACATTCCCTTTCATAATAATATCAGCTTTTTTATTTCGTACCAGCTGCACACTAATTTTTACGGCTTCATTATTATCTTTTATATCAATTAATTCTATTCCATCTAGATTGTATCCTTTATCTTTGCAAATTTTGGAAATTAAATGTTTATCACCAACTAAAATAGGTTCAATAATATTTTTATTTTGGGCAACAAAAACTGCATCTAATGAATGTTCATCTGCCGCAGAAGCTAAAACAAGGCGTTTTGTATTTTGCTCATTACTTTTTTTATATAAATCCGATATTTTTTTTAGCATTTTATTTCGTTTTTTCTGACTACAATTTTACGAAAAATAATTCGTTTTTAAGTATAATTTTTGAAATTTGAAACTTGTAGCTTTTCTAAGAAAAATAATTATACTTTTGGCAAGAATGTAAAATTACAATAATCATTAATATTTAAAAAAATAATCCATTTTTATGAGCTATTTACAAGTTGAAAATCTTTCAAAAAACTATGGTACAAAATCTTTATTTGAAGATATTTCTTTTATAGTAAATAAAGGTGATAAATGTGCATTAATTGCTAAAAACGGTGCAGGCAAAACGACATTGTTAAATATTATTGTAGGAAATGATATTGCAGATGAAGGAAAAGTTAGTTTAAACAAACAAATATCAACTTCGTATTTAGTTCAAGAACCTATTTTTGATGGTGATAATACCGTAATGGAACAAGTATTCTCTTCTTCTGACAAAATTGCAAAAACTGTAAAAGAATATGAACTTGCAATGCTTTCACAAGATGAGAAAAAAATACAAGAAGCTGTTGAAACAATGGACAGGCTTGATGCTTGGGATTTTGAAAGAGAAATAAAGCTTATTCTTACAAAACTTAAAATAACTGATTTTAATAAAAAAGTAAGCATTCTATCGGGTGGGCAAAGAAAACGTTTGGCACTTGCAAATACACTTCTTAATAAACCGGATTTTATTATTCTTGATGAACCTACAAATCATCTTGATTTTGAAATGATTGAATGGCTTGAAGAATATTTGGCAAAGTCTGAGATAACAGTTTTAATAGTTACACACGACAGATATTTCTTGGATAAAGTTTGTAATGTAATTCTTGAAATTGATGATAATCAGATTTTTAGCTATAAAGGTAACTATGCTTATTTTTTAAGAAAACGTGAAGAACGGATTGAAAACATGTCTGCAAATATTGAAAAAGCAAGAAATCTTTTAAGAACCGAAGCAAAATGGATGAGCAGGCAACCACAAGCGAGAGCAACAAAAGCAAAAGCAAGAATTGATAATTTTTATAAAATAAAGGAAAAAGCAAGTAAGCAAATTGACAGTTCAACTGTGAGTATTGATGTTGAAGGAAAACGTTTAGGAAAAAAAATAATTGATGTTTACAATATTAGCAAAGCTTTTGGCGATTTAAAATTAATTGACAATTTTTCGTATAAATTTGTAAGAGGAGAACGAATTGGAATTTTTGGAAATAATGGAGTTGGCAAGAGTACTTTTTTAAATGTTATAACAAATAAATTAAAACCCGATAGTGGCAATTTTGAAATGGGCGAAACTGTTTCTATTGGCTATTTTGAACAATCTGCCGTAGATTTTGACGAAAGCAAACGACTGATTGATATTATAAAAGATATTGCAGAAGTTATTAGTTTGGGCAAAAATAGAGAAATGACGGCAGGGCAATTTGCTGAGTATTTTTTATTTCCTCGCGATATGCAATATAACTATGTTTCAACACTTAGTGGTGGCGAAAAACGAAGGCTGTATTTGATGACAGTTTTAATGAGAAATCCAAACTTTTTAATTCTTGATGAACCTACTAACGATTTGGATATTATGACTTTAAATGTTCTTGAAGAATATCTTTTAGGATTTAAAGGAAGCGTAATAATTGTTTCTCACGACAGGTATTTTATTGATAAAGTTGCAAACACACTTTTTGTTTTTGAAGGCAATGGAAAAATTAGAAACTTTCCAGGAAACTATTCGGCTTATAGCCAATTTATTCTTAAAAAAGAAAGACAAGAAAAAAGTGAAGTTGCAAGTTTATCGAAACCAAAAGAAAAAAAGAAGAACACGGCTACAAAAACTTCAAATAAATTTTCATATAAAGAAAAAGTTGAATTTGAAGGTTTAGAAAAAGAACTTGAAGATTTAACAAATGAAAAAAATGCAATAGAAGATTACCTAAATGCAGGAAATTTTAAAGATGGAAAATTAGAAGAAAATTCAAAACGTTTATCAGAACTTGAAACATTAATTGATGAAAAAGAAATGCGTTGGCTGGAACTTAGCGAGAAGGTATAAGTAAATTTTTAACTAAAATTTTTCATTCAAGTTTTTGTAGATTTATAAAAGAAGACATAAAAAAAAAGATTTATATTAACATAGTAGTTTTATTTAGTTAATTTTGTAAAAAAAAATATGAGTAGAAAAAAACTTGATCCAATAGGTAAATTAATGGGCTTAAGATATAAATCACACCCTTGGCACGGTATTGAGATTGGGGATAATGCACCTGAAATAATTACAAGTTTTGTGGAAATGGTTCCTACTGATACTGTAAAATATGAAGTTGATAAAGCTAGTGGATATTTAACTATTGACAGACCTCAAAAGTTTTCGAGTATCTTACCGGCTCTTTATGGCTTTATTCCTCAAACATATTGTGGAGATAAACTTGCAGAAATAAGTAGAAAAAAACTAGATAGACCGGATATTATTGGAGATAGTGATCCTTTGGATATTTGTATTTTGACAGAAAAAGAAATTACTCATGGAGATATTCTTGTACAAGCAAGACCAATAGGAGGTTTTAGAATGATTGACGGAAATGAAGCCGATGATAAAATAATAGCAGTTTTAAAAGGAGATGCTGTTTATGGTAGCTATAAAGATATTGATGATTGTCCACAAGCAGTAATTGACAGATTAAGACATTATTTCCTAACATATAAAGATATGCCGGGAGAAAATAGTCATAAATGTGAAATAACTCATACTTATAACAAAAAAGAAGCATTCGCAGTTATTAATAACTCTGTTAAAGATTATAGAAATTTTATAGAGAAAATGTTATTTGAATAAAATGTTTAAAAAAGTAATTTTTTTTTTGGATAATAAAATATTGATATTACTTTTGCAATCGCTTTTAAATAAAAATAAGCAAATGACTTCTTAGCTCAGTTGGTAGAGCAACGCCCTTTTAAGGCGTGGGTCCTGAGTTCGAGCCTCAGAGGGGTCACTTAAACCACTAATAATTAATTTATTAGTGGTTTTTTTTATGCTTTTATGCAATCGTTTGCGAGTTTAATTATCTTTATTGTTTGAATTTTTATTAAAAATACTCTATTTTTACAATAAAATTAAATTTATAAACTTTTAAAATATAATATTATGAAAAGATTTTTTATTCTATTAATTGCAATTTTTGCAATAGTAAGTTTTTCAAAAGCTCAACAATGTGATAATATTACATGGTCAACAAATCCTGCAACAATAACAGATGAAAGTGCAGAAATAGTATTAACTACAACATTAGATTGTGCTGGCACAGCATGGACAACAGGAGATTTGTATATTTGGATGTGGGATGATGCAAGCGGTACTTATCCAAACGGAGACTGGAATAATTCAGACGCTGCAATGCAAATGACAGACAATGGTGATGGAACTTATTCTTTCACATTCACACCTACAACATTGAACGGAGGGGCAACTGGAATTACAGACATTGGTTTTCTTGTAAAGGCTCTCGACGGAACAGGAGATAATAAAACGCCAGATCAACACATCTTGTTTAGTTCTGGTATTAATGATATTAATGCTTTTTCAATAAACATTAACCCCAACCCATCAACAGGAATTTTCCAATTATCCAAAGAAGCAAATTATAAAGTTATTGACTTAACAGGAAAACTTGTTTTAAAAGGGTATAGTAACACAATAAACCTAACAGGTTTTACAGCTGGAATGTATATTGTAGAACTATCTTCTATTGAAGGAACATCTCTTCAAAAACTTATTGTTAAATAATTAGCTTTTAACAAATTTTATAAAAGAGTTTGCAATTTATTGCAGACTTTTTTTTTGCTTAAACGCAATCGTTTGCGAAGTCGTTTGCAACAAAAAATACCCCTTAAACCTATATAATTAACAATTTCTTAACTATTTTTACAAGCAAACTTAAATAAAGTATTTTATGGAAACCAGTAACAATATTTGTTAATATCTAGTAAAAATATTTTTGTTTTTGTAAAACATAGAAGATTAAATAAAGTACATGCAACAGAATAAACAAGTATTATATTTCTGACAATTACACACAAAATTGATGCAAAGATTTTATCCTTAACAGGAAAAGTAACTCAACAATGGAATAAATAATAAAAATATGAGACGTATAACAATTACACTATTAATTGCATTATCAATTTTAATCTCAAATAATTTATCAGCTCAAATATATGCTCCCGAAGGATTAAATATGCCCGGTGCTTGGGATAGTTGGGCAAATCCTCCCACAAATCTTGTTCTTGCAGGAGAAAGCCAAACAACAGGTGGGCAAGTTATGCTTATTTCAGATTTAAGTTTAATTTATCAAACAAAATTTAATGTTGCATCAAGCGGTGGCGATTTTGTGGGAGGTACTTATGAATTTGCATTTTCCAGTGGTCCCTCAACTAATTATTGGGCAAATAAATGGGTTGATGTTTTAAATATTAACATTAATTCCATTCAAACATATACTTATAATAACACAGGTGGTGGAAGCAATAATTCAATTACACTTTCAAACAACAAGTGGTACACAATGAATTTTGAAAATACGGGATATGCCGATACTCGTGCAATATTCATGGAAACATCTTCCGAACCTGCCCAAATAACTTCCGTTTCAAGAAGTCCGCAAATGCCAACTGCTACCGATGATGTTGATATTACAGTAGAAATAAATCATGCAAAAGCAACTGATGAAAATTTTTATGTGAGATATACAACTAATGATTGGACAACTTCAAATTTATTAGCACTAAATTTCACTGGAACAATAGGAACAGCAACAATTCCTATTTTGGCAGAAAATACAGAAGTTAAATATTACATTTTCTCTACAACAATGAGTAATCCAACGCAAGACTTTGATTTACTTACAATTAACTTCGATAAAAATGGAGGCGGCTTTTACACATACACCGTAGGGGAGCAACTTACTTGCGACGGTCAAATAGGTGTGCTAACAACCAATCCTGCATTTCCTCTTCAAGATGGTTCTGTAACAATTACTTTTGATGCAACATTAGGTAATGGTGCTCTCGCAGGGTATTCTGGCGATGTATATGCACACACAGGGCTAATAACTTCCGAAAGTTCAGGAAATAATGATTGGCAACATGTTGTAACAACTTGGGGAGTGAATGATGCTACGTATAAATTTACTGAAATTGCAACTGATTTATATGAACTTACAATACCAAATATTAGAACATTTTATGGAGTTCCTAGTGGCGAAGAAATTTTAAAAATTGCAATGGTTATAAGAAGTGGAGAACCAATTGTTCCTGAAAATCCAGACGATTTTTATGTTGCAAGAAATGCAGATGGAAGTGATATGTTCATACAAATTTATGATAATGGATTGGAAGTTAAACTATTAAGCCCCAATAAAAAAGACCCATTAGTTCCCTTAAATACTTTAATACCTGTTTGTGCTGTTGCAATGAATGCAAATTCAATTACTATTGATATTGACGGAGTTCAAGTACATCAAGAAAGTGCAAACGAAACAATGTATGGTTTATACACAGGTGATTATACAGCAGGAATGCACGAAATTGTTGCAGATGCTTTTGATGGAACAAATCATGTAACTGACACAACTTGGTTTTTTGTTAGAGGTGCAGTTGTAACAGAGGAATTGCCTGCCGGGATGAAAAATGGTGTTAATTATATTGATGATAACACCGTAATAATTGTATTGCACGACCCTCCGGCATCAAAAGAATTTGCTTTTGTTATAGGTGATTTTAATAATTGGACAGCAAGTGATAATGGATTTATGAAAAGAACTACTGACGGGCAACATTTCTGGACAACAATAACAGGCTTAACAGCAGGAACAGAATATGCATATCAATTTTACATAGATGGGGAGCTAAAACTTGCTGACCCATATTGTGAAAAAGTGCTTGACCCTTGGAACGACAGATATATTCCGGAAACAACATATCCAAACTTAAAAGATTATCCTTGGGATCAAACAATTGGAATAGTTAGTACTTTTAAAACTGCCCAAACAAATTATAATTGGCAAATAGAAAATTTCACACCTTCTGCTGTTGGAACATCACAAGCTGATTTAGTTATTTATGAACTTCTTGTTCGTGATTTTACTACACAAAAAACTATAAAAGCTACAAAAGATAAACTTTGGTATCTAAAAGGATTAGGAATTAATGCAATTGAACTAATGCCTGTAAATGAATTTGAAGGAAATGATAGTTGGGGCTATAATCCCGATTTTTATTTTGCATTCGACAAAGCCTACGGAACAAAAGATGATTTTAAAGAATTTGTAGATGCTTGCCACGAAAATGGAATAGCAGTAATTATGGATATGGTTTTAAATCATTCATTTGGGCAATCGCCATTAGTGCAAATGTATTACGATAAAAATACAGATTTAGTTACTCCAACTAATCCTTGGTATAATGTAATTGCAACGCATCCTTACAGCCCCGGCTACGATTTTAATCATGAAAGTTCATTTACAAAACAACTTACAAAAGACATACTAAATCATTGGATGACAGAATATAAAGTGGACGGTTTTAGATTTGATTTATCAAAAGGATTTACGCAAAATAACACTCTTGGTGATGTTGGAGCATGGGGACAATATGATGCTTCAAGAATTGCAATTTGGGAAGATTATTACGATTATATAAAAAGTGTAAATCCCAATGCTTATGTAATTTTAGAACATTTATCTGAAAATGATGAAGAAAAAGAACTTTCAAACTACGGAATGTTACCATGGGGAAACATGCAAGAAAAATTTAAACAAGCAACAATGGGCTTTGAAACCGGTTCAGATTTTTCTTGGGCATATTTTGCAAACAGAGGATATTCTTATCCTAATTTAGTTGCTTATATGGAAAGCCACGATGAAGAACGACTTATGTTTGAAAATTTGACATTCGGCAATACAAGTGGAGGCTATAATATTCAAGACCCGGCAACAGCACTTGAAAGACTTGCTCAAATTATACCTTTTTACTTGGCAATTCCCGGACCTAAAATGATTTGGCAATTTGGAGAACTTGGTTATGATTACAGCATAAATTATTGCTCTAACGGAACAATTAGTGAAGATTGCAGAACAAGTGCAAAACCAGTTCATTGGGAATATTACAATGAAGCAGGAAGAAAAGAAGTTTACAGAACATATCAAGCAATGAATTATCTTAAAACAAACTATGAAGATTTTAGAAATGGAACTTTTTCTTATGACAATCTTGGAGGCAATGGAAAAAGAGAATGGATTAGCTCAGGCGGACTAAATATTGCAATTTCAGGAAATTTTGGTGTAACAGGATTTAGCATGACACCAAATTTTCAGCACACAGGAACTTGGTATAATTATTTAACCGGTGAAAGCATTAATGTTTCAGATGCAAACGGACATTCTATTTATTATGAACCGGGTGATTTTTATGTTTACATAGACCAAAACATAACAGCACCAACACCACCAACAGATATTCCTAAAATTGAAAATGTAGAAAATAATATTAAAGTTTTTCCTAATCCTGCAAAAGACAAACTGTTTTTTAATTTAAAAGAAGATTTTATAGTTTATATGTATAATATTTCGGGAAAATTAGTGAAACAAAAACAAATTTCAGACAAAAATTTTAGTTTAAATATTTCTGAGCTAAATAATGGTTTATACATATTGAAATTTCAAAATAAAGATATTCAAGTTTTTAAAAAGGTAATTATAAAAAAATAATTTTAGCAATGAAAAGTCAAATAATATTCATAATTTCTATTTTGTTTTATATTTCTTTTTTTAATAAAACATATTCGCAAGTAGCAATAAACACATCAGGAAATCAGCCTGATAATTCTGCAATGCTTGATATTTCTTCAAATTCAAAAGGAATATTAATTCCTAGAATGCTTGAAGCTGACAGAACCGGAATTAGTTCACCCGCACAAGGCTTAATGGTGTATCAAACAAATAATTCGGAAGGATTTTATTACTATAACGGAACAAGTTGGTTGTATATTGGAAACGAAGGAAATGATTATTGGTCAAGAAATGCTGCCACTTCATACACAATTCTTGCAAATTCAGCAGATAATGTAGGAATAGGAACTTCAACCCCCGCAATGAAACTTGATGTAAGAGGATTTGCTTCTTCCACAAATATGGTTTCAGTAATTCCTTTATGGCAAGCAGGAAGTATTTATAATATGACAAACACAAGTGGGCAAGATTTAAGCAATTGCGAATCTGGTTTTGAACCTTTAATTTATGAAGCAAATGGAAATGTGCAAGTAAAATTAGTTATAAGAGTTACTTCTGCAAGTGGAAGTAATAACTTTCAGTTAAGAGCACATGATATTAGCTCAGAGGTTTTTCCAATAACAAGCTCTGACACATGGACTTGGACATCTACACAAACCGGATGGATGGTAGAAAGTGAATGGAAAAATTGGAATGCCGGAACAAACGCTTGGGAAGTTCATCTATACGGATGGACTGATAATAATGCAAATTTTAACAGTGCATATTTATTAGTTAGACCACTGCAACCATAAAAAAGGGTAAACTCATATTTTTATTTTTCAACACAATTTATTTGATTTAACAATTCAAATTAAAGTTTTTAGAATAATGAAACTAATAAAATATATAAATCAAAAATAATGTTATCATGACACGTTAAAACGTGACACGATTTAAAGCAAATTAATACTTTTAACAGATTTTAACAAAGTATGAGTTTGCCCTAGACCATAAAGTTATGAAAGCAAAAATTATATTATTTTTATTATCATTTACAATTGTAACAGGATTTTCTCAAAATGTGGGAATAAGCAATTCTACACCCGACAATTCAAGTATTTTAGATATTAAATCTTCTACAAAAGGATTAATTATTCCGAGAATGCTTGAAAATGAAAGATTAAATATAAATAGTCCTGCTAAGGGCTTAACTGTTTTTCAAACAAATAATATTTTAGGTATTTATTATTACGATGGTAATTCATGGCAATATGTTGGAAATCAGGAAAATAACCCTTGGGTAAGAAACACTGTAAACGGAAACACAACTTCCTCTTTTTCAGGAGATAATATTGGTTTAGGAACTTCAAACCCTTTAACAGAATTAGATGTGAGAGGATATATTGGAGCAAATAATTTTTTTACAATTATCCCCTTGTACAAAGGAACAGGGTTTACAATTAATAATAATGCACCTTCTGTTGATGTTCCTAATTGCGAAACTGTAATTAACCCAACTATTTTTGAGGAAAATGGAAATTTACAAGTAAAAATGATTATTAGAGCCACCAACAAATTGGGAACTAATCATTTGCAATTAAGAGCTCATAA
>CAMZKV010000096.1 GCA_947311445.1 uncultured Chlorobiota bacterium | reverse complement strand
TAACTGTTCGGCTGGATAATCTTCTACTTTTCCTAAAGAATGAAGTGTTTTTTGTCTATGCTTTCCATTTACACGATAGGATTTTACAATTCTCATGTAATTCCCTGATTTTTTCTTTTCTAATCTTAAAAATGCCATGGTGCAAATATAGGGCTAAATAATGAATAAAACAAATATTTTCGCACCACAGATAAAATTTAAAAAAAATTTAGAAGCCTAATTTTATTGAGTTTTTATGTTCAAAAATTAAATTATAGTCAATATTCTGTCAAAGTCAAGAGTTTTTAGATATAAATGCTCTTAAACAGCAGCTTATAAAAGATAAAATTACGATTTTAAGTCTTTAAATACAGGGGGAACACACATTTTGTTAAAATCTGTTAAAAGTATTAATTTCCTTTAAATCGTGTCACGTTTTAACGTGTCACGATAACATTAATTTTTGATTTTGATATTTTATTAGTTTCATTATTCTTAAAAAACTTAGTTTGAATTGTTAAATCAAATAAATTGTGTTGAAAAATAAAAGTATGATTTTGCCTTGTCTTTAAATGTTTTTAACCAAAAATATTTTTTTTAGGGATACTTGCAACAAAATCTTTCAAATAAAAAGGCTCAAAATATGCCACATTTTCAAATTTTTTATTGTTAAATGCCTTTTCCGAAAATTCAATCATATAATCTGCTGATGGGAATAAATCATCGATAAAGATTGCATTTTTATGTAAAATTGTGTTTTTGCATTTATCTGCCCCATCACCAAAAAAAACAAGTTTATGTTTGTTAAATTCTCGTAAAAAAGAAGTTGTATCAATTATTTTTGCCTCAATTTTATTTATGGCATTTAAATTATTATTAAATAATTGTGTGTAAACTTCCATTCTTCTTGCATCAATCATAGGAGCAAATAAAACATTATTTTCAAAATTTTTGTTTTTTTTGCATCCCCAAGCCATTGAATTTAATGTGTTTATGGATATGAGTTTTTTGTTTGCTCCGTAGGCAATACCTTTTGCAACAGAAACGCCAATTCTTAAACCTGTGTATGAGCCGGGACCTTTGCTTACCGCAACTGCATCAATATCATTTACTTTTATGTTTGCTTCTGCAAAAATATCTTCAATAAAAACAGTTAGAATTTTTGAATGTGCATTATTTTCTTTAGTTTCTTTCCCAATAATTTTTTTGCCGTCTTTTGCAATATTTACAGAACAAACAGATGTTGAAGTTTCAATATTTAAAATTAATGCCATAAATATTAATTAATCATTTCAAAAATTGCTTTGGTAACATTAATAGCTCCATCTGCAATGTCTGTAATCGTTGCATCAAGCATATAACATGGAGTAGTAGCAATTTTAAAATCTTGGTCTGTTATAACTTCTCCGTGTCCTGTACTAATATGTTCTCCGCCCATTCGTTCAATAGTTTCCGCAGTTTCTTTGTCTGTTCCAATTGTAAGTTTTACTCCTTCCAGAATTCTTGCAATTATTGCAGGAGCAATACATAAAGCCCCAATTGGCTTACTTTGTAAAATTGCTTCATTTATAACCCGATGAACATCTGGAATAACAGTACAAGTTTCTCCATCAAAAGCAAATGATGAGAGATTTTTTGCTACTCCAAATCCTCCCGGAAATATTATTGCATCATATTCCGAGACTTTTAATTCTGAAAGAGCTTTTATGTTTCCTCTTGCTATTCTTGCAGATTCAATAAGTACGTTTCTTTTTTCGTTCATTTCTTCACCCGTTATGTGGTTAATAACATGGTATTGCTCCATATCAGGTGCAAAAATTTGATATTCTCCTCCAAGTTTTGCAACAGCAAACATTGTCATTGTTGATTCATGTATTTCTGACCCATCATAAACTCCACTGCCTGAAAGGATTATTGCTATTTTTGGTGATTGTTCCATAATTTCTTTTTTTTGTTGTACAAATTTATTAAAAAATATAATACTGAATAATTTTCTGCATAATTAATGGGCTACTAACCAATTTTCTCCCGAATTTGTATCTACAATTAAATTTACTGAAAGTTTAAAAGCATTTTCCATTTCCTTAATGACAATTTGCTTTGTTCTTTCTAATTCAGATTTTGGCACATCAAAAACTAATTCATCATGCACCTGCAGAACTGCTTTTGCTTTTATTTTCTCATCCTTTAATTTTTTTTGACAATTTATCATTGCAATTTTAATAATGTCTGCTGCCGTACCCTGTATAGGTGCGTTAATTGCATTTCGCTCATCATTACTCCGCAAAAGTGAGTTTCGGGAATTAATATTTAGCAATTGTCGTTTTCTTCCCAAAATTGTTGAAACATATTCCTGGTTTCTTGCTTTTTTTATACTCTCGTCCATATATTTTTTCACATCGGGGTATGTTTCAAAATATCCATCAATTAGTTCTTTTGCTTCTGAACGTGGAATATTTAAGTTTTGAGCCAAGCCAAATGCAGAAATTCCATAAATAATACCAAAGTTAGCAGATTTTGCTTTACTTCTCATATCCTTAGAAACATCTTTCAACTCAATTCCAAAAATCTTTGCTGCTGTTGCTGCATGAATATCTTCTTTGTTATTAAACGCTGAAAGCATATTTTTGTCTTGGCTTAGATGTGCCATAATTCGTAATTCAATTTGCGAATAATCAGCTGCAAATAAAATATGCTTATCATCTGTTGGAATAAATGCTTCTCTAATTTTTTTGCCATCTTCGGTTCTTATTGGAATGTTCTGTAGGTTTGGATTTGTGGAACTTAGTCTTCCGGTTGCTGTAACTGCCTGATTGTAAGAAGTGTGTATTTTTCCTGTTTTACTATTTATTAATTCCGGAAGAGCTTTAACATAGGTTGAAAGAAGTTTTGCGTATCCTCTATAATCTAAAATCAAATTAATAATTTCGTGTTTATCTTTTAATTTTTGAAGTTCACTTTCTCCTGTTGCATATTGTCCGGTTTTTGTTTTTTTTGGTTTGTCAGAGATTTTTAATTTCTCAAAAAGAATTATTCCCATTTGTTTTGGTGATGAAATATTAAATTTTGTACCTGCGTATTCATAAATTTTAGCTTCTGTTTTTTTAATTCTTCCAGACAATTCAACTTCATATTTTTTTAACTTTTCAACACTAATTTTTACCCCGTTTTTTTCCATGTCTGCAAGAACATAAACTAATGGAAACTCAATATCAACAGCAAGTTTGTGAAGTTTTTTGTCTTTCAAAAGTTCTTTTTCAAGAACTTCTTTTAATCTTAAAGTTATATCTGCATCCTCACCTGCATATTCAGAAACTTTTTCAATTGGAATGTTTCTCATAGAAAGCTGATTTTTACCTTTTTTTCCAATTAAACTTTCAATTGAAACAGGTGTGTATTTTAGGTAAGTTTCCGATAAAACAGTCATGTTATGACGCTTTGACGGTTCAAGCAAATAATGAGCAAGCATTGTGTCAAAAATATTTCCCGTTACATTTATACCGTAATTTGATAGAACAATTATGTCGTATTTAATGTTTTGTCCTATTTTTTTAATTTCAGAATTTTCTAAAACAGATTTAAGTATAGATATTATTTTTTTAAATTTTTCTGTGTCAGCAGGAATGGGAATATAATAAGCTTCATATTTCCTATAAGAAAATGAAATTCCTACAAGTTCAGCAATATGGGGGTTAGTTCCTGTTGTTTCTGTATCAAAACAAAATTCTTTTGTTTTTTCTAATTTTGAAACAAGTTTTTTAATTTCTTCCTCATTTTCAATAAGTAAATAATTATGTTCTGAATTATGAATGTCCTTAAAATTTGTATTGGTCTCAGAATCATAACTTTTTTCATTTAAAATTTGAGTATTTCCAAAAAGATTACCTTGAGAAACTATTTCGTTTTTTCCCGGAATTATTCGTTTAGCTAGTGCGTTAAATTCAAAGTTTTTAAAAAGTTCTTCTAATTTTGAATAGTTTGGTTTATCAAGTTTAAGTTCATTTTCATTAAGTTCAACAGGAACATTTAGAGAAATAGTTACAAGTTCTTTTGATAGTTTTACAAGATCTAAACTCTTCTCAACATTTTCTTTTTGTTTTCCTTTTAGCTCATTAATATGTTGGTATATTCCTGTAACAGTTTTATATTTTTGTATTAGTTTCATTGAAGTTTTTTCTCCTACGCCGGGAATTCCGGGGATGTTATCCGCAGCATCACCCCAAATTGCGAGAATATCTATAACCTGTTCAGGATTTTCAATTCCATATTTTTCACATATTTCCTTTTTTCCTAGAATTTCTGCATCATTGCCGCCTCGTTTCGGTTTATACATAAAAATTTTATCTGAAACTAATTGTCCAAAATCCTTATCCGGTGTCATCATATATGTGGTAAAACCGGCTTGTTCAGCTTTTTTTGCCAAAGTACCAATTGTATCATCTGCTTCAAAACCGGAAACTTCATATATTGGAATATTAAATGCTTTTATAACATCTTTTATATGAGGTACAGATTTTATAATATCTTCTGGTGTCGCATCTCTATGAGCTTTGTATTCAGGAAAAATTTTACTTCTAAAATTTCCTGTTGGAGGATCAAAAACAACAGCAATATGTGTTGGGTTTTCTTTTTTGAGAACTTCATTAAGTGTGTTCGTAAAACCCAGAATTGCTGATGTATTTAATCCTTTTGAATTATATCTTGGGTTTTTTATAAATGCGTAATACGCTCTGAATATCAACGCATAAGCATCTAGTAAGAATAATTTTTTTTCGTTGCTCATAAATTTTTTTATTTAAAAAAGAATACTTGCCATGTATTTTAATATGTTTAACTATTTTACCAATTGTCCCATAAATAAAATACTTCCTGTTGTATTGTCTCTTATTAAAAATATAAAAGGTTTATTTGCCTTAAATTCAATTTTGTCAGAAGGATTAACAGATGTTACTCTTTTCATTATAACTGCAGTTGCAGCCGCTGCTTCGGTTCCTGCTTCATCAATATTTATAAAAGTTTGATGAATAATTTTATCTATTCTAATGTTTTTTTTGCATACCATACTTGAGAAATCAGCACTATTTGAAAATGCTCTTTTCATTCCTGCCTCGACAAGAGTTTTTGCCAAATCTTTTTTATATTGAATTTTAAATTTTGGCAAAAATAAGTTAATAGTCTCATATTCTGCTTTGTTAAAAATATACTCAAACATTGAAGAGCTTAACTCTTTTTTAAATTTATTAAAATTTGATAAATTATCAGGCATAATAATAATCATTGATGATTTATAATTTTTATACGGAATAACAAGCATTTGACCTTTGTCAAATTTTAAATATTTCATTCGAGAAGTTTTTCTCATAAAATCTTTTTTTATTTTTCCGTTTGATGTGTAAAATATGTCAGATTTTGTATTTTCTTTTTTGAAAGCCTTTGTCCATTCTGCCAAAAAATAAACAGCATTTACTAAAATTAATTTTGTTTCTTTGTCTAAATCGCTTCTGCTTATAAGGTTTTTAATTTTGTCATTTGTTTTGCTTTCTACCCATTTGTTAATATCAGAAATTACTTCTTCTCTTTTCATTGAACTTGAAAAATCAACAAGATTTATAGGTGCTTTATAGAAATTAGTAACTGTTGCAAAATAAGAATGTAAAAAATTAAAATCTTTTTGTGCCCAAATAGAATTTGCAACATTAAAAGTATATTTGCCTTTCACAGTTGAATTTTGAGTTTTTTCAATAATTTCAGCAAAATCTTTATTGAAAACATCTTTGTTTTTAGAAAAGTGTAAAATATCTGACATTTCTTCTTTTGTTTTTCCTTCTGCTCCTTCGTATGTCATTGCAAGTGCTGCTGAAACGCTAAAAGGAGATAAAAATAAATTATTATTGTTTTCTCCTACATAGTTGAATAATTCAAAACTAAAATTGTTATTGTTCGCAGTTTGAATAGAAATTTTCTGAGCATTCATAGAATTTAATTGGAATAATAATGCAATAAGGATGATGCTTTTTAAAGTTTTCATGGCTTGATAATTTTTAATTAATTGATATTTAAATAGTTAAACGCGTGTCTTTTTTTGTAATAATACTAAATTATCTTATATCAACTCATATTAAAAGGTGCTACGGTACTGTTTTTTTTCTTATTATGTTTTACTAAACAATTATACTATAAATCAAATGTATTAACTTACCGTGCTTGTTTGTTGATAATTTTAGAATTTTAAAAAAAGTATTATATTTTTGCACTTTACAAATTTAAAAATATTTAATTAATGAAACACATACTTGAAACAAGTTTCATAAATAACCGTTAAAAAAACTTAGCAAATGAAACTCCTACGACAAATATTTTGATCCCAAAGGGCATGTCTATGGTTGCATACAAATTACTTGCAGAACAAAGCAAATGTTCCTATGAGCAGAGCATAAGAAAATTATAAATATAAATTAACTTTTAAACATTTAACTATTTTTAGACACATGAAAAATATATTACGCCCCATTCTTCTTTCTTTATTAGTAACTTTTTTAATGTATAGTTGCAATGAAACTAAAGATTCTGATAATAAAGAAACAAAAGCTGAAGAAAATGAGAAAGAAATAAATGAAGATATTATTGATGCAAATTATGTTTTATTAGAAACTGAATTTGGAAATATAAAAATTAAATTATATAACAAAACTCCAAAGCATAAAGCAAATTTTTTAAAACTTGTAAATAATAAGTTTTATGATAATCTATTATTTCATAGAGTAATAAATGGTTTTATGATCCAAGGAGGAGACCCGGACTCTAAAAATGCCGCTCCAAATGTTCAGTTGGGAAACGGTGGGCCAGATTACCAAATTGATGCTGAATTTAATGACTCTTTGTTTCATAAAAAAGGTGTTATTGCAGCAGCAAGAGAAGGAGATAAAATAAATCCTCTTAAAAAATCATCTGGTTCTCAATTCTATATTGTGCAAGGCAAAAAATATACTGACGAAGAACTTGATTTTTCAGAAAAACAAGAGGCTTTAAACAACTATATTATTAAACACCCTGAAATATTAACTGAATTAACTTCATTAGATCAATCTAATTATGATGAAGGAATTAATGGTTTAGTTGAAAAACTAAAAAATAAAAAAGATTTTAAGATAAATAAAATCCCTAATTTTAAAAGAAAAGTCTATAAAGAAATTGGAGGGACACCGTTTTTAGATAATTCATATACTGTTTTTGGTGAAGTTGTTGACGGGTTTGATGTTATTGATAAAATTGCATCAGTTAAAACTAAGCAGGGGGACAGACCTGTTAAGGATGTAAAAATGAAAATGTCAATAATAAAAGAATAAATTTAATATAGCTTTTAGCGAAGAAATAATAAAAAATTATGTTAGACAAAGCAAAAGAATTATTGCAAGAAGCAGAGGAGTTTGTATCTGATATAGCAGATGAAGTTGATGAGTTTAGAATAAAATATCTTTCTAAAAAAGGAGGACTTATAACGGAACTATTTAAAGATTTTAAGAATGTTCCTAATGAACAAAAAAAAGAATTTGGACAGGTTTTAAATGAATTAAAAAATAAGGTTCTTGATAAAGTTAATTTTTTAAATGAGAAAATAAAATCTAAAGATACTGTAAAAATAGGATTAGATTTAACATTGTCTGGAGATGCAAAAGATTTCGGTTCAAGACATCCAATATCTATTGTAAGAAATGAAATTATAGAAATTTTTACTCGTTTAGGTTTCACAATTTCGGAAGGACCGGAAATAGAAGATGATTTACATGTTTTTTCAGCTCTTAATTTTCCTCCAGAGCATCCAGCAAGAGATATGCAAGATACATTTTTCATTGAAAAAAATCCTGATATACTTTTGCGAACTCATACTTCATCTGTTCAAGTTAGAGTAATGGATAACCAAAAACCACCTATAAGAACAATTTCACCGGGAAGAGTATTTAGAAATGAAGCAATTTCAGCAAGAGCACATTGTATTTTTCATCAAATTGAAGGCTTATATATTGATAAAAATGTTTCTTTTGCTGATTTAAAACAAACTCTTGAATATTTTGCAAAAGAACTTTTTGGCCAAAATTCAAAAATAAGATTACGCCCATCATATTTCCCTTTTACAGAGCCTTCTGCTGAAGTAGATGTGTCTTGTTCTTTATGTGGAGGAAAAGGTTGTAATGTTTGTAAATATACCGGATGGTTAGAGATATTGGGATGCGGAATGGTTGACCCAAATGTTCTTGAAGCAAACAATATTGATAGCAATAAATATACGGGTTTTGCATTTGGTATGGGAATTGAAAGAATAACAATGTTAAAATACGGAATTAAAGATTTACGTTTATTTTTTGAAAATGATTTGAGGTTTTTAAAACAATTTCAATAAACATTAAACTGTTTGGTTAAAAAACAAATAAGGTAGATATATGCAAAATGTTTAGTCCTTGATTTATAGGTGATTAATAGATTCTCGTAGCCTAAATTAAGTGGAGCTTATTATATAAATATTTATTTCGAATATTAGAAGACATATTAATAATACAGGAGAGATTAATAATGTATCAATTCAATATAACTTATTGTATTTTAATTTTGTAATATTAAATAAAAAGAATTACCTTCGTAATACACCAAAATACAGGAAATATATTATTTTCCTGTAAATAAACACATAAAAACACAAAACATGAAACCCAAAAAAATTTTAATTGTTGATGACGACAACAATAATTTACAGCTATACAATGCTTACTTGAAAGAAATGAATCCCTCTTTCGAAATAATTAAAACAAATAGAAGTAAAAAAGCATTAAAATCTGCAAAAACAAGGCATCCGGACGTAATTTTGACAGACTGGGAGATGCCTTCTCTTACCGGGCTTGAATTAATTGCCGAGTTGCAAAAAGATGATTCAACAAAGGATATTCCTGTTATTATGCTTACAGGGATTATGCTTTCTTCTGAAAATTTAAAAGATGCTTTTGAAGCTGGTGCAACCGATTTTATTCATAAACCCGTAAGAAAAAATGAATTTATTGCAAGGGTAAACGCTGCCTTAAAACTTTCGGAGAGTTATAAAACTATTAAAGAGCTAAGAGATGTTATAGACAAAGGTTTGTAAGGAAGGATAATTGAAAAAAAAGAAAGCTGAGCAAAATTGTTCAGCTTTTTTATTATATGAAACTTAAAAAAGAGTATATTTGTAAGTTACACGTTTAAATTTAACTTAAAAATATATGAAAATTCTCAATTTTTTAATAATTCTGATTTTATTTTCAACAGTAAATTTTGCACAAATAACCCAAAACCAAACTTACAAAGCAGAAAATAATGCTTATTTCATAACCCCCCTTGAAACACCATATGGAATTGTTTTTACAGACAACTTTGCCTCAAAAATTTATTTGTTTAATTCCGGTAAAGTCAAAGTTTTAGTCGAAACAGCAGGTTGCGGAAGATATTTTTCAGTTTCAGCTGAAGGGAAATATATTTCATATAAGTCAATAAACGAAGATGGCAAACAAGCACCCGCATATTTTAACTTAGAAGAAAAAAAAGCACATTTAATTTCAGCTTATTCCCAAAGGTGCAATCAACTAACAATACATGATGAAAAGAATATACAAAAAATTTCAAATTTAAATTTTGAAAATACAAACCTCACACCTGTATCTCCTAGTGGTAATTATATAGTTTACGATAACAATCAGGAATATTTTATACTCTTAAATATTCAAACAAAAAAAGAAATAATACTTCCAAATGATGGAAACGGTGTAATTTTCCCAAAATGGTCGCCCGACAGCAAAAAAATTCTTTTTCAAAACAGAGAAATGGAACTCTTTGTGTATGAACTAAGCACTAAAAACATATATAAACTTGGAAAAGGCGGTGCAGGAAATTGGGATATAAATTCTAAAAATATTGTATTTCAAAAAACAGATGCAACAAATTTTATTTTAAACAACTCAGAAATCTATATTTCTGATTATAAGGGGATAAATATAAGGCAATTAACAAATACTTCAGATGTATATGAAATGACTCCCTCTTTTGGCTTAAATGATGATATATTATATCAAACATACAATAAAAGGCAAATAATAAAAGCAAAATTAAATGTTTTAAAATCATCTTTTGTATCATACGAAATATTGCTTGATAATCCTAAAAATTTAAAACCTAGATTTTATGACACAAGCAAATTCAAAGCATCAAAATCAATAACACACTTAACAAATTCTGTCCCATATATTCATCAAAAATATGATGCTCCAACTGGAAGAAATGGTGATGCTGCCTGTGCACCAACTACATCAATGATGGCATTAGCATATTATAACAGATTGCCTAAGTGGCATCTTGAAGCAAATAATTTTCCCTCAATAACCGGAGCTGACCATTATTGCGATTATTCTGGTTACATACTTGATAGATATAAATATAACGAATTTTATTTCAATGCTTATTCTTCTTCTAAAAATGCTTTTGGAGGATATGCGTATATGTGGGTTTCTCCATATTCATCTCCTGGGGGAGGGGACGGAATGAAAAATTATCAAAACCTGCACGATATGGAATCCGGTTCTTATGTTTGGCTTAGTAGTGCAACATTTCAAAAAACTTGTGATGAAATTGATAACGAATATCCTCACCCAATTTGCTCGTGGATAACACATTCCGGACACTTAAAATTGGCAGTTGGCTACGTAAATAATCAACACACATTAATTTTTAACGACCCATGGGGAAACAAAAATACTGAAGGCTATCCTTCTTATGATGGAGCTGATGCTTATTATGATTGGCCTGGCTATAACAATGGCTATCAAAACCTTGATCCAGACGGGTCGCATGGAACAATTGCATGGACACTTACTGCAAGAAGTTCTGAACCGGAATATGATAATTTACAAATTGAGAATACTTCGTATAATCATGGTTTTTATATGAATAATACTGAGGGTGGAGCAAAACAAAGATATTATAGACATATTAAAAACAACGCAGGTTCAAACGGGAATATTTGGTGGACTGGTGGTGTAGGAACCTCCGATGCCGATGTGTGCTGGGTTACCTGGACTCCGAATTTGCCAGAGACAAATAATTATAAAGTTGAGGCATATATACCTGCAACTTTTTCAGACAGCTATTCAACAGTTGAAGTAACATCTTCTGCATACTATAAAATTTTTCATGCAGGAGGCAGCACAAATATAACAATTAACCAACATGAAAATCAAGGAACTTGGGTTGATTTAGGAACATACTCTTTCTTACAAGGAGAAAATTCATACGTTTATCTTGGTGATGTAGTTGATTCTTCTGACGACAATAAAAAAGTTTTATTCGATGCTGTTATATTTACAGTTTCAACAGATGTAAATTTCTCAGAAAAAACGAAAACAGAAATAAAGATTTTTCCTAATCCAACTACTGATATTGTATATATTACTTCAAAAAAAACTATACAAAACTTAAAAATAATTAATTCCTCAGGAAAAATAATTTTTCAAAAGAATAAAATTGCAAAAAAAACATTTGAAATTAATTTATCTAATTACAATGCAGGAATTTACATTATAAAAGTTAATACCAAAGATAAAGTATTAAGTCAAAAAATAATTGTAAAATAATAATGCAAGCAAAACATTGAAAAAGAGGTTTTCTTTTTAGTTCATACATAAAACTAAAAAAGTGAAAATGACTAAATTTTTAAAGATTAATTTAGTCACTTTTTTTGTACTATTTTTTTTCTATATATATATAAACCCAAAAATAGCCAAAATCCAATAACAGAAACTATTGAAATAATATTTGTAATTTCGGAAAATTTCGGAACATAATAAAGTTTTATTTTATATTCTCCTTTTGGTAAAACAATACCGGAAAAACCATAATTAACCCTTTCTAAACTTTCCTC
>CAMZKV010000095.1 GCA_947311445.1 uncultured Chlorobiota bacterium | reverse complement strand
ATTGTACATAATGGAAACTTTATGGGATTTGCAACGTTTTGACGCATCAACATATAGTCTTCATGCAACTTCGCTTTATTTTACATGTATTGCAAATGGAAACAGCCGCATGTATCATAGCGAAGATATGAAACGTATGGTTAAAGAGGCCGGAATGAAAGTTGTTGAAGTTTTTGAAAATGTTGGGGTAAGTCATACTATTATGAGGTGTGTAAAATAAGGTTTCAAAAATGAAAAAAAATAAATACCCAAATGCAAAACGCATAACATTAGAAACCGAAATAAAAATTCGGTTTGGAGAAGTTGACTCTATGGGTATAGTATGGCATGGAAATTATGTAAAATACCTTGAAGATGCCAGAGAAGTATTTGGAAAAAAATATGGTTTATCTTATATGGATGTTTATAACAATTTTGGTTTGATGATACCTATTGTAAAACTAGATGTTGACTATAAGAACCAACTTTTTTATGGTGAAGATGCTGTAATGAAAATTAGCTTAATAAATAATCCAGCATCAAAATTAATATTTGAATATGAATTAAGACGAAAGTCTGATAATATGGTAATTATTAGAGCATTAACAATTCAAGTATTCATGAATAAAACAAGAAAACTAGAACTAAACACACCAGATTTTTTTGTTAATTGGAAAAAAAATCATTTTCAATAAAATATGCCTATTTTTCAACTTACAGATGAATTGATATTTCCTCATCCTAAATATGCCGAAGATGGAATTCTTGCCATTGGAGGAGATTTATCGCCTGAAAGATTAGTTCTTGCATATAAAAATGGAATATTCCCATGGTTTAATGATGGTGAACCAATAATATGGCACTCACCAAACCCTCGATTTATATTATTTCCAAAAAAATTTAAACGCTCAAAAAGTCTTAAATCTTTAATTAAGAAAGATATTTATAAGTGCTATGTAAATAAGAACTTTAAAGAAGTTATATTGAATTGTAAAGAAATTGAAAGAAAGCAAGATGCAGGAACTTGGATAACTGACGAAATGTTTGAAGCATTCTATAAACTTCACAAACAAGGAATAGCCCATTCTATTGAAGTTTATAATAATAATAAAGAATTAGTTGGAGGATTATACGGACTTAAGCTAGGAAAAATATTTTTTGGAGAATCAATGTTTAGCAAAGAAGCAAACACATCAAAAATTGCTCTTGCATATTTAATTGATAATACACCTCTGGAATTAATTGATGCACAAGTTTATACAAAACATCTTGAAAGTTTGGGAGCAGAATATATTTCTTTGAATAATTTTCTAAAAATATTACAAGAAAATATTTGATAATATTATTCTGATGTTTTCAAAAAATCGCTTTTAAATTCTTTCAAAAGATGTAATGATTTATTCTCTTTTAGTTTTGAAATAATAACTTTTCGTTTATTCTTTAATGAAATACTCAATTCTTTTGCAAATTCAATTTTTGTCATGTTTTTAATCTTATCATCAGACAAACGAGTCTTAAAATCTTCTTCAATTGGCTGAATAATACAAACGCATTTTAAAGAGTCTTTTTTCATTTCAATATTTTCGCAATACTTTGAATGTAAATCATTTAAGTTGCTTATATCAAAGTAATATAAATATCCAAATAAGCCTAAACTTACAATTACAACAAGTAATAAAATTAGTTTAACAAACTTTTTTGCAAATTTTAGTATCAAATAAATAAGTACAATTATTATTGCTCCAAAAATAAGATAATTAGTATCCATGATTATTGTTTTAAATATATTGTAAAATTAATAAATTTTATCGTTATTTTGTAAAAAAATAATAAAATAATAAACATGAAACACACTTGATAAACATTTTAACCCAAAAAGCACAGCTAAACAATACAATGATTATTTACAGAAAAAACAAGTGTTCCTATGTGCATAACATTACAAATATTTTTAATATAAAAACATTAGCAACTAATTTAAATTAGCCAATAAAATAATTTTAGACAAATGAAAGATTTCAAAAAAAGTAAGGATAATTATAAAAACGAAAATAAAAAAAAGTTTAATAAAGAGGATAAACGAAAATATAATAAAGATGGTAAAAAAAGTTTTAAATCAAATATGGATTATAAAAACTTTAAAAAAAATAGACTGTCTAAATCTGATGAAAAAGATAAAGATGCAGATATTTTAATTCGTTTAAATAAATATATTGCAAATGCCGGAATATGTTCAAGACGAGAAGCCGATACATATATAGCAAAAGGACATGTAAAGGTTAACGACAAAGTTGTTACAGAAGTTGGAACTAAAGTTTCCAGAAAAGATAAAGTGAAATTTAAAAACAAAAAAGTATATTTTGAAAAATCCGTTTATATAGTTTTAAATAAACCAAAAGGAGTTTTAACAACAGTTTCGGATGATAGAGGCAGGAAAACTGTTATTGATATTATAAAATCAAAAGTTCCTGAAAGAATTTATCCGGTAGGAAGATTAGATAAAGATTCAACAGGAGTATTATTACTTACCAATGACGGAGATTTAACAAAAAAACTTACACACCCAAAATATAATAAAAAGAAAATTTATCATGCTTTCTTAGATAAAGAATTATCAAAAGAAAAAGCTGAAGAAATTGCTACAGGGGCTGAACTTGAGGATGGATTCATGAAATTTGACACTCTTGCATTTCCTGACCCAAAAAACAAAAAAGATGTTGGAATTGAAATTCATTCCGGTAGGAATAGGATAATAAGAAGAATGTTTTCTCACTTTGGATTTGAAGTTGTAAAATTAGACAGAGTATATTTTGCAGGGCTAACAAAAAAAGATATTACACGAGGCAGATGGAGACATCTTACAGAAAGAGAGGTTTCTAACTTAAAAAGAGGAAGCTACGAATAGTTTGGGGCAATATTTGTGTTTTTTTTTTGTTATTAACATTGTTGAAACTAAAATCTTAAAAAAATGAAAAAATTAATTCTAATTCTCATAATTATTATACCAGTTAAAATTTTCGGTCAGTTACTATACTATCCAATAACAGAAAGTAATATAGATAAAAAGCATAAACTATATTTTGAAGATAACCATGAAGTAATTTGGAAAGTTAAACTTAAGAAAAATGTTGTTGCTGTTTTCAAGGACCTTCCATACAACACAAGGCATTATTATAATGTTGTGTTAGACAAAGTTACACCAAAAGAATATTTAATTACAGATAAATATATGTTTTTTCCTAACAATAAAAGTTTATTAGTTCTTGACCTAAAAGGCAAAATGATAATGAATTTAATTGAAGAACGTGTAAGATTATTTGATAGCACACAATATGGGAAATTTACAATAACAGCACCAGGAGGAAAATGCTCAGGAAATCCGGGAGAAGGATATTTTATGGAATTTTGTGGAAATTTTCTTTTTTACGTAACCGGAAAAAAAGTTATATGCATGAACAAAAACAATTTTGAGATAATACAAGAGTTTGATTTCAAAGACTTTAAAAATAGAGCAAAAGCTCCAAAATACAAATACATTTTTGAAGCTATAGAATTTAAACTTGAAATTGAAGGAATGGATTTAGTAGAATGATTAATAAGCACCATAAAATTTCCTCATAAACCACTCAGCTGATAGTAAAACCAAAATTAAAAAGAAAAGTATTTTGAAATTAATTAAACTCTCTGTCTTTTTTTCGCTATATGAAATAGGAACAATATTGTCATTGTTTTCAATAGTTTTTATTAATTGAGATATTTGTGAAGGATAAAATAATTTCCCTCCAGTATTTTCAGATATTTTATAGAGTATATTATGATTTGCAGTTGTGTTTTCTGCCTCAATTTCTAATGGTATAACAGAAAAAATACCATCTTTTTTTATCTTTTTACCTTTTAAAATAGTTTGGGCAGACCAATAATAATTTCCTATCTCTAATTTTTTAATATCCAGCTTATAAGATTTTCCGATTTTATCAAAGACATATTCTTTTGTTTGATTTTCATAATTAGATATTTTAATAGTAACATTACCGGTATTAACTAATTCAAAATTACTATCAAAAACCTTTGCTTTCATAATAATATTCTGATTTTCAGGAATAATTCTATCTGCAATTATTGTAAGTTGTTCTTTAGTTTCTTTTTTTGTAAGATATTGTACCGTTTTGTTAATCAGTTCATTAAATAAATAGTGATTTTTGTTTAACTTATAATCAAATATTCGCCAACGCCAAATTCCTTCTCCTGTTAATACAGCAGTTTTATTTCTGCCATTGCTATAATTAAAAACAAGAAGAGGAAGACCAGTATTAATATTTTTAACCTTTCTACTAAATAAAACTTGAGCATTACCGCTTATTTTGTACTTTCCAAAAGCAGACAAAATTGGAGGAGCATTTAAACTAACATTTTCAATATCCGGATTTATATCAAAAAGATTGAAATTTGCGTTTAACTTTCCTTGAACTTCATCAGCTGAGTTTGAATACGCACCTGTTAAAAGTCCGGTATTCAAATTGTCAAATTTTTGTAAAGAACTTTGCCCTCCCAAAATATATAAAACAGGAATATTTGATTTTAAAATTTTAGTTAGAACCTTATTTGCTGAATTAAATTTTGAGGGCAATTGGTGCAGAATTATTAAACTATATCCTTGAACTGATTTTGAGAAATTATTAGCAATAAAAACATCAGTTTCAAAGTTTTGATTAAGCTCCAAAGCCTGTTTTATTGCAGAAATGTCCGGATGAGGTGAGTTTGCAAGTATAAGTATTCTTTGTTTACTATCTGTAACTTCCGTTATAATTTGTTTTGAGTTATTTTTTAAATTTACTTCTCCTTCAATTTCTTTAAGTTTTATTTTTAACTTATGAAAACCTAATTTATCGGCTTTTATTTCAAAATTATATTTTTTAAAAAAATCATTACTTTTTATTGTAATTTTCTTAGATTTTATAAGTTTAGATTCTTCAAATATTTGAATTTCAGTTTGTTTTCCTTTTAGCTTCTTGGCTTTTACCGATACTTGTATAGGATATGTATTTTTTAGAAATGCAATCTTATTATGTTTTATATTTGATATAATTAAATCTTCTTTTATGCTAGTGTCTCCCAATGCAATAGTGTAAATAGGAAAATTTATGTTATTAATCTCATAAATAGGATTTGTTCCTTTGTTATAAATACCATCACTTGCGATAATTATCGCACCAATATTCCTGTGATAATACTTGTTTTTTATATCCGAAATAAGCTCTGAAATATCAGTTTGTTTTTCAGAAAAAGAAAAACTATCGGTTTTAAATGTTTTTTCACCAAAAGAATAGCTTTGAAAAATATATTTTTCTTTGTTTAAGAAGGCATTTGAAATTTTTTCATTAAACAACTTAATATTGTCTTTATCGTAGCTTACTGATTCTGAGTTGTCTTGTGCAAAAACAATTATTGGCTGCTCAATTGTTTTTCCTAATGATTTAACAATGGGAGAAAGTAAAAAAAACGAAATAATGCTTATAGATAAAAATCTGAAGGCAAACATTAAATATCGTACAAGTTTTGATGTTTCAATAAACTTATCATCTTTTCTGTATAAGAACCAAGCAAACATAAAGCCTGTTGCAATACAAAATATAATAAACCAAATAGGGTATTCTGTTATTAGTGATAACATATTATGTAAAAAAGTAAAAAAATGCTCTTCTAAAAAAGTAAAAAAGCATTTCTAATAATCAATATTCATTAAAGAAATAATTTATTTATGTGTTCATTGCACCACAAACATTAATAACTTGTCCACTAACATAAGAAGATAAGTCTGATGCCAGAAAAATACAAGCATTTGCGACATCTTCCGGTGTTCCTCCACGTTTTAGCGGAATTCCTTTAATCCATTCTTCTCGAGCTTTTTCCGGAATTTTTGCTGTCATTTCTGTAATAATAAATCCGGGAGCAATTGCATTGCTTCTTATATTTCTGGCACCTAGTTCTTTAGCAATTGATTTTGTGAAGCCAATAATTCCTGCTTTTGAAGCAGAATAGTTAGATTGCCCGGCATTTCCACTTACTCCAACGACAGAACTCATATTAATTATTGACCCTGACCGTTGTTTCAACATTGTTTTTTGTACAGCTTTTGTCATATTAAAAACTGATTTTAAATTTACATTTAAAACTAAATCCCATTGTTCTTCTGTCATACGCATTAATAAAGTATCTCTTGTAATTCCTGCATTATTTACAAGAGCATCAACTTTTCCAAAGTCATCAACTATTTTATCCATAGTATTTTGTGCATCTTCAAAATTACTCGCATCAGATGCATATCCCTTAGATTTCACCCCAAATTCGGTTAATTCTTTCTCGAGAGCTTCCGTATTTTCGTCTAATTTTAAATCTGTAAATGCAACATTAGCTCCTTGTTTAGCAAATTCTATTGCAATAGATTTTCCAATACCTCTTGCAGCTCCTGTTATAACAGCAACTTTTCCTTCTAATAATTTCATATGTTTATAATTTTCAAATTTATTTATTATCTTATTTTATGTTTTATAACAGACAAAAATATAATTTTTAATGATGTTTTAAAATAAATTATATTCAAAATAAAATTCTAATCTTCATCATCATCAAAATTTAACCTTTTCAAATTCTTTTTTTCAACACGTTTTGAAATCCAAATACCAATTTCATACAATAAAATTAATGGGAGTGTAACCAATATTTGTGAGAAAACATCTGGCGGAGTAATTATTGCAGATAAAGCTAAAATTATTACTAGTGAATGTTTTCTGTATTTTTTTAAAAATTTTGGAGTTACTAAACCAATTTTACTCAAAAAGAAAATTAGAACAGGTAGCTCAAATACAACAGCAGATGCTAAAATAACAGATGTAAACGTTTGAATATAAGAACTTAAATTAATTTGATTTGAAACGCCTTCGCTAACATTATAATTACCAAGAAAATTTAAAGACAAAGGCACAATTAAATAATACCCAAAAAGAGCTCCAACTGAAAACAAAAGTGAAGCAGCAAAAACTGCACCTCTACTGTGTCTAACTTCTTTCCTCTTAAGTGCAGGTTTAATAAAACGCCAAAATTCATTAAAAACAAATGGGAAAGCAACAACCAAACCCACTATCATTGAAACAGTTATATGAGTCATAAACTGCCCTGTCATTTTAATATTTATGATATTGAAAGGAATTTGATTAATACAAATTGCATCAATCCCAATAAATTTACTGAATCTACACATTAAGTCATTAGTAAAAAAATCAGCCTTTTTAGGTCCAAAAAGTACAACATCAAAAATAAAATCTTTAAAGAAAAAAGCTACTATTGCAAAAATAATAATAACCGAAATTGCTCTAATTAAGTGCTTTCTTAACGCTTCAACATGTTCTAGAAATGACATATCTGCATTTTTATTTTTACTCATAATCATTTAATCATAAAATTTATACACCTTATATATATGGTCTAAACAAAACCCTCTTTTAACATATCGTGAATATGAATAATACCATAATAATTTTTATTCTCACTTACAATTAATGCAGTAATATTATTTTTTCTCATCATTTCAAAAGCATTCACTGCAAAAACATCAGGTTTTATAGTTTTTGGATTTTCAGACATAATATCTTTTGCTTTAATATCATCTAATGAATTAGTTTTAACAAGCATTCTTCTTAAATCTCCATCCGTAATAATTCCTGCTAATTTATTATTTTTATCTAAAACAGCCGTTGCTCCCAATCTTTTTTCTGAAATTTCAAAAATAACATCTCTTAATTTATCATCAGCCATAACTTTTGGGGCATCCTTAGCATTGTATAAATCTTTAACACGAAGATATAATCTTTTACCTAAAGTTCCTCCCGGATGATATTTAGCAAAATCTTTATCAGAGAAGTTTCTAGCATCTAAAAGACTAACAGCCAAAGCATCTCCAATTACCATTTGAGCAGTTGTGCTTGATGTTGGAGCTAAATTATTTGGACACGCTTCTTTTTCAACAGTTGTAAGAATTATAAAATCAGATTGTTCAGCAAGAAAAGATTCATTATTTCCAACAATTGAAATTAACTTATTTCCAAATTTCTTTATAAAAGGAACTAAAACTTTAATTTCAGAGGTATTTCCACTTTTAGAAATGCAAATAACAACATCATTTTGTCTTACAATACCCAAATCTCCGTGAATTGCATCAGCTGCATGCATAAAAATAGCTGGAGTTCCTGTTGAATTAAATGTTGCAACTATTTTCTGTGCAATTATTGCACTTTTTCCTATTCCGGTAATTATAACCCTACCTTTGGAACAATGGATTTCATTGACAGCATCAACAAAATCTTCATTAATAAAATGAGATAATCTTTTAACCGAATTTGCCTCGTTTTCAACTACTCCTTTTGCAATTTTTATAATACGTTTTGAATTCTTCACAACTTTTTTTTAAAATAATATCTTTTCAATTTTTTGTAACAGAAATATTTCTTAATTTAGCTACAAATATATTTACAATATTATTAAAACAAGGATTTTTTCAGTTGAAAAAAAAAAATATGAATATAAAGAATATAAATTTGCCTAAATTATTACAAAATAATTTTGGCTTTGACTCTTTTAAAGGAGACCAAGAAAAAATTATTGAGAATGTTTTAAACGGAAAAGATTCTTTTGTATTAATGCCTACCGGTGGAGGCAAATCTCTAACATACCAATTGCCATCTTTAATTTTAGAAGGTACTGCAATTGTGATTTCTCCTCTCATTGCTTTAATGAAAAATCAAGTTGATGCAATGCGTGGTTACAATGAAGATGATTCAATTGCTCATTTTATGAATTCCTCTTTGAACAAAACACAATTAAGGCAAGTGAGAGAAGATGTAAAAAATGGAAAAACTAAACTTTTATATGTTGCTCCTGAATCTTTAACAAAAGAAGAAAATGCTGAGTTTCTTAAAACTATTACAATTTCATTTTTTGCTATTGATGAAGCACATTGTATTTCAGAATGGGGGCATGATTTTAGGCCAGAATACAGAAAAATAAGACCAATTGTGAATGAAATTGGGAGAGCTCCAATTATTGCACTCACTGCAACTGCTACTCCAAAAGTTCAGCAAGATATACTTAAAAACCTTGAGATTCTTGATGCAACAGTTTTTAAGGCATCTTTCTATAGGTCAAATTTATATTACGAAGTTAGACCAAAAGTTAAACCTGAAAAACAAATAATAAAATTCATTAATCAAAACAAAGGAAAATCCGGTATAATATATTGCCTAAGTAGAAAAAAGGTTGAAGAACTTGCGGAAGTATTACAAATTAATAACATAAAAACTCTTCCATATCATGCAGGTATGGATTCAAAAACACGTTCAAAACATCAAGATATGTTTTTGATGGAAGAAGTAGATGTTATTGTTGCAACTATTGCTTTTGGAATGGGAATTGACAAGCCTGATGTAAGATTTGTTATACATTATGATATACCTAAGAGCCTAGAAGGATACTACCAAGAAACCGGAAGAGCAGGAAGAGATGGAGGAGAAGGACAGTGTTTAACTTTTTATAGTTATAAAGATATACAGAAATTGGAAAAATTTATGCAAGGTAAACCTGTTGCTGAACAAGAAATAGGCAAGCAATTATTACTTGAAACTATTGCATATGCAGAAACTTCCGTTTGCAGACCAAGAATACTTTTAAATTACTTTGGGGAAAAATTACTAACAAATTGTGATAATTGCGATAATTGTTTAAATCCTAAAATTAAATTTGAAGGTAAAGATTATTTAGTTACTGTTTTAAAAGCAATTAAAACTTTAAAAGAAAGATATAAAGGAGAACATGTTGCTAATGTTTTGGCAGGAGTTGCAACTTCTGCAATAAAATCTTTTAAACATGACACTATTGAACTTTTTGGCTCAGGCAGTGAAAAAGATACAAAATTCTGGGAATCTGTTATAAGACAGGCACTTATTCACTACTTTATAGATAAAGATATTGACAATTACGGTCTTTTGAAAGTAAATAAAAAAGGAAATGACTTTATTAAAAAACCTTATTCTTTAGAAATTACAGAAGCACATAGATACGAAGATGAAGGAGAAGATATATCTCTTAAAGTAGGCTCGGGGAGTGGTGCCGGAGATGAAATATTATTTAAAATGTTGAAAGGTTTGAGAAAGGATATTTCTAAAAAAATGGACGTTCCTCCTTTTGTTATTTTTCAGGATCCATCATTGGAAGATATGGCTACACGTTATCCTATAAATATTAAAGAACTTTCTACTATTCAGGGTGTTGGTACAGGAAAAGCTAATAAATATGGAAAAGAATTTGTTAAACTTATTAAAGAATATGTTGAAGAAAATGAAATTGACAGACCGCAAGATTTAATTGTTAAATCTGTTATAAAAAAATCCGGAGTAAAAGTATACATAATTCAAAGTATTGATAGAAAAGTAAATTTAAATGATATTGCAAATTCCAAAGGTCTTTCAATGAAAGAACTCATTAAAGAAATTGAAGCAATAATAAATTCCGGGACAAAAATAAATATTGATTATTATATTGACGAAACAATTGATGAGGATTATATTGATGAAATTTATGATTTTTTAAGTGAGTCTCAAACAGGTTCAATAAAAGACGCTCTTGAAGAACTTGGCGAAGATAATTTTTCAGAAGAAGAAATAAGACTTGTAAGAATAAAATTTATGTCTGAAATGGCTAATTAAAATTTTAAAAGTATATTGCAAATAAAAAGAATGTTCTCGATTTGAGAACATTCTTTATTTTTATAAATGTTGCTTGTAAATAAAATATGTTAACACGTTTTTTTTATGTCTTTTTTATTAACCCCCAATTAAGTCGGGGGTTATAAATATTCACTATTTTAAGCCAAGTTCATTTAAACCTTGTTTAAAAACAATATCAACAGGAATACCTGCTTCATTTACTTTTTCTAAATCGTTTTTTAGTTCTTCTCCTATTTTTCCTTTCTCTTCAACCCATTTTTTTGCAGCATTATAGTCTCCATCTCCTTGAATAACAAGTATTTTCTCAGTTAATGAATTCATGGCTTCTCTCATTTTATCCATATTAACCCTATATGTTCCTGTTTTTTGGTCTTTTTCAAAAGCTCCTTTTTCTTTAAAATAATAAAATCTTAGCATATTTGCTTTTCCGTGTGAACTTGATACTCCAAATCTAACCGAGCGAAAAATACTTGCCATAAAAGTAACATAATTATCCTTCAAATCTTTTTCAGGAAATTTTCCATCATCAAAAAGTTTTGTAACAAAAAATAAACCCAAAATATCTGCTTTACCTTCCTCAATAGTTGTAGAAAGTTCTTTTAAAGCATCATCAACACTTACATTATTATCATTTATTAAATATTTAATACCTAATCCGTGAGCGGTTTCGTGAAACATTGTATTTTCAAAAAAGGCATTAAATTTTATATTTTTTCTTTGGTCTTCTGCAATTAAAACTTTGCTGATAGGAACTAAAATTTTCTCAAATTTTGCTTGCATTGCATTTTTCAATTGTAATCTTCGGCTTCCTTTTGCAAGTTGAACTTTATTGTCATTAGGTAAGTTTATTGCTATTGTTTTGCTTCCTGCATTACAGTCTCCTGCATAATAAACAACATCATAGGCTCCTAAATCTGAGTTTCTTCCGGGTTCTTCTTTTTTATACTTTTCATTTACAGGAAGAGCTTTCTGCATTTCAGGAAGCATTTTAGCATATTTTGCAAGTTTTTTACTCCATTTTTTATCTTTTATTAAAATAAATGCTTCATGGGCTGCTTTATAGTTAAAAAGTCCGTCTTCATAATTTTCTATTGGACCAACAACAAAATCAATATCATTATTTTTCATGTCCATCCATGCCATATCACTTTCAAAATAATCATCTGTAAGAAAAGCATCTGCACGTAAATTAAGATATTTCTTAAAACCTTTATCATCTGCATATTCAGCAGCTTGTTTAAGAAGTTTTGAAATCTCTTCGGTTTGTTCTTTGTATGCATCGTGATACCAAATTGATTTTAATTTTCCTTTTTCGTTTCTTCTTATCAATGTATATAATGAAGTTTTTTTCGAATCTGTAAATAATTCAAATTCTTCTTTAGTAATATCTTTGGGATAAAAATTTGCACCTTCCGGTTTTTCTTTAATTCCATCAATAAAAGGTTTGTTTCCATTCAAACGTTCCCATGGGCCATAATTTATTTCAATAAATTTCTTTGTATATTCATCAAATTCTTTCTTGAACAATTCGTTTTTATTTCCATATGTTTGTGTCCAATAAATTTCATTACAAATATCTGCGGCTTTAAATAAAAGTGGTAACATTTGTTTTTGGTTATCTGTAAGATGTGTAATATCAGCAGTTAGTCTAAAATCAATAAATTGTTCAGCTTTTTGTTTCATAATATTTTCTGTTGTTATTTCATCTTTACTTGAATTATCATCACTATGTTTTTCTTCTTGGCATGATGAAAAAACAAAAATAAGTAGTATAATTATCGAAAAGTTTAAAAATTTGTTCTTCATTTATAAAAAATTTAAATTTATAGAATATGTTATTTATGGCAAATATATATTTTTTTAAAATTAAAATTTACAACTTTGCAAAATATTATACATTATTATTAAAAAATGAATTCAATAATAAGTTTTTCCGAAGCGGCATCTATTGCTTTGCACGGTATTATATTAATTGCTAAAACTGATAAATACCTTAACGTTACAAAAATATCTAAATTAACAGGAAGTTCTAAACATCATGTTGCTAAAGTTATGCAAAGATTGGTAAAAGAACGATACGTAAAATCTATGAGAGGTCTTGCCGGAGGTTTTGTTCTTATAAAAAATCCTGAAGAAATCAATTTTTTAAATATTTACGAAACGATTGAGGGCAAACTTTCTGTTTCAAAATGTCCTTTTCATAAAGAAAACGAATGTATTTTTTCAAAATGTTTGCTTAATAATATAACTATTAAGATGACACAAGATTTCATTAATTACATGGAAAAACAATATGCTATAGATTATATTTAATTTAAAAATATAAATTTAAAATCTATTTCCTACTCAAACTCATAAAAGCCTTCTCATGTGTCATTGGAGCAACAAAATCCGGTTTAAAATTAGGATTATATGCTTTTATTGCATCAAGAACTGCAAAATAAACACCTAAGCCATAAATAAAAGGAGGTTCTCCAACAGCTTTTGATTTTAGGATTGCATGTTTATGTCCTTTTGTTTTTAGAGCTTTAACTTTTACATATTTTGGAACAGAATTAATGTCCGGCACTTTATATGAAGATAATGAATTTGCTAAAAGACGACCACCTTTATCAAATCTTATTTCTTCCATAGTTAGCCAACCTATCCCTTGAATTAATGCTCCTTCAATTTGCCCCTTATCAATAAGAAGATTCATACTTTGTCCAAAATCATGAACAATTTCAACCGAATCTATATCATATATTCCTCTAATAGTGTCAAGAGTAACAGTTGAAATTGCAGTTCCATAAACATGATAAGCAAATGGATGCCCTTTTTCTTTAGTTTTATCAAACCAAATTTCCGGTGTTAAATAATGCCCTTTTTCAGAAAGTTTTACTTTGTTAATAAAAGCAGTATTAATAAGTTTATTCCAAGTAATTTCAGTTTTTATATTATTTTTGTACACAAAGCCGTCAATAATTTTTATTTTATTAGACTTTACTTCTAAAATTTCAGATGCAGTTTGTTTTAATCTTTTTAATAAATCTGTACAAGCAATTTTCACAGCATTCCCATTTAAATCTGCTCCTGAACTTGCAGCGGTTGGAGAAGTATTTGCCACTCTTGTTGTGTTTGTAGTTTCAATTTTAATTTTATCAATTGAAATTCCAAAAATATGTGTTGCAACTTGTTTCATTTTTGTGTTTACTCCTTGTCCCATTTCAATTGCACCTGTACTTATTCCAACACTTCCGTCTTGATATATATGAACAAGTGCTCTTGCATGATTCATCATAGTGTTCGTAAATGAAATTCCAAAACAAAGTGGTGTAATCGCAATTCCTTTTTTTAATTTTGTATTCTCATTATTAAATTTCCTAACTTTCTCAAATTGTTTTTTTATTGAAAAAAACTTGTTAGCAACTTTCCAAGAATGTTTAGCTTCCACTTGTGTTGCAATTTGTCCATAAGGAAATTCATCGTTTTCTTGTAGTAAATTTGTGTATTGAATTTCATAAGCATTTATACCAATTTCATCAGCAGCTTGTTGTATTGCAGATTCTAAAGCAAAAAATGCTTGAGGTGCTCCAAAACCTCTAAACGCAGTATTTGGCGGGGTGTTAGTTCTACAACTAAAAACTTTTATTTTTGTGTTTGGAATGAAATAACTTCCAGCTGCATGAAATAATGTACGTTCCATAATTGCAGGAGATAAATCAGAAGAAGCACCAGCGTCTTGAATAAATTCAACTTCGTAAAATTGTATTTTTAAATCTTTTGAAAGCCCCAAAGTATATTCTGCAGAATATGGATGGCGTTTTCCTGTCATTCTCATATCATCATGCCTTGAAAGAATCATTTTTACAGGTTTTTTTAGTAAAAATGCAGCTAGAGAAACCATTACAGCCCATGGAGTTGCTTGATCTTCTTTCCCTCCAAAACCACCTCCAAGTCTGTTTACATCAACTTCAATTTGGTTCATTGAGATACCGAGTATTTGAGAAGTTATTTTTTGTACAGAAGTTGCTCCTTGCGTTGAAGAATATAGAGTTAAAGCACCATTTTCTTTTGGAACAGCATAAGAGCCTTGAGTTTCTAAATAAAGATGTTCTTGTCCTCCTGTTTCAGATGTACCTTTTATAATATATTCAGATTTTTCTTTTCCTTTCTCAATTTTTCCTAATTTAAAAGTACGAGGAGGAAGTATAAAACTTTTATTTTTTTTTGCAATCTTTGGGTCTGTAATTGCTGTTAATTCATCTGCACTAAATTCAATAAGTTTTTTTGCATTTCTTGCAATTCTTTCAGACTCAGCAACTATTAATGCAATCGGTTGACCAATAAAATGAACTTCACTCTCTGCAAACAAAGGTTCATCCGGAATAATTGCTCCTATTTGATTTTTTCCGGGAATATCTTTATAAGTAAGAATTTTTATTACACCCGATAACTCCTTAGCTTTTTTATAATTTATTTTTATATTTTTAGCATGAGCAATAGGAGAGTTATAAACTAATCCGAATAATGTTCCTTGAAGCTCAGGTATATCATCCAAATATATAGATTCTCCTCTTAAGTGGCTTTTTGAGTCAATATTTTTCATATTTATGAAATTTTAAAAATCAAAAATATGAAAAATATTTATAATTTAAAGTAATTGAATTTAGTTTTAATAATTTTAAATTTTAAGAAGGCAGATTAGTCCTGTCATATTTTAAGAACAATTTGATAAATCATCTCTTTTTTGTATTTTTACGGCAAATTATTTTTTTATGAAGAAGGTTATAGGAATTATTATATTTCTTACAATATATTTTATAAGTTTTTCCCAAGTTGAAATTAAAAAGTCTGAGGAAACAATTATTGTAAATAATCAAAAATATTATTTACATAAGGTTGAAGCAGGCCAGACATTTTATTCTATTTGTAAAGCATATAATGTTTCTCAGCGAGATGTTGCTAAAGCAAACTTGTTATATTCCCCTGATATAAAAGAGGGTATGGTTCTTAAAATACCAATAGTTATAAAAGAGGAAATTAATTCTCCTGATTTTTACTTTCATAAAGTTTTAAAGGGAGAAACTTTATTTGCTCTTTCAAAAAAGTATAATATATCAATTGAAGATATAATAAAACATAATCCTGATGCAAAATATGGAATTAAAACCGACCAAATTTTAAAAATTCCTAATATTAAAAAAGGAAACTTTGATTATGAGGATGACAAGATATTCTATTATACAGTTGAATCCGGAAATACATTATTTTCTATTTCTCAAAAATTTGGTGTTTCGATAGAACAAATAAAACTATTTAATCCTGATTTGGAAAATAGTGAAACATTAGCTTCCGGGCAAGTTCTTAAAATTCCAAAAAAAAATCAGATTATTACTGACGATATTTCTATTGACAGTACTGAAAATAAATCGTATGAACATTTATATTTTGAAGATGAAAATATAGTTCCTTGTTCAAGGTTTATGTATGACAAATCTATAACATTCAATATTGTTGTTCTTTTACCATTTTTTTTAGATGATAATATTAAAAAAATAAGCCAGTATAGAGCTAGTAAAGATAAAATGTTCATTAAAAAAACTAAAAATTTCTACGAACTTTATGAGGGAATGTTTTTAGCATTGCAGAAATTAAAAAGACAAGGTTTAAATATTAATTTATCTGTTTTCGACACAAAAAATGATGCAAAGATTGTTAAAGATATTATGGATGGGCTAAATTATCCTTATGTTGATTTGATTATTGGTCCGGTATATACTGAGAATGTTAGAATTGCTTCTCATTATGCAAAATTAAATCATGTAAATTTAGTTTCCCCACTGTCAAAGAATGTTGATTTAATTTCAAATAATCCTTTTATATTCCAAGTTATACCTTCCAAAGAGATGCAAATCAGGCAAACTTCTGAAATGTTAGAAAAAGCACAAGATTCCAGCATTGTTATTGTTCATAATGGAACAGAACAAGAAATTAAAGCAATTGAAATATATAAAGAAAAACTTTTAAAATCTTTTTATAATACTGAGCAAAATAATTCAACTAGCATAAAAGTTATTAATTTTAATGCAGGTGGAGAAAAAAATATTGAAGATGCTCTTTCTGTTGAGAATGAAAATGTTGTTATAATACCTTCAAATGAAGAGGTTTTTATAACAAGAGTAATTGGCAGACTAGATTCAATTACGAATGTTTATAAAATAAAATTATTAGCTTCTCCAAAATGGAAAAATTATCAAAGTATTAACTTTCAAAATTTAAAAAATATATCTTTTCAATACATATCTCCAATTTTTAAAGATTATACAAATCCTGAATTAAAAGATTTTTTGATGAATTATAGAAGTGCTTTTGAAACAGAACCTTCTGATTATTCATTTGAAGGATATGATATTTTGTTTTATTTTGCAAGTGCATTAAGAAAACATGGAAGACACTTTCAATTTTGTTTGTCTTCTACTGATATCTTACCAAATAGATATGGGATTGTGATGGACTTTAATTTTAAAAGAAATAATGAAAATGGAGGTTTTGAGAATAATGGAATTTTCATGTTGAAATATGATGAAAATTATCGATTAATAAACACAAAAAATATTGAAAAAGAAATACCTTAATGACACTTCTAAATTAATACTTGTTTTTTTATATACATTTATTTATTATTTTTGATTGTTTGAATTTATAAAAACAAAAAAATTGAAAACAAAATTTAGATTAAAAATTTTTACTAAATTAATTCTTGGATTTAGTATTGTTCTGTTATCATTCTTAACAGCATATATTTTTATATACCAGATGCTCTCCCAAAACAAAGAATTAACACACAAAGTTAATAATGATATTGTTCCTTCAATGTCTAATTTAAATAAGCTTTCTTCAATAGTTTTTGAATCAAAACATTTATTAAAAAACTGGGGTTTATTTGAAAAAGAAACAAATACACCTGAAAAACTTAGATTAATAAAGATTAACCAAAAGAAATATATTGATACAAAATCTGCTTTAGAACAATTATCTAAAAATTGGAATGAAAATGAACAGTTAAAATTAGAGCAGGTTTTCACATTAACCGACAGTTGGTTTTCTCAACAGAAAGATTTAATGAAGAAACTAAATTCTCCTGAAAAATATGAAGAATCTAATTTTAATTTAAAGTTTTATAATCTTGTTCAAGAAGGTGAACCATTGATGGATTTAGGAGACAATATTAAATATCAAATTGATGAAATGTATTCTACTAAGAAAAATATTTTGCTTTCTTATAATAATAAAATGGAGAAATCTTTTTTGACTTTCACTAATAGAATTATAATTTCCGGAATTATAGTTTTAATTATGGTAATTTTAATTACTTTTCTATTTGTTAATTCAATGCTTGTTCCTTTAAACTCAATTCGTAGAATAATATCATCTATGTCGGAAGGAGAACTTCCTAAAAAAGAAATTTACACTTCTACAGATGAAATTGGACAAATGGGAAAGGTTTTAAATGAACTAATTATTGGTTTAAGACAAAAAGCAGAGTTTGCGAAAGAAATTGAAGGAGGAAATTTTACGGGTAGTTTTAATGTTAGCAGTAAAAAAGACTTATTAGGAAATTCGCTCTTAGCTATGAGAAATAGTTTGGCAGAAGCTCATAAACATGAATCTTTAAGAAGAAAAGAAAATGAAGAAAGAAGCTGGATTACTCAAGGAATTTCAGAATTTAATGATATAATTAGAGAGCATAGTGGAACACAAGAACAGTTTGCTTTAACTTCAATTAATAAATTAACAAGATATACAAACTCTCAGGTAGGAGGTTTCTATCTTCTTAATGAATCTGATTCTGAAAATATTTTTCTTGAACTTGCAGCATTTTATGCTTATGATAGACATAAATTTTTTGAAGAAAAAATTCTTCCGGGTGAAAATTTAATAGGACAATGTTATTATGAAAAGGATACAATTTTCCTAACTGATATTCCATCAGGTTATATTAAAATTTCATCAGGACTTGGTAAAGAAGATGCAAGAAGTTTAATAATTGTTCCTTTAATTTATAATAATAAAATTTATGGAATTATTGAGTTAGCTTCTATAAATGTTTTTGAGCCATATCAAATTGAATTTGTTGAGAGAGTGGGCGAAATACTTGCATCAACAATTTCTAATATCAGATTAAATAAACAAAAGTCTCATTTTATTGATGAAACAAAAGGTTTCTCAAAAGTTCGTGTTGTTTCTGAAAATAAACTTAATATTGAAACTGAACTTGAAGAGTTAATTTCTGAAAATAATGAGTTAATAAAAGAAAATGAGGAATTAAGAAAACAACTCAAAGGCATTTAGTTTTACTCTTTTTAAACCTCCCAAACTACATCTTCTTCAACATAATAAATAAATGCTGTTGCATCTTGCTTATAAACCTCTTCAATTAAATGTTTGTATTCTAAAATTTGTTGTTTATATTTTTCTTGCTGTTTTCCAAACTTAAAATCAATAACAATTAATGTATTATCATTTATTAGAACTCTGTCGGGTATTCTTATATCTCCTTTAATTGTTATTAATGCCTCTTCATTTTTTACTTCATATTTACCACTAAACCAGTCTTTTATATTTTTTCGTGAAACAATTTTTTCTATTTTTAATTTTAATTCCTGAACTTCTTCTTTTGTAATATAACCTTCTAAATACATTTTTTTTAAACTATCTTCAATATCAGCAGAAGTTTTTATTTCAGCAAAAATTTTGTGCATTAATGTTCCATAATTTACTTTTTCTTCAATTGCCTCAATGCTTTCAATAAAAAAATCTTCTGAGCCATAATTTATTTTTACTTTTTCTTTCCAATTATTATTTGGATATTCATCTAATTCTTCGAGTGTTCCTATTTTAGAATCTGAATTATTTTCAATAGGTTCAACATTTTTTGAATGTTCATTTTCTATTAATAGTATGTTTTTAGAAGCATCAAAATTAATCGCCAAGTTTATTAGAGTTGAACAATTATTAATTTCTTTTGTAGTATTTATTTTTACGGCATTATATAATAATTGCCCTATATCTTTTATTTCTGTTTCTTTTTTTGCAGGTTTTTTAAAGTATGAATAAATATGTAGTTCTTTTTTTGCTCTGGTAAATGCAACATAAAGCATATTTATAGCATCTGTATTTGCATAAAGGTTTTCGTTAAAATAATCTTCACTAAAATAAGTGTTTATTAATTTTTTGCTGTATTTAATAGGCAAATATTCAAATTGATTAAATGGATTTTTTTGGGAATTTGTCCAAAGTAAAGGAGCATTTTTTGCAAAATGGTCTATGCTCCAATTTGCAAAAGGCATAATTACAACATTAAAAGCCAAACCTTTGGATTTATGAATTGTCATAATTTTTATTGCATCTACTTTATCTGAAATTTGAACAGATTTTGTACGCCCTTTTTCGTCCCACCACCTTAAAAACTCAGACAAATCTGAGTTCTTATTCCTTGTAAAATCAGAAATAACATCTTGAAAAGACCTAATATAAATGAATTCTTCTTTTTCATATTTTAAAGCAAAAAGTTTAATTAACTTTTCAGAAATCTCAAATGTTGATAATTTGGAAAGCTCAAAACTGTTTTCTACAAAATTATTTGGCAGTAAGTCTTTGTATGTGTTATTTTTTACGGATAAGAATATTTTATTAAAATCAATATCATTTTTAGATATTTTCTTTTGGTATTCATACACCAATTGAGCAATATTTATTATATCATTTTTATTATGGATGTATTTCATTGCAGAAATAAGCAACTTAATAATTGATGAATTTCCAATATAAAGGCTATCTGCAGAGATAATTTGATACTTTATTGATTCTTTATTATTTGTCTGATAATCAAGAAGTAAATCTACAACTTCTTTTGCTTCTAAATTTTTTCTAACTAAAATGCCTATATCTTTCGGATTGTAATTCTCATTTTTCAACAAATTATTAATCATTTCAGGGAAATTATAATTTCCTTCTTCTTTATCTTCAATTTTTAAATCTTTATCTCTAAATGTAATCTTTACTTTACCTCCAAGTTTACTTTTGCTTTCAGGTACTTTTTGGCAGTTTTTTTCATAAGCATCAAGAATAATTTTATTATAACCATCTTTAATCAATTTATCCAATATTTCAGAATTATTAATTTCTTCTAATTTATTATTATATTGTTTTTGAAGAATTGATGGTAAAATATCAAATATAGCATTGTTAAACTGAATTATGTTTTTTTTACTTCGCCAATTAATATCTAATGATTTATCTTCAGACATTAGTTCTCCTATGTCTTTTTTTGCTCCGGATAAAAGTAACTTCCAATCTCCACCTCTCCACCTGTAAATAGATTGTTTAATATCTCCTACTATCAAGTTATACTGCCCTTGACTTAATGAATTTATAATCAATGGCTTAAAGTTTTCCCACTGAAATCCGGAAGTATCTTGAAATTCATCAATTAAAATATTTTTAAAACGATTGCCAATTTTCTCATAAATAAATGGAGCATCATTATCTCCAATAATTTTTTTAAGAAGTAGGGTAGTGTCGCTTATTAAAAGTAGGTTATTTTCACTTCTGTATTCAGGTAAAAAAGCAGCCAAGTCATTTAAAATGCCAAATGAATGAAAACTTTGTAAAACATGAACTGCAGAATAATATTCTTCACTTTCATTCTTGAAAATATCAAAAAACTCTTCAACAATTTTAAGTAAATTATTAATTACAGACTCAATAGTTTCTATAATTTCTTGTTTCTCTTTTTGTTTATGCCAATTCTCAATGCCATCTAAAGATTTTATAAGCGTTTGGTTTATGTCATCATAAATTTTACTTGGTATTTTTTTATAAAAATGATTTGAAATAATTTTAAATTTATTACCTAAATTTTCATAGTCAATTCCTTTATCATCAATAACTGATTTGTATTTTAAAGAAAGCTTGTCCATTTTTTTTTCAAAGTTTTTCTTTATTGAATTTAAAATAGTTAAAAACTTTTCAATTTTTTCTCTTTCATTTTCAGTATTTTCCTTCTCAAAATATAGTTCTTGAAATTTCTCCTTAAAAATTTCATACGATAAAGTTTTTATTTCTTCTCTAAAATCCCAATTCTTACCATCATTTATTTTGTGCTCTGCGTATTTTAAAAGCCATTTTTGTAAATGCTTATTATCTGATATACTTTTATATAGCATATCGGTTAAGTCATCAATTACTTTCTGAGTGTCTAGTTCAATGTCGTATCCCGAACTTAAATTCATTTCATATGAAAATGCCCTGATAACTTTTTGTACAAAACTGTCGATTGTACTTATATGAAAAAGAGAATAGTTATGCAAAATATTATCTCTTACAATATTTGCACGTTTAACAATATCATCATCATTCTTAAAATTAAGATGTTTCTTGATACTAGCAAAATGATTTGCCTTGTCTTTAAGGTTAATAAGGTTATTTAATTCATCAAGTATTCGGGTTTTCATTTCTTCGGAAGCCTTATTTGTAAAGGTAACAGCAAGAATTTTACTAAAATTATCAGGATTTTCCAGAGCAAGTTTTAAAAAATTCTCGGTTAAAAGATAAGTTTTTCCGGAACCTGCAGATGCTTTATATATTTGTAATTTATTCATTATTCCTTTAATTAAAAGATTGAAATTTGTTTTTTCTTATTTTTTATAGAAAAAACAAATACTTTTGCAATCACATTCCAAAAATATAAAAAAAAAGAATGCAAACTGATTTTTTAAAAGATATTGATATTTGGTCGCCAGAAATTCTTGCATTGCTTGTTGGAAGTGGTTTTTTAATTGGTATAATAAATACTCTTGCAGGTAGTGGCACTGCAATTGGATATGCTGTTTTTATGGCACTTGGGCTTCCTCCGGCATGGGCAAACGGAACTGTTCGAATTGGGGTTATGCCTCAAACTTTAGCAGCAAGTTTAAATTTCTATAAACATAAACTTTTAAATATTAAAAGTGCACTTTTTATTGCTATTCCTATTACACTTGGTTCAATTGCAGGAGCTGAAATTGCTGTGAACATTGACCAAGAAATTTTCAAAAAAGTTATTGGTGTAGCAATGATAATTATCTTATTTTTTATTTTTTTTAAACCTGAAAAATGGATAAAAAGCAAAGAAACAAAGACAAAAGTTAAGCATAATTTATTACATTCAATTCTATATTTTATAATTGGAACATACGGAGGTTTTATTCATGTAGGAGTAGGAATTTTTTTACTCATTGCATTGGTAGTAGTTTCAGGCTATGATCTTGTAAAAGCAAACAGTTTAAAAGTTTTTGTAGTTTTTATTTATACACCTTTTGCTTTGGCAATTTTTATGCTTCACGGAGAAGTTCACTATGCTGTGGGGTTGATTTCAGCTGTAGGAAACACATTAGGTGGAATTTTTGCTTCAAAATTTGCAATAAAACACGGAGCAGAACCCTTGCGTTGGTTTCTTGTAGTTGTAATAATTGTATTTACGGTTTATTTATTCAGCTAAAATTTTAATAAGCATAACAAACTCATTATAAGATAGTTATTTAATAAATACTTCTAATTATTTCTGATTAAAATAATAATCCGACAAGAATTTATATGCTTTTACTTTCTTATCTAAAATATCTTTTGGGAATTTTGGATGCCCTATATGAAAAGAACCATTGACACCATAGAAAAGGCTGTCCTTGGCATTTTTTTCAAGTAAATTATTGCCCAATGAAAAGTATTCCTGATTGGATAAAGATAGATTAAAAAGAGTCGGGAAGATGTCCTTATGAGAGCCAAAGCGTTTTGTATTTACTGTATTATCTCTAATATATTTTTTAGGAACATATAAATAAAAAGGAACTGAATGTTTGTTAATTTCCTTTGTGTCAGGATTTTCAAAAGGAAATAGTGTGTAGCTATTATGGTCGCCTGAAAAACCTATTATTGTATTTTTGCCTAAATTGGAAGACTTAATTTTAGTAAGCATTTTTCCAAACTTATCATTTGTATATTGATAAGATTTGAAACTTAATTCAGCAATTTTATTATTTGAAATTATGATGTTTTTAATACTGTCATGAATTTTTAAAGAATATGGCACATAATTATCCGGAATTTCATAAGGTGTGTGGTTTGTTGTTGTAAGTGCAATAATTAATTTTGGTTTGTCGGATTTTTCTGAAAGTTTTCTGTAAATTTCATCAAATAAAAACTCATCATAAACTCCCCATGTGTTAGTGCTGGAACCTTTAATATTTTTTAAAATTACAGATTGTCCATACGATTCAGAAAAATACTGATTAGGTAGCATTTCATTTAGGTTTCGCCAAGCAATTTTTCCTCCTGTAATAAAAATAGTTTCATAACCTGCTTTGTAAAAGGGAAATGCAACAGAAGATTTGTAAGAATTAAAACGTTCCTTAGTGTCTGAAAGGGGCGGGTAGTTCTTGTTCAATAATATGCTTTCTAAACTAAATATTGTTCCTCTTGTACTTGAAAGAAAATTCTGAAAGAACAAGTCTTCCTTTATATGTTTTTCAAAATCGCCAAGTAAATTCAAACCTTTACTGTGGAATTTTAAATAATAATTTCCAAAGCTTTCTGCAAGAATAAATATTACATTAGGAGGATTTTCTTCTAAGAAAGTATCTTTCTTAGTTTTTTTAAATAAAAAATCAGTGTAACTTTTATCTTTAATACTGTCTTCCGGTATTTGATAAAAATCTGCAATTACCTGATTTACAGATGGATAATTGTATTTTGCGAGAAGTTGTTCATTCGAAATTTTTTCTCGGCTTTTTTTATGTTCTTTCACAGCAGCTTCAAATGTTATAAAACCATTTTGACACAGTAAATTTATGAACTTATTGTTAGAAATTGCAGTATCTTCAATTGAAAAGAGGAAAAACTCCAAAAGAACCTCTTATTGAAGATGCATATAAGAAAATATAGGCAATAAAAATAATAATATTTATATAAATGATTTTAGATTTAATGAAGAAATTATTTGCATAAATTTTAGTAACAACTTTATAAGTAATAAAAATTAGAGCAAGCCATATTATTAAAATTATAATTATTGGGTGGTCTGTCCACATAGATTTTAAGACGGCTTGCGTGTCATCTTCAATAAAACCAAAAACCATAATATTAATGTGTTGCTGAAAATATGTGTAATATTCTTGGTCTGTAAAAAGGAATAAAATTAGTATAGAAATAAAACTTATTAAATATATTTTTGAAATTTTGTTAAGAATAGAGTGTAGCTTTTTATTTTTAATAAAAAAGAAAAAATTAATAAGAAAAACTAAGCTAAAAACATATAAAATTGTTATTGTATCTAGCCTGAAACCAATAAAAAATGCTTTAAAAAAATCGAAACTATATTCTGATATTGAATTAAACTCACCAAATCGCAGAAAATATAAAATTCTAAAAAGGGAAAAAATAAACGCAGTAAAGAAAAATGTTTTGAACAGTTTGTAGTTTTGTTTTAAAACATAATTTAATGTTGTGTTTTCCATATTATTTTGTTGAAAAGATTGCATTTAAAAAATGCAATCCTGTTTTTGTTTTAAAGATATTTTTCTTTGTGTTTGGTAAAACTTCCATGCTTATATTTCCTTCTTCAAAATTAACTAGAAAATCTGCTTCTACAAGTATCTGAAAATCAACATTGTCAATAACATTATAAGTATGATGGTTTGCAATTAAAAAAAGAACTCTTTCAATTGTTTTCTTCGATATTTTAACACTTTCCATAATTTCTTTAGCAATTGGCGGACCTTCAATTTCTTGAAAGTTACCTGCAACAGAATTGTATTTTTCTTCACAAACTTTTATCCCAATGTCATGCAATATAGAAGCAATTTCGAGAGTTTCATTTTTTTGACTACTAATTTCTTCAAGTTTTGCGATAATTCTAGCATATGAATTAACTTTTAAAGCATGATTTATTCTTCTTACATCCTTTTCAAAATATTCAATCATTTTCTTTTTAACGCAGGTTATTTTATCTGATTTACAGTTATTTATATACCATTGTTTGAATGGATGCTTAGAAAGATATGAATTGTAAAATCTAATATCTCCTGTAACTTCTTTTCCTAACCAATTAGGTTTTGAAAATGTTTCATTTTCATTTTGCAATTCAACTTCTACTAGAATTAATCCTTTATTTTCACCTTTAAAAACATCTATTTCAAAAATATGTTTTCCGGAAGGGTAGTAGTACCTAGTTTTTTCAATTATTCCTATTTTACATATCTCAAATAATTCTTTTGCATTTTTCAGAGAGATTTTTTTTTCAAATTCAAATCTTGTTGTTCCTTTCTTATTAGATTTTCCTTTTATTGTAAGAAATGCAGTATCTCCCTTAAGTCTAACTCTTACAGAATTTTCGGGATTTCGTGAGATATATGCTTGTTTTATTTCGTCAAAACTAACATCAGGGAGGCTAAAATCAGGTTTAAATAAAAATTTTCTTTCAATTTCTAAATTCATTTTAAAGACTTAATTCGTTGATATAAAGTAGGATGCGAATAATAAAAATAAACATAATAAGGGTGTGGAGTAAGATTACTTAAATTTTTCTCAGTCATCTTTTTTAAACCGGAAATTAAACCTTTTGCTTGTCCAAAATCTTTTGCAAATTTATCTGCTTGATATTCATATTTTCTTGAAAAAGTATTCATTATAAGTCCAAATATTGTTGAAAGTGGGCTATATAAAATTCCAAAAGCAATCATTCCAAGTTGAAAACTCACAACTTGCGAACCTAGTGCTTTTGAAAGTTCAACATTATTTACGAATATTGAGAAAATATAAAGCATTAGTCCGCTTTGTATTACAGAAAATATAATATTACTAATTGTGTGTTTATGTTTATAATGCCCAACTTCATGGGCAAGAACAGATACTATTTCACTAGTTGTCAGGTCATTAATTAAGGTGTCATATAAAACAATTCTTTTTTTGGGACCTAAACCAGAAAAATAAGCATTTGCTTTCGTTGAACGTTTTGAACCATCAATAACAAAAATACTATCGAGTTTAAATCCTGCATTTTTGCAAAATTTTTCAATTTCATATCTTAATTCTCCTTGTTCTAATGGAGTTTGTTTGTTAAAAAGAGGAACAATTATGCTAGAATAAAACATTGTCATGAAAATTGAAAATGTAGAAATTGCAATCCAAGCCCAAATCCAAAACATTTTTTCATTCATATAATAAAGCCATATAATTAAAGCTAAAATTCCACCGCCAATTAATGCACCGAGAATCCATCCTTTTAGTTTGTCAAGAATAAATGTCTTGACAGAGGTCTTATTAAAGCCAAACTTTTCTTCTATTACAAAAATTGAGTAAATTGAAAATGGGATTCCAATAATATCAGAAGCAAACATAAGAATTCCGAAAAATATTAGAGCAGAAAGTATTCTATTTTCAGATAAAGATAATGCAATCTCATTTATATAATTAAATCCAAAAAAGAAAAACATTGCTAATGTTAAAATTAATGTAAAAGTAGAACTCAAAAATCCGAAATTTGTATTAACTTTTCCGTATTCTTGTGATTTTTTATATTTTTCAACATCAAAAATTCCTTCTAATTCTTTTGGAACATTTTTATTTCTACATTTTGAATTTAAAATATCTAAATACGTTGAGAATAAATAAGATAAAATAATTATTGAAATAATTATAAAGAATGCTGTATTGTACATAAGTTAAAAATTTACACAAATATATAACTATATTTTTAATTTATACATTTGTCTTATAATTAATATTATGTTAAATAGAATGGGTTTTTCTATAGGGGATAGGTTTTATCTATCCCCTATAGAAAATAATGCTTGTTTATATATTATTCAATTCCTGCGCCACTAGAAGTTAAGCTATCAATTAATTTCTCAACTCTTTCTCTGTTTGTTTTATCGTGTAATCTATAATAAATTCTTTTTAATGTAACTAAAACATCTCTATCTGTTGGATTTAGCTTATGAGCAATTTCAAATTTATTTGCAGCAGTTTTTAAATTTGCTTTGGCTTCATCTTCATAAACAGAGGATTTTGCAAAATCTTTATTTTTATAAACTTTCAATAAATAATCTGCATGTAAAGCATTTCTTTCATTATGTTTAAGATAAAGTCTTCCAAGATTATAAGCAGCATTAAAGTTTTTGTTATCAATTTCTAATGTTTTGTTATAAAGCTCTTCTGCTTTGCTAAGGTCAGCTATAATGCTTTTAACAATATTATTAGCTTTATCAACTTCTAAGTCTCTTTTCTTTTCTACAGCAGAAGCTTTACTGGGATTATTTCTTAACCTAAATGCTTCTTTTTTAAATTCATAGGCATTATCCATAAGCTTTTTATAATCATCAAGAGCTTTATCTGTTCTATTATCATAAATTGTTGCTTTAGCAGAATAATAAGATGGATTTTTAGAGTTTTTACTTATTGCCATATCAATATATTCAACAGCTTTATTAGATTCTTTTCTAATCATATAATAATTAATAAGATCAATTATTAATTGTTCTTCTTCAGGAAAAGCTTGAAAACCTTCTTTCACAGTGCTAATATACTTTGCACTATCGCCGGATTTTGCGTAACTTTCTGCAAGATAATGATATGGGCTACCTTCTCCGTATTTATTGGAAATGCTTTCTTCAAAATGTTTTTTTGCAATTTCGTATTTTTTATTATTATATGCAATTACGCCTTGAAAATAACGTACTTGTTCTTTTGAAAAAATTGTATCAGCAGCTGTCGTAGGTAAAGCAGATAATTCATATCCTAATGACATTAAGTCATATGCCTTATTTAATTTATTTTTTCCAAAATCAGTAAGAGTGTTACTATTTTCAGCGGAATTTTTTGTGTATTCTGTATATTCGGTAATTGCTTGATTAATTACAGTATTCTTAATAATTTGAACTTGGCTCTTAGTTGTTGCTTTTTCTTTTATCTTTCCCTTTTCATCTAATTCAATTGCTTTTAAAAGAGCATTTGCACTCTTTTTTAATGCATCTTTATCAATAAAATCAGTTTGTTCCCAACTTTCAACAACTCCATTATTGAAGGTAATTCTTTTTCTTGTATAAACCCACACTTCTTTTCCATCTACATTAAGTATTTTACCCGGTTCTCCAACTAAATATTTTACATTATTAATACCATTACCTTCTTTTGACATTCCTTTATACAAACTTCCTGTTACAAATGTATGTATATTAAAATATGTATCGGCTCTTTTTAACCAAGTTTTAGATTTAATACTTTTTTTCGGATTTGTAATTTCAGAATCAGTTTTTTTTTTAAGTTTTTTTAATCCGTCCCATGTAACAATAGATTCTTGGGAATTTATTGTTCCTATGAAGAAAATTGCTAAAATAAAAATTGCTAGTTTTTTCATTGTTTTTATTATTAAGATTTAAAAAATTTATTTGTCATTATTTTCAATATCATTTGTAGAATCAACATTTTCAGTTGTTTCATTGTTTTCAACATCTTCGTCTATTTCATCACTTCGGTCAACCTTTGCAACAGATGCTATACTGTCTTTACCTTTTAAATTAATAAGTCGAACTCCTTGTGTTGCTCTTCCTGCAACTCTAATTGTATCAATATTAATTCTAATTGTAATACCTGATTTATTAATAATCATTAAATCATCATCATCAGTTACACTTTTTAGTGCAATTAGTTTGCCAGTTTTTTCAGTAATGTTAATTGTTTTAACACCTTTACCACCTCTTTTGGTAATTCTATATGCATCAAGTCGAGAGCGTTTTCCATAACCATTTTCAGAAACAACAAGCACATTTTCAGTATTTTCGTCTCCTAGTTCTTCTACACAAATTAAGCCAACAACTTCATCATTTTCTTTATCAATTCTTATTCCTCTTACTCCTGATGCTCCCCTACCCATGCTTCTTACATCGGTTTCTTTAAAACGAACAGCTTTACCATTTTTGGCAGCAAGCATAATATCATTACTTCCATTTGTCATTTTTGCAGACATTAAGGTATCGCCTTCTCTAATAGTAATTGCTTTTATTCCATTTGTACGAGGACGTGAGAATGCTTCTAATGAAGTTTTCTTAATTTGACCATGTTTTGTTGCAAAAATAATATTATGAGTATTAAGATATTCTTCATCTTTTAATGTTGTAACTTTCATATATGCAGTTACTTTATCATCTGGTTCAATTCGCATCATATTTTGTATTGCTCGCCCTTTTGAATTTTTGCTTCCTTCTGGAATTTCATAAACTTTTAGCCAGAAACATTTCCCTTTTTCTGTAAAAAATAGCATCCAATTGTGCATTGTTGCAACATACATATGTCGTAAGAAGTCTTGATCTCGGGTAGTACTTCCTTTTGAGCCTTTGCCTCCCCTATTTTGAGTTTTAAATTCTTTTAAGTTAGTTCTTTTAATATATCCAAGGTTTGAAATTGTTATAAGAACTTCTTCGTCTGCATAGAAATCTTCTGGGTTAAATTCAGATGATGAATATACAATTTCTGTTCTTCTTTCGTCACCAAATTTTTCTTTTACTTCAATTAATTCATCTTTAATTATTTGCATTTGAAGTTCTTCACTTGCTAAAATTTCTTTTAAATGCTTAATTAAATCCATAACTTCTGCATATTCGGCTCGTAGCTTATCTTGTTCAAGACCAGTAAGTTGCCTTAACCTCATTTCGATAATTGCACGAGATTGAATATCTGACAATTCAAATCTTGCAATTAAATTTTCTCTTGCTTCATCAGGGCTTTTTGCTGCTCTAATAATTTTAATTACTTCATCAATATTGTCTGATGCAATTATAAGTCCTTCTAAAATATGAGCTCTGTCTTCTGCTTTTTTAAGGTCAAACTTAGTTCTTCGTACAACAACTTCGTGCCTATGTTCTACAAAGTTTGAAATTAAACCTTTTAAATCAAGTAATTGTGGTCTTCCTTTTACAAGTGCAATATTATTTACACTAAAAGAAGTTTGAAGTGCAGTATATTTATAAAGTTTATTTAAAACTACATCTGCAATGGCATCTCTTTTTAAATCAAAAACAATACGCATTCCGTTTCTATCAGATTCGTCATTTGCATAAGAGATACCATCAATTTTTTTATGATTTACAAGTTCTCCTACTTTTTCAACAAGATTTGCTTTGTTTACTTGGTAAGGAATTTCGGTAATAATAATTTTTTCTTTACCGCTTGGAGTGGTTTCAATATGTGATTTTGCACGCATCACTATCCTACCCCTTCCTGTTTTATATGCGTCTTTTACTCCCTGGTAACCATAGATTGATGCTCCTGTTGGAAAGTCGGGAGCTTTAATAATATCAATTAGGGCATCCATTTCAATATCATTATTATCAATGTATGCAATAATTGCATCAACTGTATCCGATAAATTATGAGGAGGCATATTTGTTGCCATTCCAACTGCAATACCAGATGCTCCATTTATAAGCAAGTTTGGAATTCTTGTCGGTAAAACTGTTGGTTCTTCAATTGTATCGTCAAAATTTAAGGTAAAATCAACAGTGTCTTTATCAATATCTGTAATTGATGCTTCTGCAATTTTTCTTAATCTTGCCTCTGTATAACGCATTGCTGCCGGGCTATCACCATCAACTGAGCCAAAGTTACCTTGCCCATCAACTAGCATATATCGTAATGACCATTCTTGTGCCATACGTACCATTGCAAAATATACTGAACTGTCTCCATGTGGGTGATACTTTCCTAAAACCTCTCCTACTATTCTTGCAGATTTTTTATGTGATTTGTTTGAATATAATCCCAATTCTTTCATGCCAAATAATACTCTTCTGTGAACTGGTTTTAAACCATCTCTTACATCCGGCAAAGCACGTGAAACAATTACAGACATTGAATAGTCAATGTATGCTGTTTTCATTTCATTTTCAATATTAACAGGGATTATCCTTGATTTTTCTTCCATATTATCTTTTATTCACTTTATTTTAATTATTCCTAAAATTATTATTTTTAAGAATTTGCTAAGATAGATAATATTTTGGAATTTACATATATAAAATTGTAGTAAGTTATTAACAAGATTTGGTTAATAATATATAGAATAATATAGTATTCTTAATAATTAAGTTTTTTATAATTTAGCTTATATAATTTTCAATTCACTTTTTGGTCAGATAGTTCTAATTTTAGTTGTTCAATTTCAAGTTTTATTTTAAATATTTCTTGATTTAAAACTTCTTCTTTTTTTAATTTTTCTTTAAGTTCATTTTTTAATTGGTCAAACTCTAAAGATTTTGTGAAAGCATCTTGTTCAAGTTTTTCCATCTCTTTTTTTACATCAATAATTTTCTTTTCCCAGATGTAATCTTTGTTATAAAATTCTTGTTTAAATTCATTAGTCATATTTTTATATTTCATTTTTTCCCTTTTTAATTTATTACATTTTTCTTGAAATAAAATATGATTTCTTTTTTGAATTTTTATATTTCTAATATAAATAAACAGAATTAATAAAAATAAAAATAGGTAAGATAGTATGTTTGTTATTAATAAATATAAAATATTTTCCGTATAAATAAAATTTATAGATAATGAAATTATTACTATTACAGAAAATGTTATTAATACCATTAAATTAGTATTGTCTTTTTTCATTTTCTTTTATTAAATTTTAAAATAAAATTATGCATCATTAATAGTCATATAAACTAGAGTTTGATTAAGCAAATTATATGCTATTTCACCGAATGTAATTGGACCGCCAATTTCTATTTTATCATTTTCAAAATCCCCATATAAGTAATTTAAAATACAGTTGCATGAAAATGGCATTTCATTATGAATTTCATTTACATTTTGTTTAAATTCACGTACATAATTATATATATTTTCTGCAAACTGATATGTTCTATTTTGAAAAACCGGAGCATAAAAATGTACTATTTTATTTTCTGTATTAACTTCTTTTATGCTAACATTTATCCTTACTCCTGAATAGTTGGCTACAATAGGTAATTTTGTATCAATGTTTTTGAAGCTTATATAATCAGCAAAATTTTCTTCAACACCATTTATTAAACATTTTTTTACAGAAAAACCGGAATCTAAAAATTCGATAGTATCACCTTTTGAATTTTCATTAAAAATATTTACAATATTTACACCAGCTTTTTTATTTTGGGGTAATTTAACAAATAATGCAATTGCTTGGTTAGAGAATATTTCACCAGTATGCCCATTAAAAATTTTAGCAATTCCATTTTCAGAATTTAAATCAAAACCTGATACCCAACCTATAAATGGATTACTATATAGTTTTTTAATTTTGTAATTATTTATAGCAAAATACTCATGAATTTCTGAAAATGCAGGAATAATGAACATTGTAAATCCATTGTCATATATATTTTCAGAAATATCTGAAAAGGAACTTACATCAAAAGTTTTTATTATAAAATCATTAGCATATGAAGTAAAATCATCAACATAAATCTTTTCTTTATTAAAAACCCCTCCCTTATCTTCTGTCATAAAATAAGGAATTGTTCCTGCAATCCAATTTCCCTTTGGTAGTTTTGATAATGCACTTTCATCTCCTGCAAGTAATAATATTTTACCTTCTAAAATAAGTTTTGATACATTTTCAACCGTTTGTATTGTCTTCATATTTTTTTGAAATTTTACTGCTAATGTAAAGAAAAGTTTAAAATATAAAAATATTATTTATAAATTTTGCAATATTAAAAAGCAAACTTTAAATTTTACTAGTTGCTGAAATTTGTATCTAGAGCTTACTTAAAAACGCTAAAATGTACTGAAAATAATACATTAATACTATATTTCTTAAATGCAAGTGCAAGCTTTATAATAAATAACTGTTATTTCTTTCGCATTTATTATATAATATCTTACTTCTCTGCAAGCACTATATAGCACAAAATTATGAACATACATAGAGGCAGCTTTTATACTGCTAATACCTTAATATACAAATAAAACCGTTACTAAGCTTACCAACCAACAAAGGTAGTAATGTGGCAAGAAGCTACAGCTCGGACAGTATTACCATTACCTATTATATTACCAGAATCATCATAAGCATTAGATAGGTCTTCACCTAATTTACCTAGTCCATTTTGATATATAATACACCATGCACATCTGTAATCTGTGGTTTGATAAGCGATTTTTTTACTTTGCATTATATCTTTTAATGCAGCTATTAAATTAGTTGAAATATCTCTAGGTTGATCATATGTATTAATGATTAAAATATTTCCATCTGTATTATATGTACCTAAATCACTTGCCAAATCGTCTCCAAGCGATGGGGTAGTGTGAATATCATAATCTTTTGAAAAAATGACATTAGCATTATTTCCGTCTAGTACAGTTAAATGTGCCCCTCTTCCAGAAGTGGATACATTTTTCCCATTTACATAAACGGAATTAGAGCCATTAGAGTAGGCTCCAAGGCCTACGGAAAAAGCATTAATAGTTATACTTTTTTTTGTGGATGATGTAAGACTTTTCCATACAGAACCATCCCAATAATAGTAACCAGGAGTAACATCGGCAGTACTAGCTGTATTGTAAACTAATAAACTTATAGCAGGAGACGAAATAGTTGTTACATCTGTTGTTGAACTTAGTGCTATTCTTGGAGGTAAAAAGCCTTTGTTTGAACTTTTTACATCAAGCATTGCTGAGGCATCAGGGGTACTGCCATCGGTGTTGATTGCCACCTGAGCTGTTAGCATATTACTTGCAATCATAACAATTGCCACTAGAATTAATTTTGTTTTTTTCATAACTTATAGTTTTTAGATATTACATTCTAAACGAATGTTATTATTTAATTAAAAAAAGTTTGGTCTAAAAAACGACAGCTAAAATGTTATATCAAACTTTTAAATCTCTTTATATTCAGCATATTAAATAAGCAAGCCGTCGCTAAATTTTATGATTTTAGACTGGAATTAAAAAGCAAAGTTACATAATTTATTTATTTTTACAAATTTTACATCCGTAACTCAAATTCTGCAAAAAAACAAAATTACTAAACTCTAAATATGATATACCCTGTAAAATATTGCATTTCAAGAAAAATCACAGAATTGTATTTTATGGGATAAACTTAGAATTTAACAAGATACAAAAATTGCGTATAGTTGAGCAACAAAATATTAAAGAATAAATACGAAGTAAATAACTATTATTTATAAGAAAGCTTGTATTTGCATTTACTTGTTTTAATGTAATATGTTTATCTTCAGCATATTTAACGTTTTTCAGAAAGTCATACATAGAAAAACAACTTTTAATTTAAAAAGTTGTTTTTCTAAATTAGATATACTTCTCTCTTTATCTTGCATTTTTGAAATCTAACAAGCTAATTATTAGAATGTTTGGTATTGTTCAGCAAATTTTACATTAAAAAGCTAAGCAATATACCAGCAGCAATAGCTGAACCAATAACGCCAGAAACATTTGGTGCCATTGCGTGCATAAGTAAATGATTATTAGGGTCTTCCTTTAAGCCTTCTACTTGTACAACTCTGGCACTATCCGGCACAGCTGAAACTCCTGCTGCTCCAATCATTGGGTTTATAGGATTATCTTTCGGCGAAAACCAATTCATTATTTTTGCAAATATTACTCCTCCTGCTGTTGCTACAACAAATGATGCCGCACCAAGAACAAATATTAATATTGAACTTTTTGTTAAGAAAATATCTGCTTGTGTTGATGCTCCAACTGTAACACCAAGTAAAATTGTTACAATATCAATTAATGAATTTCGTGCAGTTTCTGCAAGTCGTCCTGTTACTCCACTTTCTTTAAGTAGGTTTCCGAAGAATAACATTCCTAATAATGGCAATGCGGGAGGCGATAAAAATGTTGTTAAAAGTAATCCTAAAATTGGGAATATTATTTTCTCAGTTTTGCTAACCGCACGTGGAGGTTTCATTTTTATTTTTCTTTCTTTTTTAGTTGTAAGTAGCTTAATTATAGGTGGTTGAATAACAGGAACTAATGCCATATATGAGTATGCCGCAATTGCAATTGGTCCTATTAAGTTTTTAACTGTTGTTCCATCGGCTAATAAATTTGCTCCGTTTGCAAGTTTTGATGAAATAAATATTGCGGTAGGTCCATCGGCACCACCAATAATTCCAATTGCTCCTGCTTCTGGCGGTGCAAAACCTAAATATAATGCACCTAAAAATGTTACAAAAATACCAATTTGTGCAGCAGCACCTAAAAGCATTAATCTTGGATTAGAAATTAATGATGAAAAATCTGTCATCGCTCCAATTCCCAAGAAAATAAGAGGAGGATACCAACCTTGTGTAACTCCTGAATATAAGACATTTAGAACACTGCCAGGTTCGTAAACACTTAATTTAAGATTAAAATCTGCAACTTGAAACATTGGAATATTGCCAATTAAAATTCCAATTCCTATGGGAATTAATAAAAGAGGTTCATAATCGAACTTTATTGCTAAAAATAAGAATAAAAGACCTACCAAAATCATTAAAATATGCCCAATTTGAACATTTGCAAATCCTGTAAATTCATAAAAATTAAAAATTCCTGCAATACTTTCAGGATAATTATTGTATGAAAAACCATCAGATAAAATAAGGGCATCATTTTTAATTGTTCCTTTTCTATCTGGCAGAGAAATAATTTCTTTTTCTGTTAAGTATGAATTTGAACTTTTGTTTACATCCGTATTTTTATATAGATGTGTTACTTCTTTGGGTTTAAATTTTAAGAGAATATTCTTTTCTTCAACTTTCCATTCTCCTGTATATTTTACTTTTGCAGAATCTAACACAAAAGTTCCGTCTTTATAAAAGGTGAATGTTTTAAAACGCTCAACTTCATAATCGTTTTCGTTTGAAACTTTGTATCCGCCTGATTTATTTATCCATTTTCCATTGGTTAGGGCATCAGATATATTTACTGTTTTTTGTTTTTGCTTTATTTTATCGGGGCTTTTGCCTTGTAAAAACAATTTTGAAATTGCAAATATTATTGCAAAAACTGCTATTAATGTTAATACTTTTTTCATTTTTTGAAACTTGAAATTTAAATTTTGGATTTTGATTTTACTCTATTTCCATTAAAATATCATCTTGTAAAACGGCATCACCTTCTGCAACCATAATGGATTTTATTATTCCGCTAACTTCTGCTTGTATATTATTTTCCATCTTCATTGCCTCCATAATTAATAAGGTGTCACCAGCATTTATTTCATCTCCTATTTTTGAGGTTAATTTAAAAATTGTTCCGGGAAGTGGTGCTTTAACTAAACTAACAGATTTACTTTTAATATTGGCATCTCCTTTTTTAACAGGGACTTTTGAACGCACAAGTTTTGGGGTTTTTGTTGCTGCAACTTCCTGTTCAATTTCAACTTGGTAAGAAGTTCCGTTAACTTCAATATCCAAAATATTTTTTTCAAAACTTTTTATTACTGTGGAGTAATTATTTCCTCTTATTTTAAATTTGAATTTCTTCATTTTAATATTTTTTAATTAATAATACTCACTAAAAAAATGATAGTAAATTATTAATAATAAATGATTTATAATTTTATTATAATAAATATATTTTGTAATTATTATTTTAAAATATTATTCATTCCATGAAGTTTTGAACTCCAAGGGGAATACACTTTTCTTATTTTTTTTATTGTCATAACAGCAGTTTCTTCATCATGTAATTCATTAAGAAATAAATAAATTGCAGTTGCAATTGCTGCGTTTTCTTGTCCTGTAATAAATCCGTGAAATTCTTCTTCACAGTTTTCTTCATTTTTGCAATTCTTTCTTTTTTGAAGTATTTTATGCCTAAGTTTTATTATTTTAGGAACACTTGCAAAAACTAAATATAAAATTACAAGTGCTGTAAATACAATTATATATCCTACTAATGCTATGGTAATATTTGATGTGTCCATATTAATTTAATTATTGTTATTATTACATTGTTAATTTATTATTGCTGAATTAAATACATATAAAATAATGTAACAATTAAACAATGTATCAATGCTTTTTTATAAAGGAATATTTGAATGTTTACGTGGTGGATTTGTTAACTTCTTATTTTCCAATGTTTTAAATGCTCTTATAATTCTAAATCTAGTATTACGAGGTTCAATAACATCATCAATAAAACCATATTGAGCTGCAACATAAGGATTTGCAAATTTCTCAATATAATCATCTTCTTTTTCTTGGATATATTTTAATTTTTCTTCCTCGTTTTCAATACTACGTATTTTTCTTCCTTCCAGAATTTCAATTGCACCTGTTGCACCCATAACTGCAATTTCGGCAGAAGGCCAAGCATAGTTTATATCTCCACGTAACTGTTTGCTACTCATAACATCATGAGCACCACCATAAGATTTTCTTAATGTAATTGTTACTTTTGGTACGGTTGCTTCGCCATAGGCAAATAGAAGTTTTGCTCCATGTATAATAATTCCTCCATATTCCTGTGCACTACCTGGCAAAAAGCCCGGAACATCAACAAGTGTAAGAAGAGGCACATTAAAGCTATCGCAAAACCTAACAAAACGAGCTGCTTTTTTTGATGCTTCAATATCAAGCACACCTGCAAGGAAATTAGGCTGATTTGCCACAACTCCAACAGGACGACCATCTAATTTTATGAAACCAACTACAATATTTTTTGCATAATGTCTGTGAAATTCTAGAAATTCGGCATCATCGCCAATTGTGTAAATAATATCTTTTACATTATATGGTTGATTTGCATTTTCAGGAATTATTTCATTTAAAATATCATCTTTTCTGTCAATAGGGTCTTTGCATTCAGTTTGAATTGGGTCTTCAAGGTTGTTTTGAGGTAAATATTCTAATGTTTTTCTAATCAGCATTATACCTTCGTCTTCATCGTCAGCTCTAAAATGTGCAACTCCCGATTTTGTTGCATGAACTGTTGCTCCTCCCAAGTTT
>CAMZKV010000094.1 GCA_947311445.1 uncultured Chlorobiota bacterium | reverse complement strand
GTTAATCCTACAAGTGTTTCTGAAATAAAACTTGCCATTCAAAATATTGTCAGCAATAAAGATTTAAGAGAAAAGTTAATCTTAAAAGGCAAAGAAAACGTAAGAAAATATTCTGCAAAAGAAATTGCAAAACAATATTATAAATTATACACAGAGATACTGTAAAAATGGATTATATTTTAAACTTTTTGACCTTACTAAAAGAAAACAATAATAGAGAATGGTTTAATGAAAACAAGCATTTATATGAAGATGCAAAAAACAAGTTTGAAGCGTTTGTAAACATTTTAATTGCTAAAATTAAAGAATTTGATAATGAAATTGATGTTATTTCAGCAAAAGAATGCACCTATCGAATATATAATGATGTAAGATTTTCAAAAAACAAAGAGCCATACAAAACTAATATGGGAGCAATTATTGTAAAAGGTGGAAAAAAAAGTAATAATGCAGGATACTATCTACAAATTGAACCCGAAGCGTCGTTTGCAGGAGGCGGTGTTTATTGTCCACAACCAAAAATCTTAAAATCTATAAGAAATGATATTTTTAATGATTCTTCAAAGTTAAAATCTGTAATAAATAATAAAGAATTTAAAACGGTATTTCCCGAAATGTATGGAGAAAAATTAAAAACGGCTCCTCGTGGTTTTCCAAAAGATTTTATAGATATTGAATTGTTGAATTTTAAGAGCTACCTTGCTGTTAAAAATTTAAAAAATACAGAAATTGTTTCAAATAATTTTTTGGAAAACATTTTAAATATTTTTAAAATACAAAAACCTTTAAACGACTACTTGAACACCTTAATTTCTGGCAAATAAAAAAGCCGACTAAAATGTCGGCTATGTAAAATGTAAATATGTGCTTTTTATTTTAATTTGTACCAAGACTGCGTTCTTCCTGCAAGTCCCCAACTGTCAAGAGAACCTCTAACATTTAATTTGTTTGGGTTTTTCTCATCAATTTCCATTGTGCAATGATACCACTTTCCATTATTAGGGTCAAGAATTTTACCTCCTTTGATTTTGTTTCCATCTTCTTTCATGTTAATGATTATAGTCATCCCAACAATTTTTTTGTCTTTATATTTACCTTTGCATTTATCACATTTTGTATCCTGAGATTTTTTCAATAATTTGGTAATCTGGCCAAAATATTTTCCTGTTTTTTTTGACTTTACTATTCTAACATAAGACTTTGCCTCTCCTGTTTCGTCATCAATAGTTTTCCAAGTCCCAATAATTTTACTTGCTTGTGCATTTACTTCTGTGTTAAAAAATGTCATAGCCAAAAATAGGCTGAGTACTGTTAAAATTACTTTTTTCATGTGTCTAAAATTTGTTAATTAATTGATATTGAATAAGTTGATTGTGTTTGTAAATAAAATGTTTTGCTCTGCACATAGGAACACTTGCTTTCTTATGCAAGTAATCTGTATGCTAAGTTATAGTCATGCCTTTGGGTGTCAAAATCTTTGTCGTGTGTGTTTTATATGCTTATATATTTTAAAATTTGGTTAAAAATAACTATTGTTTATCAATTCTGCAATTATTATTCCTTTTTTGTTTTCAATCAATCTGTTTTTCTTATTTTTGGTGAAATTTTAAAATATAAAAATATAAAAATGGAAAAGATATTAGTAATTGGTGCTGCCGGACAAATAGGCTCTGAGCTTGTAATTGCACTTAGAAAAATCTATGGCAATGAAAATGTTTTTGCAACAGATATTAAAGATGTTTCTGATGAAATGAAAAGTTGTGGTCCATGGGCAATACTTGATGTTATGGATGATAAACGTTTAATACATTATGTAATTAGACATAAAATTACTCAAATTTACCATCTTGCAGCAGTTCTTTCCGGTAATGCCGAAAAATTACCTTTGCAGGCATGGCATATTAATATGCAAAGTCTTATGAATATTCTAGATCTTGCAAAAGTTGTTGATGATATTAAAAAAGTTTTTTGGCCAAGCTCAATTGCTGTTTTTGGATTGACTACTCCAAGAAATAATACCCCCCAACTTACAATTACAGAACCATCAACAGTATATGGAATTAGCAAACTTGCAGGTGAACGATGGTGTGAGTATTTTTATAATAGATATGACGTTGATGTTAGAAGCATAAGATACCCGGGGCTTATAAGTTATAAAACAGAAGCGGGTGGGGGAACAACTGACTATGCAGTCGAGATTTTTTATGATGCAATCCTAAAAGGAAAATATGAATGTTTTTTAAAAGAAAATACTGCTCTTCCAATGATGTTTATGGAAGATGCTGTAAATGCAACAATAAAATTAATGGAAGCCCCTAAAGAGAAAATAAAAATTCGTTCTAGTTATAATGTTGGTGGTATTAGTTTTACTCCAAAACAAATTTCTGATGAAATAAAAATTTATTTACCAGATTTTAAAACTACTTATAAACCGGATTTCAGACAACCAATTGCAGAATCTTGGCCTCAAAGTATTGATGACACAGCAGCACAAAAAGACTGGGGTTTAGAAACAAAATATGATATTAAAGTACTCACAAAAACAATGTTGGAGGGTGTAAAACAAAAGTTTAAATAAATAATAATGCCTTTTTGAAGTAAAGTATAAAAAACTGACTGTTTATGTGCATTAGAAGATAATCATAAAAAATATAATATGAGCAATTATAATATAAAGCATCTTGAAGAATATTTTAAAGTTTATAGGAAATCTGTTAGAGAGCCGGAAGTGTTTTGGGAAGAAATAGCAGAAGAGCATTTTTTATGGAGAAAGAAATGGGATAATGTTTTAAGTTGGGACTTCAAAAAACCTGAAATAAAATGGTATGCTGGTGCAAAATTAAATATTACAGAAAATTGTATTGACAGACATTTAAGGACAAGAGGAGAGAAAACAGCTATTTTATTTGAACCAAATAATCCAAATGAAAAAGCAGAACATATAACATATAATCAATTATCTAAAAAAGTTAATCAATTTGCAAATGTTTTAAAAGATCAAGGAATAAAAAAGGGAGATAGAGTTTGTATATATTTACCAATGATACCTGAGTTAGTTATTTCTTTATTAGCTTGTGCAAGAATTGGAGCAATTCATTCTGTTGTATTTGCAGGGTTTTCTTCAACAGCTTTATCCACAAGAATAAATGATAGTGATTGTAAAATAGTTATAACATCTGATGGTTCATATAGAGGAAGAAAAACAATAAACTTAAAAGAAATTGTTGATGAAGGTTTAGAAGTCTGTAAAGGTGTACATACTGTTTTAGTTGTAAAAAGAATTAATTCTGAAATTAAAATGCTTAAAGGTCGCGACAAATGGCTACAGCCTTTGTTAAATAATGCTTCTGATGAATGTGAACCTGAAATTATGGATTCTGAAGATGCTTTATTCATACTTTATACATCTGGCTCAACAGGAAAACCAAAAGGAATGGTTCATACAATAGCAGGGTATATGGTTTATACTGCATACACTTTTAAAAACATGTTTCAATATAAAGAAGAAGATGTTTATTGGTGTACAGCTGACATTGGTTGGATAACAGGGCATAGTTATATTGTGTACGGACCATTAGCAAATGGAGCAACAACAGTTATGTTTGAAGGCATACCAAGTTTTCCCGATTATGGCAGGTTTTGGAAAATTATAGAAAAACATAAAATAAATCAGTTTTATACTGCCCCAACTGCAATAAGAGCTTTTGCAAAACAAAACTTAAAATTTGTTGAAAACTACAATTTATCCTCATTAAAAGTTATTGGTTCTGTTGGAGAACCCATAAACGAAGAAGCATGGCATTGGTACAATGATAATATTGGGAAAAAGAAAAGCCCAATTATTGATACTTGGTGGCAAACAGAAACTGGAGGAATAATGATTTCTCCAATACCTTATGTTACACCAACAATTCCTACATATGCAACATTGCCGTTTATTGGAATTCAACCTGCTTTAATGGATGATGAAGGAAATGAATTAATAGGAAACCAGGTTGAAGGGAAATTATGTGTTAAATTTCCATGGCCTTCTATTGCAAGAACAATTTGGGGGAATCATAGAAGATATAAAGAAACCTATTTTTCTACGTTTAGAAATAAATATTTTACGGGAGACGGAGCATTAAGAGATGCAACCGGATATTACAGAATAACAGGACGTGTTGATGATGTAATTATTGTATCAGGACATAATTTAGGAACTGCGCCTATTGAAGATGCAATTAATGAACATCCTGCAGTTGCCGAATCTGCAATAGTTGGAATTCCTCACGATATCAAAGGAAATGCTTTATATGGATATGTAATTTTAAAAGAAATTGGAGAATCCAGAAATCATGAAAACTTACGAAAAGAAATTAATCAAATAATTACTGAGCATATTGGACCAATCGCTAAACTGGAAAAAGTTCAGTTTTTAAGTGGGTTGCCAAAAACAAGGTCTGGTAAAATAATGAGAAGAATTTTAAGAAAAATTGCTAATAATGATGTTAATAATCTTGGAGATACATCAACTCTTTTAAATCCGGAAATTGTGAAAGAAATAATACAAGGGGTAATGTAATTTTGCCTTACAATAAAGGTTTAAAATTTATTGAAAAAAATGTTTATGGTTTTAGATAATTATCCAATATTTTACTAAGAATATCAAAGTTTATAGGTTTCTCAAGAAAATGAGAACAGCCGGCTTTTTTGGCTCTTGCTTTCTCTTCAAAAGATGTGAATGCTGTTTGTGCTATAATAGGAATGTTTTTATTTATAGATTTAATTTGTTTTGTTGCTTCAAACCCACTAAGTACCGGCATTTTTAAATCCATAAAAACAATATCAAAATCTTGCGACTTTTTAAAAATATCGACTGCTTTTTCCCCATTTGTTGCTCTCAAAATTTCAACATTATATTTTGAGTTATCTAAAAATGATTTTAGAAGGATATAGTTTAGTTTCCTGTCCTCAGCAATTAAAACTTTAAATCTCTTTTGGGAGTTTTTAAGAATATCTAAATCGCTTTTTTTGTTGTCTAATTTCTCTGCTTTGTTTTTTATAGGAATTTTAAAAGTGAAAATAGAACCTTTTCCTTTTTCAGATTTAACATTGATTGTTCCATTCAGTATTTTTATATTTTCTTTTACTATTGCAAGGCCAAGACCTAAACCATCAAAAGAGCGAGACATATTTTCATCTTCTTGCCTAAAGCGTTCGAAAATTATAGTTTGCATTTCGGGCGCAATTCCTATTCCTGAGTCTTTATTTTTTACTATTAAATCGTCTTTTTCAATATTGTAAACTATCTTTACAAAACCATTTTCTGTATATCTTATTGCATTTTCAATGAGATTTGATGTTATTTTTTGTAGTTTGGTTTCATCGCTTACAACAAAACATTTTTCTTTCGGAATGTTATTGCTTATTGTAATGTCAAGACTACTACTTGTGTTTTTACAATTGTAAATTGCAAAAAGGTCATTGAAAAAAGTGTTTATATTAAATTCTGAAAATTTAATTTTTACTTGCTTAGTTTCAAATCTTGAGATTTCAACAATATCATCAATTATTTTTAACAATTTTTTACTACTCCGAATAATAATGTCTGTATATTCAACTCTTTGGGCAAAGTTTCTATCTTCTTGTTTTAAAAAACGTGAAAACCCTATAATTCCGTTTATGGGTGTTCTTATTTCATGAGAAAGGCTTGATAAAAAAACAGATTTAAGGCGATTAGATTCGTCAGCTTTTTCTTTTTCCTTCCTTATTTTATTAGATGATTTAATAAGTTCTGCATTTGTTTTTTCTAATTTAAGATTTGCAAGTTTTAATTTTTCAGACAGTTCTTTGTTATCTTTTTCAAGTTGATAAATTTTTAAAGCTTCGTTTATTGTAGCACTTAAATCATCCTCTCTCCATGGTTTTTGTATATATTGATATATTTTTGCATCATTAATTGCTGATTTTATTGCTTTAAAATCTGTATATCCTGTAATTAAAATTCTGTTTATATTGGGATATTCTTTAAGGGTTTGCTTGAAAAAATCTACGCCTGAAACATCTGGCATTCTTTGATCGCTTAGAATAATATCAATTTTTTTATTTTTTAGAATTTCTGCACCTTCTTTGGCTGATGTAGCAACATAAATATTATAATTCCGCCTAAAAGTATCTTTAAAAATTAATAGATTATTTTTTTCGTCATCAACATAAAGAATTGAAAATTTTGAGTTTGCCATCTTGATAATAATTTGGAAAATGTATATAATTGTATAGAAACAAATCATATTTTATGAGTAATCAGTATGATTTGTAAAAATATAAAAACTGTGAATTAATTTTTTTATTAATTTATTATTTGGTGTTTTTATGGATGCTTATTTTTTAACCGGAATTTTAAATCTGAAAATTGATCCTTTTCCTTTTTTAGAAACAACTTGTATTTTCCCTCCCAAAATTTTAATGTTTTCTTTTACTATTGCGAGACCTAAGCCAAGTCCATCATATAACCTTGTATGGTTTTCATCTTCTTGCCTGAATGATTCAAATATCTTAGGTTGCATTTTTTCTGAAATCCCTATTCCTGTATCAATTATTTCAACAATTAAAACTTCGTTGATAATTTTACAAGTTATTTTAACATAACCATTGTCAGTAAATTTTATAGCGTTATCTAATAGGTTTTTAGTGATTCTTGTTAGTTTTGCTTCATCCGTTTTAAAGATGCTTTTGTCATCAGAAATTTTGTTATTAAAAACAAAAGAGATATTTTTATCATCTGTTTTTGCCTTGTAATAAAAATAAATATCATTAAAGAAAGATGATATGTTAATTTTTTCAATATTAAACTCAATTTGATTTGTTTCAAATCTTGAAATTTCGATAATATCATCAATTATTTTTAGTAGTTGTTCGCTACTGTCAATAATTATATCGGTGTATTTTTTGTTTTTTTCACTGGAAAGGTTTTTGGTTTGAAGAAGATTTGCAAATCCTATTATTCCATTCATAGGAGTTCTAATTTCGTGAGAAAGATTAGATAAAAAAACAGATTTTAAGCGGTTACTTTCAACGGCTTTTGTTTTTTCTATAGATATTTTTTTTGCAGCTTCAATAAGCTCAATGTTAGTGTTTGCAAAATTAATATTTGCAATCTTTAAGTTTTCAGGAAGTTTTTTATTTTCTTTTTCTAGCTCGTAAATTTTTAGAGCTTCTTTTATTGTTGAACTTAAATCATTCTCTCTCCATGGTTTTTGGATGTACTGATATATTTTTGCTTCATTAATTGCAGATTTTATTACATTAAAATCCGTATATCCTGTAATAAGTATTCTGTTAATGTCAGGGTGTGTTTTTAAAGTATATTTTAAAAAATCAACACCAGTCATTTCTGGCATTCTTTGGTCACTTAAAATAGTGTTAATTTTTTTATTTTTTAAAATATTAATGCCTTCTTTTGCAGAGATTGCTGTAAAAACATTGTACTCCCTTCTGAAAGTATTTTTAAATATTTTTAAATTATTATGCTCATCGTCAACATACAGTATTGAATATTTTGCATCTTCCATGTTTAATGACTTAAATAAAAAGATAAATTGAAAATTAGGAAATAAAACTGCTTTGTTTTTCTAATTCTTGTAAATATACAAATTAAGTATGAATTTTCAAAATATCTATTAAAATATATCTTTAATAAGCAGAGGGCAAACTCATTCTTTTATTTTTCAACACAATTTATTTGATTTAACAATTGGTATCAAACTAAGGTTTTAAGAATAATGAAACTAATAAAATATATTAATCAAAAATTAATGTTATCTTGACACCTTAAAACGTGACACGATTTAAAGCAAATTAATACTTTTAACAGATTTTAACAAAGTGTGAGTTTGCCCTGTTAATAAGCAGGGCATATTTTTAGTTTAGTAAAAATTCAATTAATTTTCTCAATTAAAAATCTTAGTATGTTTTAACTCTTTTCCGGCAAACTAATTATAAATTCTGTTCCTTTTCCTTCTTCTGAAAAAACTTCCATTTTTCCTTTGTGTTTTTGAATAATTCCATAAGAAATTGAAAGTCCAAGTCCTGTTCCTTTCCCAATTTTTTTTGTAGTGAAAAATGGATCAAATATTTGCTCTTTGATATGGTCGGGAATTCCGGCTCCATTATCTTTAATAGAAACAATAAGCATAGATTTTTTAAAATTTGTGCTAATAATAATTTTTCCTTTTTTTTCTGTTTTTTTTTCTAAGATTGCATCTATTGCGTTTACTAATAGGTTAATTATAACCTGTGAAATTTGTCCTGGATTGCATTCAATTTCAGGAATATTTTTATTGTAATTTCTTTGAACATTTATTATGTTTTTGTATTTATTTTTTAAAATTAATAATGAAGCATCAAGGCTTTCATGGATATCCATTGGAACATATTTTTCATAATCTGTTCTTCCAAAAGTTCTTAGTCCTGCAATTATTTCAGCAGTTCTTGCAGCTCCATCTTTAATTCCTGAAATAATTTCAGGTATTGCTTCTATTGCTTCATCAAAATAATGGTCTTTTTTAAGTATTCTAATTTCTTCAATTTTTTCCTTTAAGTTTTTGTCTTTTGGATCTAATTCATTAATTTTTTTTAGAAGTATATCAATATCTTCAAAATCTTTTTTAAGACTGTTTGCACCAGTGAAAACAAAGTTTATAGGATTGTTTATTTCATGTGCAATTCCTGCTATAAGAGTCCCGAGAGACGCCATTTTTTCTGATTGTATAAGTTGTTGTTGAGTGTTTTTAAGTTGCGAAATAGTTGAAGAGAGTTCTTTGTTTTTGCTTTTTAATAAGTCGTTTATATGACGTTTTTTTTCAAGATGATCTTTTATTGCAAGATTTTTATTTATTATTTCTTTTTTTTGTTCTCGAAGTATTCTGTTTTTTCTTTTTCGGTATAGTACCATAAAAAGAAGAAAGAGTAGAATTATTCCTGCCAAAAAAAACAGAGCATAAAACAACTTATTCTTTGTGTTTGCCATTTCAATATATTTAAGTTGTTTTCCTAAAATATCTTCTTGGATTTTAATTTCCGTATTTTTTTTACGGATTTGGTCTTTAAATTTTTCTAGTGTTTTTAAACCTGTATTAAGTTTATTATTCTGTTTTGTAAGTAGTAATTTACTTGATTTTAAGCTGTCAGATATGCGTAATAGCTTTTGTTTTTCAGTTAATAGCAGTTTTCTTTGATTTAAAATATCATTATTATTAGTTTTAAGTACTTTTTTGTTGGATTTTATTATAGACTCTAATTCTTGCAGTTCTTTTTTTTGGGTATAAATTAAATTTATTTGATTGTTAATTTTTATTTCTTGAAGTTTTTCTCTTTTTTGTGTTTCTTCAATTTTATTGTTAAGATTTTGCATTTCTTTTTGAACTTTTTCTAATTTAAGTTCAGATGTATATAGGTTTCTTTTTAAATCTGTATATATTTTATGCTGGTCAATTTTAACGCCTCCAATTAAAAAAATACCATCTTTAACTTTTATGTTTTTTTTATTGAAATTATCCTCGTAAACTTCAAAGTCTGTTTTATTATTTTCTTTTTTTATTATGTTAAACATAATTTCTCGTTTGTCAGAATAGTTTTCAGTAACAAGAATTATTTGTTTGTTTTTTGTTAAAGAATAAATTTTTGGGAAGAAATATAATTTATCCGAAGCAATAAATATAAGGCAGGTTTTTGAAGTGTCAATTTCCGGGGTTTTCAGAAAATTAAAAGAAATAGCTTTATTGTTAATTTTAATATTTTTTTCAAACTTTTTAAACTCTTTTATTAATTCTTGTTTGTTAGAAATACAACTTATGTAGTATTTTTTTAAATTTTTACTCCTTTTACTTTCTGTATATTTAGCAAAATTGTATATGTAGGAACTGATTGTTTCTAGTTTAAAATCTTTAGTTTGTTTTTTTTGGGAAAAACTTGGTTTTAGGAAAAAAAATAAAAATACAATAAATAATAATCTCCTAATTTGATTTTTTTTGAATATTTTATTTGTTTTCATCATAACAAATGGCTTCTTGGTATAGCCAAATATACAAAAAAAGTAATATATTAGTAGTTTTATATTAAAAAAAAGGTGGAAAAATAAAAAGCCTCACAATTTTGTGAGGCTTTTTATTCGATTTATGATTTTACAAATTACTCTGCTTCTGCTATACATTCAACAGGGCAAACATCTGCACATGCACCACAATCAGTACATTCCTCAGCATTAATTGTGTAAAAGTCATCTCCTTCTGAAATACATTCAACAGGACATTCGTCCATACATGCACCGCAAGCAGTACATTCGTCAGGATTAATAAAATAAGCCATAGTTTATAATTTTATAATTTTTAAAAAAATCTGACTGCAAATGTGAGAATAATTTAATAACTAATCAAATTTTTTAGGTTATTTATATTTTTTATAAATATATTTTTATCCATTTAATGCTTCTGCACCAGCCGTTATTTCTAAAATCTCTTTAGTTATTGCTGCCTGCCTTGCTTTGTTATAGCTTAATGTTAATGATTTAATCATGTCGCTTGCATTGTCTGTTGCTTGATGCATTGCAGTCATTCTTGCCCCTTGTTCAGACGCATAAGAGTCTTTAAGAGCAGAAAGCAACTGTGTTTTTAAAGAGTCAGGTATCAATGTATTGAAAATATACTCTTGAGAAGGCTCAAAAATATAATCTGTATTATCTCCCGATACTTCTTCCGGTTTTATGGGAAGAAACTGTTCTTGTTGTAAAATTTGAACAGCTGCATTTTTAAATCTGTTATATATTAATTCAATTTTATCATATTTGTTATCCACAAATTCATGCATTAATTTTTCTGCAATTTTTGAAACATTTACAAAAGACATATCATCATATATGTCATCAAAGTTTTCTGAAATTATATATCCTTTTGCTTTTAATATTTGTCCGCTTTTTGAACCAAGTGTAATAATTTTAAGATTTCCGTTCTTATGTTGCTCAGAGTATTGATTGTTTGCCAAATCCATAACTCTTTTTACAACTGAGGAGTTGAAGGGACCACAAAGCCCTCTGTTTGAGCTTATTGCTACAATAAGCACATTTTTTTCTTCTCTTTCGGTTGCATAAATATTATCAGAAGAACTACCTTTTACTTCGCTTAATCTACTTAAAATTTCATTTAATTTGTTTGCATATGGCCTTAATTGAGTAATTGCATTTTGTGCTTTCCTTAACTTTGATGCAGATACCATTTTCATGGCATTTGTTATTTGCCTTGTAGATTTAACCGAACTTATTCTTGTTCTTATATCTTTTAAATTTGCCATTTTCTTTTTTGAAATTTAAAATAAAGAGTTTACTAATTCAATGTATTCATTTTCCGCAATATCTTTACTCATGCCTTTAAATGATTCCCAAGAGTCAAATTTTGCAGCTCCCTTAAAATCAAAACCACTAGGGCGTTCCCCTATAACATCTCCATCTGTTGCTTGTTTATACAAACCATATAATTTTAACAAAATTTCGTTTGAAGGTCTTTCTGGTAAAGTTTTTGATTTCGCAACTGCATCAATAAAGGCTTTATTATTCATCTTTTTATTTTTGTTTATATGCAGAAGCTATATTTTTTGCAACTTCTTCTAGTACTTTAGTTTCATTATCTGTATATTTTCCTTTTGATAATTCTTCTAAAACGTCCGAATGTTTTGTTTTTAAGAATTCAAGATATTCATTTTCAAAGTCTTTAATTTTTTCAACAGGAACATCTCTTAATAATCCTTTTGTTCCTGCAAATAAAATAGCAGTTTGTGCTTCAACTGTATATGGTTCAAATTGTCCTTGTTTTAGAATTTCAACATTTCTTCTTCCTTTTTCAAGAACAGAAAGTGTTGCAGCATCAAGGTCGGAACCAAATTTTGAAAATGCTTCAAGTTCTCTATATTGTGCTTGATCAAGTTTTAAAGTTCCTGCAACTTTTTTCATTGATTTTATTTGTGCACTACCTCCAACTCTAGAAACTGAAATACCAACATTAATTGCAGGTCTGAAACCAGAGTTAAATAGATCGACATCAAGAAAAATTTGTCCATCAGTAATTGAAATAACATTTGTAGGAATATATGCAGAAACATCACCTTCTTGTGTTTCAATAATAGGAAGAGCGGTTAGTGAACCTCCTCCTTTAATTTTGCCTTTTAAAGATTCTGGTACATCATTCATCTGCTGTGCAATTGTCTCATCATTAATGATTTTTGCAGCACGTTCAAGTAATCTAGAGTGAAGATAAAAAACATCTCCTGGATATGCCTCACGCCCAGGAGGTCTTCTTAATAACAATGAAACTTCTCTATATGAAACTGCTTGTTTTGATAAATCATCATAAATAATAAGTGCAGGTCTTCCTGTGTCTCTAAAATATTCACCAATTGTTGCTCCGGCGTATGGAGCATAAAATTGTAGAGCTGCAGGGTCGGCAGCAGTAGCTGATACAATAGTTGTATATGCCATTGCTCCGTTTTCTTCTAAAGTTTTTGCGATATTTGCAACTGTTGAACCTTTTTGACCTATTGCAACATATATGCAATAAACAGTTTCTCCTTTGTCAAAAAATTCTTTTTGATTTATAATTGTGTCTATTGCAATTGCAGTTTTTCCGGTTTGTCTGTCTCCAATAATTAATTCACGTTGACCTCTTCCAATTGGAATCATAGAGTCAATAGCTTTTATTCCTGTTTGAAGAGGTTCGTTTACCGGCTGACGAAAAAGTACTCCGGGAGCTTTTCTTTCAAGTGGCATATTAAATTTTTCGCCTGTTATTGCTCCTTTTCCGTCAATTGGCTGACCAAGTGTATTAACAACTCTGCCAAGCATTCCTTCTCCCACATCAATTGATGCAATTTTTTTTAGCCTTTTAACAGTATCTCCTTCTCCAATACCTTCAGATGGTCCTAATAGTACAGCTCCTACATTGTCTTCTTCAAGATTCAAAGCAATTCCTTTAACTCCGTTTTGAAATTCAATCATTTCGTTGTATTTTACGCTCTTAAGTCCGTAAATACGTGCAATACCATCACCTACTTCGATAACATTTCCTGTTTCCTGAAATTCACTTTCAGTGCTTAGACCTTTTAATTGTTGTTTTAATATTTCAGATACTTCTGCCGGATTTATGCCTGCCATAATAATAAGTTTTTTTTATTTTTTTACGCTTTTAATAGTTCTGTTTTTATTTCTTTCAGTTTGGTTCTAACGCTGGCATCATATTGCATTCCATCAACAGTTAAAACAAAACCACCTAAAATTTCTTTTTCAATTTTTTCACTCATTTCAACTTTACTTTTAAATTTTATTGCAATAATATCTGATATTTCTTTTTTAAGAGTATCAGAAACTTTAAAAGTTGTTGTTAATTTTACTGATTTTATACCGAAATGTTTTCTGTATAAATCATTAAAATTTCGAGCTATGGATTTTAAGTATATTTCCCTTTTATTTTCTGTCAGGAGTTTAAAAAATCTAAAACTTAAATTGTTTAGTTTTTCTTTAAATATTCCATTGAAAATAGCTTGTTTTTTTGAAGGTACAATAACAGGATTCTCCAAAAATCTCATAAAATCAGAAATGTTTGTTGTTTCTCCAATTAATTGCATGTCATTATTTATTTGCTCTGCAGTATTTTCTTCTAAAGCAAGTTCTAATAGTGCTTTTGCATATCTTACAGTAATTCTATTTGTGTTCATTTTGAAATTTTCTTTATTGAACTTATGTTGTGTTCTTTTGATGTGTTTTCCTTTTCAGGAATTAGTTCATTTCAATATCTTTTAATAAAGAACTTGCATAGTCTACTTGTGCTTTATCAGAACTCAAAGATTTATTAATTACTTTTTCTGCAATTTCAACTGATAATGAAACAACCTTTTCTTTTATCTCATTAAGAGCTGTTAATTTTTCACTTTCAATTTGTGCTTTTGCAGAACTAATCATTTTATCTGCCTCAATTTTAGCAGAAGTTTTCGCATCTTCAATAATTTTTTCTTTTACTTCTCTTGCATCACTTAAAAGTTTTTCTCTTTCAACTCGTGCTTCTTGTAATATTTTTTCATTGTCAGATTTTAACCTTGCCATTTCATCTTTTGCTTTTTCTGCAGATTGCAAGGCATTGTCAATAGAATCTTCTCTTTCTTTTAGTGATTTTAAGATTGGTTTCCATGCGTATTTTTTAAGAATAAAAAGTACCGCAAGAAATGTTATTGTCATCCAAAAAATTAAACCGAAATCAGGAGTTACTAAACCCATAGTGTTGTAATTATAAAATTTTCTATACTTTTTTTAATAATAAAGAGTTAGATAAGCCAACCGCTTATCTTACTCTTAAAATTTTATTGACTATAAAATAATCAATAGGCTGATTACAATTGCAAAGAAAGCAACACCTTCAACAAGTGCAGCAGCAACAATCATGTTTGAACGAATGATTCCTACAGCTTCTGGTTGACGTGCAATCGCATCCATTGCTCTTCCTCCAATTTGACCAATTCCTATACCTGCACCAACAGCAGCTATACCTGCTCCTATACCTGCTCCCATTTTTGCGTAAGGGGCGTAATCTGCAACAGCCTGTAATAAAACTAATAATAAATCCATAAATAATATATATTAGGGTTAAAAATAAAAAACTAATGACTTTCTTCGGTTGCCATTGCAAAATACAAGGCAGAAAGAAGTGTAAAAACATATGCTTGAATAAATGCTACTAGTAATTCAAGCATAGTCAAAAATATTGTAAATGCTACTGAAAAAACAGCACCTCCATATCCAGCAGGTGCTCCTCCCATTTCTCCAAATAAAAATATTAAACTAAAGAAACCCAAGGCTACAATATGTCCTGCGGTAATATTCGCAAAAAGACGTACCATTAAAACAAATGGTTTTATAAAAATTCCAAGAATTTCAACTAATGGCATAATTGGTAATGGCGGTGCTTTCAGCCACCAAGGTACTCCAGGTGCCCAAATTATATGTTTCCAATAACTTTTGTTTGCATTTATTGTTGTTATGATGAAAGTAAATAAAGCTAAAACCATTGTTATTGCAATATTTCCGGTTAAATTTGCCCCTCCCGGAAAAATTGGAACTAACCCTAAAAGGTTATTTAAAAATATAAAAAAGAATATTGTTAATAAATATGGAGTGTATTTCATGTATTTTTTCTCACCTAAGGATTCTTTTGCAATATCATCTCTTACAAAAAGAATTAAGGGTTCTAAAAATGATTGAATTCCTTTTGGAGCTTTGCCTTTTCTTTTTGTGTATGCTTTGGCAACTGAAAGAAATATCCATAATATAATAAAAATACTAATGAATAATGAAAGTGTATTCTTTGTTATCGAAATGTCGTAAGGTTTAATTTCTTTTCCATTTATAATTTCAACAATTTTACCGTTAAGGGGATTTTTTTTACCACTTGCTATTTTAAAATTCTTATATGAAGAATGTCCATGATTAAATTTAGACGACATAAATATATGAAAACCACTATATTCGCTATAAACAATTACTGGAAGAGGAATCGTTATATGCTTTTCATTAATAGTTGTTATGTGCCAACCGTATTCATCGCCGACATGTGCCATAATCATTTCGCCGGGATTAAATTTTTTAGAATGTTTTTCAACTTGATGTTCTTCACTGTGTTGTGAAAACATATAGTTACCTGAGAACACTAATATAAAACTTAGTAATATTACTTTAAAAACTTTAAATTTAAGCATAAACTGATTTTAATATCTCTTTTTTTAAAACGACTGCAAAATTAAAAAAAAATTAAAAAAATCTGTTGTTTTTTGTAATTTATTTTATGGGATATTTTATAAACCAGAGTTTGATACAAGATTTGCTTACATTTTTAGATTTTTTGTAACTTAGGATAATAATATTTATCTTTTTTTTCGTTAAAGTATGCAGTATAACATATTTTTGCAAAATGAAACTAATCAAAAAACTAATTTTAGTAAACATAGCATTTTTTTTTATTATCTCAATAGCATTTTCTCAGACAAAGGTTCAGAAACTCTATGAGGGCAAGAAATATAAAAAATGTTTAAAGCTATGCGATAAAAATATTTCTGAGAAAAAAAATAAGGAACTTTCAATTTTATTTAAAAGTATAATTTTATCAGAAAACTATAAAAATAAAGAAATTGTTGAATTATACCCAAATTCTGTTGAAGAGGCATTAAAAGGAATTAGTAAAATTGAAAAGAATAGAGTTAATAATCCAAAGGACAAGTTTTATGTAAATAACAAAAGGAGAATTAAAAAGGTTGTTTCAAATTCTTTAATTTATGCAGATGAATTTTTAGAAAAAGCTGAAAATAGCGAAGCATTAAAAATATACAAAAAGTTAAGAAAAATTTATCCGAAAGAAAAGGTTTATCTTTATAAAATATCAAAAGCACATTTGTTTAATAAAGGAAAAACTTTAAAAACACTTAATGTATCAGTTCGGAAATATCATAGCGTAATGTATTCATTAATTAGAAATGCTAGAAAACATTTTAAGAAATCAGCCATGTATGAATTGGAAAGTTCACTTGATATTTTGTATGAGACTAAAAGTAAGGATTTGGAACTAATCAGTATATTTCTGGTATTTCTAAATAAAGATTTTAGCTCAAGTAAAAAGAGTAATAAATTATATGATAACTTTCAAGAAAGGTATTGGCAAATTGAAATGCTAAAAATGGTTAATGATTTAAGAGCAAAAGGATGTGTTTGTGGGGGTAAGAAAATGGAACAAAAACATCCATTAATTTTGAACTCTTGTTTAAATAGAACATCTGCAAAATATGCAAGATTAATGAACAAAGAAGGACATTTTTCTCACATAGGACCATTGGGCACTTCTCCTTGGGAAAGAGCAAAAAAAGAAGGTTGCAGAGCAGATGGAGAAAATATTGCAGCCGGAAGTTCTTTTGTTGAAGTAACATTTAATCAATGGAAAAACAGCCCTGGCCATTGTAAAAACATGATGGGTAATCATTTGAAAATGGGGATTGGAAGAGGAGGGAAATATTGGGTTCAAATGTTTCTGTAATTTTTGAGTTTTTTATAGCTTAAATTTTGCCCAAAATTCTTTGTCTTCTTGAATGTTTTCATAATATGTTCTTGATTCTAAAAGGAGAGGATTCTCAGTAATAAATTTTAAAACAACAAGCTTTGATTTAGTGTTTTTGTTAAGCTTATTGTTTTTATAAGAATAGTTTATTTCGTAGTTTATTTTATCAAGAGTGTATAACTTCTGTTCTTTTTTGTAAAAAACTTCAAAGAAATATGAGATTTTTTTTAAATCGGTATTGTTTTTCTTTGAATTATATAAATTTCTGGAAATATCTGAATGATTATTTGTAATTACTCTTGTTTTATTGTATAAAACTGCAAAATCTCCTTTTTTTATATAAATTTCTCCTGAATAAGAGTTTACATGAAAATCTCCCGTTGAAGAAAATCGTGTTTTATTATTTTTGTATGAAAGTATCCAAATAGAATCTCCATTATAAACTGTTTCATCTTTTATAATAATATCAAATTCAGAAACTCTATTTAAATCAAGAATATTTCTTGTGTGTCTTGCAATATCAAATTCAAGTAAATCGTCAATATTTGTATTTCCGTCACTAATGTATTTCACTTCAAAATTTCTTTTTGACTGTAAGAATTTATAATTAATGCTTTTAAATGTCTTATAAACACCCCTTTCTTTATATCCTGAAATGTCTGACATAAGAATAATTGACTCTCTTTTTAAAGTTCTATTTGTAGGAGTTATATCAATGTTGGAATAATAAAGTTTATAATTATATGCCTTGTTTATAAAATTAGTTTGAATGTTTTTAATCGCTTTTTTAATAATTGTATAAGGGAATAAAGATTTTTCAGTAACTACAACTTCATCAATATCAACAGATGATGGTTTTAATATAAAATTCAAATTTTTTTTAGATTGAAGATTTCTAATTCTTATTTTATTTTCTTCATAGCCAATACATGATATTATTAAAGTCCCGTTTTTATATTTTTTAGGAATTTCAAATTCAAAAAAACCTTTAAAATTAGTTACAGTTCCTATAGTTGTGCCTTCAATTGCAATACTTGCAAAAGGTATTGGATTTATATCTTTGGAACTAATTATTCTGCCGGAAATATTTTGTGAGCTTAAATTATAACTTAAAAGAACGAATAATAATAATATGTTAAATTTTAAAAGTTTCATTAAATTTTAATATTTATCTATTGTCAACAATTTTTTTTAATTTTGCAAAAATAATAATTTTTTAGTGTAATATAGAAGATAAACGTATAAGATGAACAAAATGATACAAATAAAAGATTTTAAAAATTTTGAAGAAAAAACAATTAAAACACAGGGTTGGGTAACAAATAAAAGAAGTGGAAAAGGACTCGAGTTTATAATTTTAAGAGACGGAAGCGGATACGCCCAATGTATTGTTAATAAAGATGATGTTTCTGGGGATGTCTTTGAAATAGCAAAACGTTTGTCTCAAGAAACATCTATTAAAATTGAAGGTAAAATTGTGAAAGATGAAAAACAATTGGGAGGATATGAACTTCAAATTTCAAATCTAAAAGTTATTGGAGATTCGGATAATTATCCTATAACAAATAAAGAACATGGCATTGAGTTCTTGATGGACAAAAGACATCTTTGGTTACGTTCAAAAAGACAATGGGCAATTCTTAAAGTTAGAAATAGAATTATTTTTGCTATAAATAATTTTTTTCAAACAGAAGGTTTTGTCCAAACGGATTCCCCAATTTTCACTGGAAATGCAGCGGAGGGTTCAACAACTTTGTTTTCTTCAAAATTTTACGAACAAGATGCTTACCTTGCACAAACAGGACAATTATATGGCGAGGCGATGGCAATGGCAATGGGGAAGATATATACTTTTGGGCCTACTTTCAGAGCAGAAAAATCTAAAACAAGAAGACATCTTTCTGAGTTTTGGATGATTGAACCTGAAATGGCTTTTCATGACAATGATATGAATATGGATTTGATTGAAAAGTTTTTAAGATATATTGTTGCTGATATTCTTGAAAATTGCAAAGAAGAATTGCTCGTTTTAGATAGAGATACTACAGCATTTAAAACACTAATACAAAAAGATTTCCCAAGACTTACTTATGATGAGGCTGTTGAAATTATTAAAGGCATTAAAACAATAAATGGAAAGACAAGTATTGAGCTACTTGAAGAAGATTTAAAAAACATAAAGGCAAAAATATCAGAAAACAGAACAGGAATTGAAGATCGGGAGAAAGAAATTGCAGGAGGAGTGAAAAAAGGTAAAAGAAATTTCTTGCAAAATAAAATTGACCAACTTAAAAACGAAATAAGCACACTTGAACAAAAAGAAAAAAACATACCCCAATGGTTAAATTCTGCCAAAAATTTTAAATATGGAGAAGATTTTGGTGGTTCAGACGAAACTGTAATAACTAGAATGTTTGATGTTCCTGTTATGGTTTATAATTGGCCTCATGAAATTAAAGCATTTTACATGAAAAGAGACAAGGAAAGTCCTGAACTTGCAAAAGGTGTTGATGTTCTTGCTCCAGAGGGATATGGTGAAATTGTAGGTGGAGGAGAAAGAGAAACAGATCTAAACTTATTAATTGAAAAAATTGAAGAACATAAACTTCCAATGTCTGCATTTGAATGGTATTTAGATTTAAGAAAATATGGTTCAGTTCCTCACGCAGGTTTTGGTTTGGGACTTGAACGAACAGTTGCTTGGATATGTGGAACTCAACATATCAGAGAAACCATACCTTTTCCAAGGTATTATGGAAGACTACATCCGTAAATTGAAATATATTTGACATTAAATAAAAAAACTCTTTTCAAAATTTGGAAGGAGTTTTTTATCTTTTTATAATTCCGAATAAAACTACGTTTAAAATATTATTTACTTTATTTTCCAAAAGAGGGTCGTCTGTATTTAATAATAGTGTAGCTTCTATGCCTCTCATTGCATTAACAATTCCTATGGCAGCATACTTTATGTCATAAATTTCAAAATAATTTGATGAAACCCCACTTTGCAATATGTTACTGAAAATTCTAAATTCTTCTTTATCATACAAAGTTTTTAATTTGTCAACAAATTTTATATGTCTCAAATTAGTATCCTTCAATGCAGAATGAAAGTTAGATAAAATTTTATCCGTTTGTAACCTGATTAAAATATATGACTTCAGTTTTTTATAAGGATCATCAGCTTCTTTAATTGCTTTCAAAACTTTTCCTCTGTATATTGTAGCTTCATACAATATAACAGCTTTAAAAATATCTTCTTTACTTTCAAAATAATAGTAAATTGAGCTTTTGCCTTTACCACAAACTTTGGCAATATCATTCATGCTTGTTTTTTTATAGCCAAAAGTTTTAAAAACATCTCTTGCTGCTTTTAATATTTGCATTTTGTTATTTCGGTGTTTTATTGTTGATTGCATTGGAAAACTGACTTTTTGAATAATTATGACTAAACTACTATTTTTATTTTTCACAAAAAAATAAAATTTAGGTAGGGTATAATTATTTTTTTCTCGTCCTATGTAATATATACATTTATTTAATTTTTTAAAATAATATAATTATGAAAAAACTTTTATCTTTTATTATGATTTTTGTATTTGCTTTTACAATTGCAAATGCACAGTTTAAAGTAATGTTGGTTGATGATGATAACAATGGAGCAGAGGCAACTCCAATAGTTGATGCCTTAACAGCATGGGGAGGTATTTATGGAACCTTTACAACAGGAGTTGCGGGTCAGGATACACTTCCTCCTGTTTATGCAGATATACAAGATTATGATATGGTTATATGGTACACAGGTAATGATGGAATAACAACTTTATGGGACGTTTCTGACACAACAGGAGTTGGTGCTGGTGCCATAAAATTTAACGATGCAATAACTCAGTTTGTTGCTGCCGGTGGTATTTTGTGGATTGACGGTTTGGATTTCGTGTATGATATATATGGAAGTGCTCCTGATGATTTTGCTGCTGGTGATTTTGTTTATGATGTTCTTGGAATTAGTCAGTATTTGTCTCAATCAAAAGCTGATGACGGAGGGACAGGAGTTTCGCAAATGGACAAATCTACTTCTAATGTAATTACAACAGTTGATCCCGTAACTTGGGTTTATGCAACATTGTGGTATGCAGATGGTTACGCAATAAATGATGATGCAGTTGCACTTTATGAAATGGGACCTTCCGGATATGCTCTTGAAGGACAAGTTTCTGCATTTTATTACAACAACATTATTACTTCAAGTTTAAGAATTGCAAAACTTAATACTCAAGCAAATGTAAATACAATTGTTAATGAAATGATAACAGCAGCAGAAAATGGAAGTTTCCCCGTAGCAGTTGAAAATTTAAAAAATAACGGATCTGTAAAGCTGTTTCCAAATCCGGTTTCAGATATTGCAACAATTTCTCTTTCAAACAATACAAATGATTCAGAAGTTTCAATATTTGATATATCAGGTAAACTTGTTTATAATCTAAAAGTTAAAGCAGGACAAAATGCAATAATTAATACTTCAAACTTTGCGTCAGGTTTATACACAATAAAAATTCTTTCAAATAATACAATTTCTTCAACTAAAATGTCAGTTGTAAAATAATCCTTTTTTTATGAAGCCTTTGCTTATTGGTAAAGGTTTCATTTTTTTTATAGAGTTAAATTGTTATCATGAACATTAATAAAAAATTAGTCATCATTTTTATTTTAATATCAAATTTAACTTTTGCACAAAAAGCATCTCAAACTGAGATTTTTCAAATTGCAAGAACTTTCTTATCTAATTCTCAACAAAATAATTTATTAACTGAAACACCAAAAGTAGAACCTGTTTTTTCTAAAAATAATAAAGATGTTTTATTTTATATTTTTAATTATGAAAAAGCATTTATAATAATAAGTGCAAATAAAAAAAACATTCCTATTAAAGCTTTTTCATTTGAAAATAATTTTTACACAAATACTACTGAAGAAATAAATATGTCAGACATTCTTATTGCTGATTATGAAAAACTTAATAAATATCTTGCCACAAATAGTTTTGCAGTAAAAAGCAATAAAAACAAATGGAATAAAATACTTTTAAACAAGAACCAAAAAAGTACAAACGACCAAACTTTTGGACCTTATTTATCTTCTGTTTTCGGACAAACTTGGTATTACGAGGGAGGAAATAAAATTTACACTACCAATTATTACACTCCAAATCATAATCCCGTAGGATGCGTAGCAATAACTTTTACAAAAGTAATGAGATATTATGAATGGCCAAGAAAAGGTGTAAGCTCATATGCATATTCAGATAACCAAGGAAGTACTCAAGGCAGATATTCCGCAAATTTTGGAGAAAAATATTATAACTGGGGACTAATTTTAGATGAATACAAAGGAAACTCAACAAATGAAAATCAAAGGAAGGAGTTAGGAAAAATTGCATATCATGCAGCAGTTTCTGTTAATATGGATTTTGAATCATCTGGTTCAACCTCTAATATTAACCGCATTCCAAATGCAGCCAAAAATTATTTCAGATACATAGCAGAATATAAAGATAAGAACGAAAGCGATTTTTGGCAAGTATTAGATTCAAATATGCAACATGGCATTCCTGCACAATTCGCTATTTATGCAACAAATGGGTGGGGACACGCCGTAGTAGGAGATGGGATAAAATATGTAGGAGATGAAAAATACTATCATATAAACACCGGTTGGTGGGGAAATTATAACGGTTGGTATCAAATGCACTCAACATTTGGGATTGGAACAAGTCCAGCGTATAGTATTATGACAGGAGCAGTTTTAAATATGATTCCGGTTACCGAACTTGACAAAAAACCAAAATTTAATTATGAAGATAAAACTGCAGAATTAAAATGGTATTTTTCAAATAGAATTACTCCTGAGAAATATGAATTGCAATATAAAAAAGGTTCTAATGACTGGGAAACATTAACCGATACAATTACAATACCTACATTTGTTTTTCAGGCTGATGAAAATAACACATATACAATTAGAATAAGAGCAAAAGTAAATGGAGAATGGTATGATAACAGTTGGTCAAACACAGTAAAAATTAAACCAAGTAATTTTAAGCCAAAAGGAAGCTCGGAATTAACTTTAAAACCAAATGTAACTAGTAATATTTTAGTAATAACATACAATAACTTATCTAGTTCAACTATAAAAGTCTTTAACTTATCAGGAGAATTAGTTTTTGAAACTGATGAAGTTTTAATAAATGAATATCAACTTGATGTTTCTGCATTACATACAGGAATTTATATTTTACAAGTTAGTAAAGAAGGGGAAAAGAATGTTGCAAGATTTTTAAAATTGTAAATAATAAATTAAATGAATTTGAAAAAATATTGCATATTTATAAGTTTGTTTTTTTTAAGTTTAGGATTAAATGCTCAAATTGAAAAAAATGAAATTCTAAATGCATCAAAAAACTTTATATCAGAAAATAGTATATTTGAAAGTTATTTTGCCAAGTCAAATGTAATTGATTTGTATTCAGGAGAATATGTTGTAGCATATTTGGTTCCCCTTAGTCCTGAAGGATATATTATTTTTACTTCATCAAAAAATCTTTACCCTGTTTTTTCGTACTCAGAAAAAGGAAAGTTTAATGTTCAAGAAGCAAAAAAAAACCCATTATTTCAAACACTTCTAAGCAATTTAAAAAATCAAACAGAAATTGCAAAATCACTTAAAGCTGGAGAATACAAAAATGTAATAAATAAAAACAGAAATGTGTGGAAAAAACTTCTTTCAATAAACAAAAGTACTAATACTTTTGATTATCAATACGGAACATATTTAACAGATATTTGGGGAGGTGTAAATTGCTGGGACAATGAAGGAAACCCCATTTACCCATCTAATTATTTTACTCCTAACCATTTTTCCCCCGGATGTGTAGCAATTTCCGCATCGCAAATTTTAAATTATTACAAATGGCCACCTGTTGGAGTAGGAAGTCATACAGATAACGATAATTACGGAAGTTCGCAAGGTTCATATTATGCCAGATTTGGCTCAATGTTTTATGACTGGGAAAATATGCTCAATGATTATCAAGGTAGATTTTCAACAGATACAGAACAAAGGGCAATTGGTAGATTAATGTATCATGTTGCAGTTTCTGTTGATATGGATTTTGAAAATGAAGGCTCAACTTCTCATGCAAATAGAGTCCCAAATGCTTTTCAATCTTATTTTAGAACAACAGGGCATTATCAAACACGTTCTTGGTCAGAGTTTAGAAATCGTTTAAAAGCAAATCTCGAAAATAAAATGCCTGTTGAGTTTGGCATTAAAGCGGATAATGGAGATGAGCACGCTTGTGTTTGCGACGGTTACAGGTATAATGAAGGTGATGCAGAAAATGATAAGTTTTATCATTTGGTTCTTGGATGGTGGAATTGGTATGGTGGAAATGCATGGTATAAAATTTTTGATGAATTTAATGCAGTAGGATATTCAATAATAACAGGAGGTGTATTTGATATTCTTCCAAAACCAATGATGAATAAAGTTGTCAGAACCACAGACGACAAGCAATTTATTGTTAACTGGAAAGTAAGTAAAAATTTAAATTGGGAAGCATTTGAACTGCAAGAAAGCTACAATAACGGTGCTTGGACAACAATTGATAATAATATTACAGATACTTTTTATTTGAAAACTGTTTCAACAAACGGTATTTATAAATACAGAGTTCAGGCAAAAGTGGGCGGGAGTTTTTATGCCGATAACTTCTCAAATATAGGAGTTGTTCAAGTAGGAGAAACAATTTTTTTGAATTTTGACGGAAACGATTCTTTTTTTGTGAACGACAATTTCGATAAACTTGATGTTTCTGATAATTGGACAATAGAATCTTGGGTAAAAGTAGATTCATACAATGCAAATGATTGGTCAGTAATAATGGATAGAAGAAGTGTTTTTTCTCTTTATCTGAATAATGATGCAGATGCAGATTTTTCTCTAACTTTTGCAACAAGAGATGCAAGTGATAATATTTTAGCTTCATTAAATTCTGCAAATTCCTCCGTAAACTTAGAATTTAATAAATGGTTTCATGTTGCTGTATCTTGCGACGGAACAAATACACGGCTTTTTATTAACGGACAACTAATTGAAGAAAGTAATAATTCAGATTTTATTTTATCATCTTCAACAAATGCTCTTAACATAGGAGGAAGATGGTGGGGTTCATATTCTAGATATATTAACGGACAAATTGATGAAATAAAAATTTCTAATACAGCTCAATACACCGAAGAATTTTGTCCCGACAGATTTGAACTCGCTGAAAATGACGTAAATACAAGACTCCTTTTAAACCTTCAATATGGAACAGGAACTTCATTATTCGATGCATCAAGGAATTTTTTATACATTAGTTTAAGAAATTCACCAAATTCACCAAATTGGCAAACAGAAACGACACCGATTATTAATTTACAACCAATTAGCAAAGCCGTATGTTCAGGAAACATAGATTTTGAAATAAATGCAACTAACACTGAGTTTTTTCAATGGCAAATAAATAACGGTTCCGGATTCGTTAATTTTACTGATGATGCAAATATTTCCGGTTCAAATTCAAACACATTAACAATAAACGATGTATCATCATT
>CAMZKV010000093.1 GCA_947311445.1 uncultured Chlorobiota bacterium | reverse complement strand
ATAGTTTTAAGGATTTGTCATAATATTTAATTGCATTTTTACAATCTTTAATTTCATCATAAATACTTCCTATATTATTTAAGGCTTTTAATGTATGGGAAATAAGATTGTATTTTTTTGAAATATCAAGTGCTTTGAAACCATATTTCATCGCCTTCCCTGTATTGCCACGTCGCAGGTAAGATATACTTAGAATATTTAGAGCATCTAAATAAGTTTCTTTGTCCTTTTTAAAGTTAGAATATTTTAGAGCTTTGTTTATATATTTTATAGATAAAAGATAATAAGAATTTTCAAAATATTTATCTCCTAAATGAAAAGCAGAATTATAAATGCCTTTTTTAAAATTATTATTTCTAGAAATTGCAAGAGCTTTTTTATAATAAAAAATAGAGCTGTCATTATTAATATAAAAAAAATCGTTACCTATTTCTATTAAAAGATTAACTTTTGATGTGTCAGTTTTGCATTTTTGTAAAATAATTTTTAGGCTGTCTGTATTCTTGTTTTGAGAATTTATAGTTGAAAAACTAAGAGTTATAAATAATATAATAGTAAAAAAACGGTACATTTGTATTAGTAAATTAATAAGGATTATGGTTTTAGGTTTTTTAAATTCTTTTTTAACAAAGAAAATTAAAATAATAAATTATAAAATTAGTAATATTTTAATATCATCAATAAAATTTTTGATTAAATTTTTGTAAAATTAATAGTAATGAATTTTATTATTTGTATTTTCGGCATCCGAATTTTAAATTAAATCTAAGAATTAAAAATATAAAATTATGATTATTACAGAAGTAAAAGCAGCAGAAGTTTTAGATTCAAGAGGAAACCCAACAGTAGAAGTTGAAATTACAACAGATTATGGAATAAAAGGAAGAGCAATCGTGCCATCCGGAGCATCAACAGGAGAAAAAGAAGCTGTTGAACTAAGAGATGGTGATAAAAAAAGATATGGAGGGAAAGGCGTATTAAAAGCTGTAGAAAATGTAAACACAATTATTGCTCCTGCAATTATTGGAATGGATGTTTCAAAACAAAGAATGATTGATAGAACAATGATAGAGCTTGATGGAACATCAAATAAAGCAAAATTAGGAGCTAATGCAATTCTTGGTGTTTCAATGGCAGCGGCACGAACTGCCGCAAAATGTTTTGATATGCCCTTGTATAGATACCTTGGCGGAGTTAATGCTCATGTACTTCCTTGTCCAAGTATGAATGTTATTAATGGGGGCTCTCATGCAGGAAATAATGTTGATTTTCAAGAGTTTATGATAATCCCTCATAATGCTCCTACCTTTAAAGAAGCTATAAGAATGGGGGCAGAAGTTTTTCATACACTTGGAAAAATATTGAAAGAAAAAGGTTACAGTACAGGAGTTGGTGATGAAGGAGGATATGCTCCGGAATTAAAATCAAATGAAGAAGCAATGGAAGTTATCATGGAAGCAATCGAAAAGGCAGGTTACAAACCTGGAGATGATATTTCAATTGCTCTTGACCCTGCAACTAGCGAAATGTTTAGAGATGGTAAATATGTTTTCTTTAAATCTGATAATTCTACAATGGATTCTGACCAAATGATTAATCTTTGGAAAGAATGGTGTGAAAAATATCCTATAATTTCAATTGAAGACGGATTAGATGAAAACGATTGGGAAGGATGGCAAAAAATGGTTGAAGTTTTAGGAAATAAAATTGAGTTAGTAGGAGATGATTTGCTTTGTACTAATAAAGCTATTTTGCAAGAGGCAATTGATAAAAATGCTGCAAATTCTATTTTGATTAAAGTTAACCAAATTGGTTCAGTTACTGAAACTTTAGAAACCATTGAACTTGCCGGAAAAAATAATTTTAATTGTTTTGTTTCTCATCGTTCCGGTGAAACTGAAGATACTACAATTGCTGATTTAGCTGTTGCAGTTTCATCTGGAAAAATTAAAACGGGCTCTGGTTCTAGAAGTGAAAGGATTGCAAAATTTAATCAATTAATAAGAATTGAAAATGAACTTGGAGAAGATGCTGTTTTTGCCGGATTAGGTGCTTTTAAAAATGCACTTTAATACAGTATAAATTACACAATAAAAAAACTCCGATATAATTTATATCGGAGTTTTTTATTTTAGAAGGGTCTTAAACTCGCATATCAGGTTGCGAATATCTTATAAAAAACTAAGTTAGTATAACAAATTTTTCACTTATTTAGAGTGAAGTTGTACTCTTATTATTCTATTCTGTTTTCCAACAAATAATAATTTATCACACGGATTTAAGGAAGAATTAAAATCTTTTATTCTGTAATAAAACTAACTTCAGAATATTTTTCATTGCCTAATTTATCAACGGTTTTAAATTTAAGAGTATTTTTTCCTTTTTTAAATCCTGTAATAGGAGCAATATATAATTTTTCAATGCTTCCGTTTATGGAGTAGAAAATCTTTTCAGTACCTGTCATTATGTCAAGTCCTGATAAGTAAATCATTACATATGAAGGATATACATTTAAAACGCCTTCTTTTCTATATGGTTTAACGCTAAAAGTGTAATTTGGTTCAGGTGGACTGTCGTCAACAATTACATAAAATGATGAAATATTCCTGTTGTTTACATTATCGTAACCGAAATATTCAATCATGTGTTTTCCACTTCCTGAAACATTAAAAGGTTCTTTGTAAATTGTTTCTTTTTGTTCTCCATCAATTGCATAAGATATGTATTGCAATCCTGATTCAGAATCAATTGCTGATAATTTAATTTTAGAACTATTTCCTAAAAACATTGTATCTCGTGTAGAAAATCTTTTACCAAGGAATGAATGTTTAAGCGTTGGACCAACAAGGTCAACATATATCTTTTTTGTTGAATATTTATATTTCTTGTATTTGTCAGAACCCATCCCGGTATTATTATTCATATTATCAATTGCAAAATATTTTACAATATGGAAACCTGGTTTTTTAGGTAAATAAAACGGATTTTCATATTTCCCAAATTCGGAACCATCAACAGAATATTTAACTTCTTTTACTCCTGCTTTATTATCAATTGCTGTTAATTTTAATTTTGTCCTTCCGGAGAAATAAATTTTACCATCAACAATAAATCGATCTCCCAAAACATCAGAAGTTAATATTGGAGCACTCTTATCCAAAAAGAATTTAAAAGTTTTAATGGTTTCCACATTTCCCACTCTGTCTTCGGAATAGTATGTTAATGTATGATTATCTTCACTCAGTTGTTTTAAGGGTAAAGCATTTCCATTGTATGGAATAAAAGGTCCTTCGTCAAATTTATAATAAGTCATTTTTACTCCTGATTTTGCATCAGATTTATTGAGATATATTTTTGTGTTCAAAGCAATAATATTACCATCTAAGTTTATACCTGTTACATTATGGAAAGTTTCGGGAGCATCTTCATCAATATAAAAAAGGACTTTATTTTTTATATTGTCTTCGGTATTTCCTACATTATCAACAGCATAGTATTTCAATTCGCAAACATCTTCATTTGCATCTATTTCAATAGAACCATTATATTCTTTAAATGGTTCAGAATTAATAGAATAATATGTTGTTTTCACACCTGAACCAGTATCAGTTGATTTTAAAGTTACACTCAAATTTTTTCCGAAAAAAGTTTTTCCATTAAAAATTTGCTTTTTACTTCCGGTAAAAGATACTTTTGTATTAGGAGCTCTGCCATCAGCATAAATTTCAAATAAAACCTCAATTTTAGGATAAATTGTTTTTTTTGTTTCTTTATCAACTGCATACCTTGTTCTTATGTAGTTAAGTCCTTCTGTGTCAAGATAAAAAGGGTTTGTATATTTTGCATGTATTTTACTTTTTAGCTCGTGTCCTTTTTCGTTTGGCTTTGAAGAAACATTAATGTATAAAGGTAAATCTTTGTTCCAATAAAGTTTGCCATCAGCACTTTCGTAGCTTGCTTTTTTATGTGATGTTTGAGTTTGAGCATTTAAAATAAATGTTGATAAAATCAAAATAAGAATAACTACTAATAACCTATTTGTTTTCATTTATGAGTTTTTAAGTGAAGTTTTTAAAACGTTTTTTCTTTGCAAAAATATTAACTTATAACAAAATATCAAAGTTTTATTCCAATTATTACTGTATCGTCAACTTGTCCATAATCTCCTTTCCATTTTTTAAAAAAGTCAGATAGTTTTTCTTTTTGAATTTTTGCGGAATATTTACTATATTCTTTTAATAAATTATAGAAATTTTTTGATTTTAATTTTTTCATGTTTTCACCACCTATTTGATCCTGAAAACCATCAGAAAACAAATAAATATACATATCTTTTTCAATCTTAACTTCTTTTGAAGGATACATTATATCAGTCTTGTTGTTGCTATTCAATCTTTGATAACCCATCTCAGAATATCCTCCAATTCCATATCTAGAACCTTTAATAATCTCTATTTCATCATTTTTAATTATTAATAAAGGATTGTTTGCTCCCGCAAAATTAATTTTATTGGATTTCAAGTCAATAGAACAAAGTGCAATGTCCATTCCGTCTTTATTGTTGCTTTTTTCTTGGTTTAAGGCATGTTTAACAGCTTTGTCCATTTGAAATAATATCTCAGAGGGGTCTGTAATCTTTGAAATGTTAACTATTTGGTTTAATATATTGTTTCCCAAAACTGTTAAGAATGCACCCGGAACCCCGTGTCCTGTGCAGTCTATGGCAGCAACAATAATTTTATCATTAGTTTTTGAATACCAATAAAAATCGCCACCTACTGCATCTGTTTGCTTATAAAAAATAAATGATTCTGGAAAGAAATGAGATAATTTTGGCGTTTTAGTAATCATTGCAGCTTGAATAATCCCTGCATAATCAATACTTTTTTTAATAGATTCATGTGCTTCTGATGTTTCTTTATAAAGAGATTCAATATTTTGTCTTTGAACTTCAATTTCTTCATTTTTTTGTGTTATTTCAGTATTTTTATTTCTTAAAAGTAAGTTAGACCTTCTTTTAAGAAAGTAAAAGAAAATAGCGATTAATAAAAACAATAAAGTAAGAGCAGTGAAAAATATGGTATTCCTCAATTGGAGCTTTTTTTCTAATAGTTTTTTTTGGCTTTCAGCCTTCTGTAACTCTGCTTCTTTTTTTGTGTATATTATTTTTAAATCTTTTAGTCTTATTGTGTCTAATAAGTTATGTTTTTCAGACTCACTTGTTTTTAGCTCTTTCTCTTTTGTATATATTTCATAATTTTTTTTAATTATCTCTAATTCTTTTATAGCTGTTTCTTTTTCAGCTAATTCTTTTTTTAAGCGTTCTTCTTCTGCAATTTTATATGCTTTTTTAACTTTTTTTCCTTCAACTAATTCATTAAAATCTCTATATAATTCAAAATAATACATTGATTTTTTGTTATTTCCTGCTTTTTCATATGTTTCGGAAAGCATACCGTAACAAGATCTCATTTGTTCAGGATCATTCATTTCTCTTGCAACATCCAAAGCTTTAGATAAATGTTCAATTGCAGTATCGTATTTTTTAAGGTTATTTAAAACTACTGACATATTAATTCTAGCAGCAATAATTCCAACTTTTTCTTTCCTTATTTTGCGAATATTTAATGTCTTTTCAAAGAATTCGAGTGATTTATTATAATCTCCTTTATCGGCATAGATTAATGCTAAATTGCTGTTAATCATGGCAATAGCATTTTCATTGCCTAATACTCGATTAATTATTAAAGATTTTTCGTAATTATTAATTGCTTTTGAGAAATGGTTATGCTCCCACCATATCATTGCAATCTTATTATAGTAGTCACTTTCTTGCTTTTTGAAATTATTGGTTCTGTATTCAATTGCTTTTGCTTCATAAATATTAATAAGAGCAGAGTCTTGCCTTGAGAATTGATATTTCTGGGTTTGTGCAACTACAGAAAAATAAAAAAATAAAAAAATAAAAATAGAGATACTTACTTTATGCATTTTTTTTGTTTTTGAAAAAAATTAATCTTCAAAATTAGTTTTTTTTTTTTAATAATAAGTTCTTAAGATTCATTTTTATAAAAAATGTGTAATTATTAACTGATTTTTTTTTAAACTCCTTTTATATATATATATTTGTAGTTTAGATAAGAAATATAAAATGATTTTAGAAAAAACATCAGACACACCCTCTATAAATTTATCAGTTGAAAAATGTATATTCGAAATTAGTGGCAATTCATTTTCTGATAAACTTAATGATATTTATGCAAAAGTAGTTGAATGGATTGATATTGAAATGCCTAAAATAGAATGTTCTATAAAATGCAAATTTAATTTTTATGTTTATAATAGTGTAACATACAAAAATATACTTTTAATGATGAGTAAGTTTTATGAATTAAAAGAAAAAGGAAAAGATATATCAATTGTTTGGTACTATGATGAAGATGATGAAGACAGCTTAGCAATAGGTAAAGATATTAATGATTTGTTTGATATTACTGTTGAATTTGAAAAAAATTAAATAAGATAATTATAAAAATAAATAACATATGTATTTTATTCAAGAATCTAGCTCAACTCCGCTTGTAAAACTCTCTGTTGAGGATTGTTTATTTGAAATAAAAGGCTTGTCTTTTTCTAATGATGCTGACAGCTTTTATAAACCAATTATTGAGTGGATTGAAAAAGAGTTTCCTAAATTAAAATGTGAAATTACTTGCGAGTTTTATCTAACTGTATTTAATAGTGTTACCTATAAATATGTTCTAAATATGATAACTAAATTTCTCAAATTTAATAAAGAAGGCAAAAAAATTAAAGTTGTATGGTTTTATGATTCTGATGATGAGGATAATAGAGAAAGTGCACAAGATATTACAGAATTATTTAATATTCCTTTTGAAATGAAAGAATTAAGTTAGCATTAAGATGGAGAGGAAGTTAATTAAATGGGATAATCGCTTTCAAATAGGACACAAATTAATTGATGACCAACATATGAAACTTTTTGAAATGATAAATGATTTATATACTTCATTTATAGAAGGAACGGTAAATGAAAATACGCATAAGCTTGTTGATGAAATGATTAAATATACAGATTATCATTTTAAAGTTGAAGAAAAATTTTTTGAAAAATACTCTTACCCAGAAATAGAGCAACATAAAGAAAAGCACTTGTCTTTTGTTAATAAAGTTGTTGAATTTAAACAGGGGCTAGAAAGCGAAAAAGTTACAGTACCTTATGATATTATGAATTTCCTTAGGCAATGGCTAATAAATCACATATTAAAAGAAGATAAGAAATTTGCTGAATTTTTTTCAGAAAAAGAAATTGAATTAAAATTATAAAATATATAAAAAAAAGATGGAAGAAAAAAAAATATTAATTCATTGGAAAAATGAATTTGAAATAGGAATAGAAAAAATTGATAATGAACACAAAAAATTAGTTGAAATTATTAATGATTTTTATAATGCTTTTGCCTCAGCACATGGGCATGTAGAAATTGGTAATGTAATTAACGAGCTTGTTAATTATACAATTTTTCATTTTACAGCAGAAGAAGAGATGTTTAAAAAATCAGACTACCCTGATGTTGAAGGTCATCTAGTAAAACATGTAGATTTTGTCAATAAACTAAAAGAATATCATGCAGAAGTAAGTTCCGGAAACATGACAACATCCTATGATATGGTTACATATTTAAGAGACTGGTTAATAATGCATATACAAAAAACAGACAGAACATATTTACCTTATGTTAAGTAATTTGAAATAAATAATAAATATCTTTATAATGGAAGAAAAAAAAATATTAATAAGGTGGAGTTCAATTTATGAGCTTGGGCATAAAGAAATTGATTCTCAACACCAAAAGTTAGTTGATATTATTAATGAGTTTTACCATGCTTTTGCAACAGCTCAGGCAAAAGATAAAATTGGAAAAATAATTAATGAATTAGTAAATTATACGATATTTCATTTTACAGCAGAAGAAGAAATCTTCAAAAATACTGACTATCCTGATGTAAAGGAACATATGTCAATACATAAAGAATTTGTTGATAAACTAAAAAACTACCACCAAGAAGTGAAAGATGGAAATATTAAAACAACATACGATTTAATGACTTTTCTTAGAGACTGGCTTTTGGAGCATATTATGGGTACTGATAAAACTTACCTATCTTATATCAATAAATAAATGAATAATTACAAATGGAAAAGAAATTAATTGAATGGGCTGATATGTATTCAGTCAAGTTTGATGATATTGATGAACAACATCAAAAATTAATAAATATTATTAATAAAATGTTTACTGGTTTTTCCGATGGCACTGCAATTGAAACCCTAAAAGATATTGTTGACGAATTAATATCTTATACTCAATATCATTTTGATTTAGAAGAAAAATATTTCAAAAAACATAGCTATCCGGAAATGGAAGAACACATAAAACTACATCAAGGTTTTGTTGAAAAAGTGATAGATTTTAAGAATGATGTTGTAAAAGGAAAAAAAGAAGCTCCTTATGAAGTTTTTAGTTATATAAAAAAATGGTTAACTAATCACATTTTAGTTGAAGACATGAAATATTCAAAATATTTTAAATCTAAGGTTAATATTAACAGTAAAAATCTTTCAAGTTGATGCTAAGGTAAATTCACAGTTTGTTGAAAATTTTTAATAATTGTTTTGCTCTGCAAATAGGCTTATATTTGAACCTGTTAAGACAATATAATTTTTCACAATGCTTACACAATTTATATTTAAAATATCTTAAATTTTATTATTTAATATTTATAATCTCTATTTAAATTAAAAATGAGTATAAAATTAATTGAATGGACTGAAAAGTTTTCAGTAGGCTTTGAAGACATAGATAAACAACATAAAAAACTTATTGAACTAATTAATAAAATGTTTGAAAAGTTTTTAAGTAATCAAGCAGAAGAAATAGTAAAAGAAATATTAGACGAATTAATTGAATATACTCAATACCATTTTGATTTAGAAGAAAAATATTTTTATTTGTATAAATATCCAAAAGCAGAAGAGCACACAAAAATTCATCAGAATTTTGTTGCAAAAGTACTTGAAGTTAAAAAAGACCTTCTTAAAAATAAAGATGATGTTAAATATGAAATATATAATTTCTTAAAAGAATGGCTTTCTGACCATATACTTGGTGCAGATATGGAATATTCCAAATTCTTTAAAGCAAATAAATTAGAGGAGAAAATAAAAGAAAATGAACACAACAAAACAAAAAACAAAGCAAATATAGTAATGAGAATAAATAAAACTATACAATCCGTTGAAACAGTTACAGAACTTATAGAAAGCGGAAGAATACTATCTCTTGCAGGTGATGAAAAAATATTATCACAATTACCAAAAGGAAAATGGATTGCTGGAACAACTCCTTATTTTATGACAAAAGATAAAGGCGGAGTTTTTACACAAGATAAAATTTATGTAGATGATTTAACAGATTTTGTAGAAGAATTTAAAATTGAATCATATTCAGAAGATAATTTTAATGAAATAACTGATAATCTTTATGAAAATGGATATACAATTTTTATTATCCCTGCCTTTTCAGAAATTCATGAATATTATGCTTTAAACAATTGGAAGATTAAAAACTTATACAAAAACCCATTTGTAGGTTGGATTGCGGGTTTTGACTTAGCAGCAGAAAATGCTACAGCTAAAGTATTCAATGGCTTACTAGGAGGAACTTACACGGACAAAGCTGTTGCAATACACATAAAATTACCAGAAAACAAAAATGCAGGACTAAATATAGTAAACATTTTTGAACAAAACAAAGAAAGTGATGAAATTAAATTCTTAAATACAGGATTTTCTGCAGAAGATTGCTTAATAAATGATGAAAAAGTAAATTTTGCTGAATATATCACTAGTAAAAATATTGATACAAAATTGCCATTAGTATCTAATTATTCAGGTATTAAAATAAATGTAAGTATTAAAGAAGTTGATATTGAAAATAAAATTGTACATTTTTATGCCCCTGTTTTTGAAACCAGAACTTATAAATTTGCAAAACCAATTGAAAATTACACAAAAGATTTTAAAATTAAAGTTCCAAAATTATATACAGAAACTGAATTTTCATGTAATTGTATTTTAAACTATTTATACGGAGAACTTGAAAATAATAAAGTTTCAATTGGAGGACCAATAACTTTTGGAGAAATTGCTTTTAGCTTACTAAATCAAACCCTTGTTTATATGACAATTAATAAAATATAAAAATATTTTTTAGTCAATATTAAACAAAAAGTGTAACATCTTTTTTAAATAAATTTATAAATAATGAAATATAAAGGAAAAACAATATTTACTCTCGGTGTAAAAGAAAATATGCCCGAATCTCAAAAAAGAACAATTAAACTTTCAAACCAGATAAGTTTATTGTTTTCTGTTGTTATTTTAGCTTTAATATTATTAACATCACTAAAATTACATGCGTATAATACAGCTGCTTTATTTGGGGGGGTATTTTTTGTTTTAATAATTATCCCATTCTTAAACAAAATTGGTGCAATTAAATTTACTGGTTTTTTGATTTCGTTAATAGTTCCTATTGCAATTGTTGGAGCTACTGTTTTTGCAAAAATAAATGTTACGGGAGATTTGGATTTTTCACTTTTTATTGCCCCCAGAATTTTGTTAATTGGTACTTTAATTCTCCCACTTGTCCTAATTGATTATAGGAATACAGGATTATTTGTAAGCTCCCTCATTGTTCATCTTATTGCAATTGCCAGCTTTAGTGAACTTCACAATTATCTTGGCATTGGTGTTGATAGAGCAGTTCTAAATCCAAGTACCTACCCTGTTACTATTGTTGTTTCTGTTTTTTCAATGTTAACCTTAGTGCTTAGTATTTTATTTTTTCAAAAATTAAATGTCAAATATGAAAAAGATATTTTACAGAAGAATGTTTATTTAGATAAACAAAAAGCCGAATTACAACAACAACAAGAAGCTACAGAAAAGTTAAATCAAGAAATTTTTGCAAAAAGCCTAGAGACTGAACAAGCAAAATCTGAGATTGAAAAGTATAATGCCGAATTAATACTTCAACAAGAAGCAACAGAAAAATTAAATCAAGAAATTTTCGCAAAAAGCCTCGAGACAGAACAAGCAAAACTTGAAATTGAAAGATTTAATAAAGAATTAATACTTCATCAAGAAGCAACAGAAAAATTGAGCCAAGAAATTTTTGCAAAAAGCCTTGAGACAGAACAAGCAAAACTTGAACTTGAAAAAACAACCGAAAAAATTAGAACGCAAGCCGTTATAGCTGAAATACTTACCAATATCTCAGGAAAACAGAGAAATATTGAAAATTTCCTACAAAATGCCTTAGAAAAAATATTAAATGTTTCTTGGCTTGATGTTATGTCAAAAGGTTCAATTTTCTTAACAGATGAAGATGGAAACCTAAAAATGGTAGCTGAAAAAGATTTAGGTGAAGTTGCACAAAGATGTGCATTAATAAAACCAGGCGAATGCTTATGCGGAAGAGCTTTGTCTGAAAAGAAAATACAATTTTGCGATCATATTAGCGATAAACATGAAATTAAGTTCGATAATATGTCTGAACACGGACATTATAATTTGCCAATTATGATGGAAGATGAAGTTCTTGGAGTTCTAAATATATATACATCTCATCAACATCAAAAAAAAGATTTTGAAATTGAATTTTTAGAAACAGTTGCCCACACACTTGCATCAGTAATCCACAGAAAAAAATCGCAAGATGAAATTTTAAGAACAAGAGATGAATTAAATAAACAAAAAGAAGACCTTGAAAAGAAAAATAAGGCTATTCGGAAATATATGGTTCAAATTGAACAACAAACTCACGAAAGAGAAAGCCTTAACCAGTTAATTTTAGCCCAAAAGAAAAATGTTGAAAAACGAAAAGAAGAAGTTGAACAAAGAAATGCTGAAATTGAGAAATATTCAAAAGAGTTAGAAGAACAAGCAAAAGAACAAGAAAAACTAAATCAGCAATTATTTGCTCAAAAAATGGAAGTTGAGCAAAGAAATATGGAAGTAGAACAATATTCTAAGGAACTGGAAGATAAAGCAAAAGAACAAGAAAGATTAAACCAACAGTTATTTGCTCAAAAGATGGAAGTTGAGCAAAGAAATTTTGAAGTTGAACAATATTCACATGAAGTAGAAGAATTAAAAGAAAAAGCAGAAGGAACATTAAAACATCTTAACGATTCAATTAATTATTCAAAATATATTCAAGACTCATTATTACCTGAAAAAGAATATATGGATGAAGTTATCCCAGGTGATTATTTTATTTATTATAAACCAAAAGAAACTATTGGTGGTGATTTTTATTATGTTAAAAAAGTAAATGATTATATAATTTTTGCTGTTGCAGATTGTACCGGACATGGAGTTCCTGGTGCTTTAATAACAATGCTAGGATTAACATTTTTAGATGATATTATAACAGGAAACATTGTAAGTAGAACAGGTATGGGGCTAACAGTTCTTAGAGAAAAGTTTAAAAATACTTTTAAAGCATATGGTGATAATATTACTAATAAAAATGGTTTAGATATTGGTTTATGTGCTATAAATACAAAAACAAATATGTTGCAATTTTCCGGTGCTTTTAACACTCTTTTTGTTTATAGGAATAATGAATTAATTGAACTCAAAGGTACAAGAAATCCAATTGGATATTATCCCGTAGAAAAAGAATTTGAAACACAAGAACTTCAATTAGAAAAAGATGATATGATATATTTATTCTCTGATGGATATCCTGATCAATTAGGAGGAGAGAAAGGTCGTAAATTTTCAAAAAGACAATTTAGAGGATTGCTAACAGAAATTCATTCTTTACCAATTTCTCAACAAAAACTTTATGTTGAGAAAATAATGGAAAAATGGATGGGAAATGTCGTACAAGTCGATGATATTACGCTTATGGGTGTTAAATGGGGCTTGTAAACTAAAAAGTGTTTTTTAAGAAAACCTTCAAAACAAAAGTTTTGGAGGTTTTTTTTAATCTTCAAAAACTTAAATAATTAAATGTTTTTGACACATAAAACCAATAAAATAATTTACTTTTGCACGTTTTTAAAGAAAAAAATAGAAACTTACTTTCTCATTAATGTAGGTGTTCTTGATATACTGTTAAAATAACAGTATAAAAAAAGAAATGTGTAAAATATTTTAGTTATTCTAAAATTTAAGGTAAATGAAAAGATTTCAATACTTTACAATATTAATTTTATTAAGTTTAGAAATAATTATGATAAATTCATGTAAGAAAATAGAAAGAAATATGCCTCCAATAGCAAAAAAAAGTGCCCAAAAGATGGAAATTCACGGACATACAAGAATAGATAACTATTATTGGCTTAAAGAAAGAGAAAATGATGATGTTATAAAATATCTTGAACAAGAAAATGATTTTTTAGAAAAACAATTAAAACATACCGAATCATTACAACAGGCAATATTTGATGAAATTTCAGAAAGAATTAAAGCAGAAGATAGCTCTGTTCCATATAAAGACAATGGATATTTCTATTACATAAGATATGAAGAACAAAAGGAACATCCGATATATTGTAGAAAAAATAATAATCTTCAAGAAAAAGAAGAAATTTTAATTAATGTAAATGAGCTATCTCTTGGATTTCCATATTATCATTTAATAGATTATGCTGTTAGTCCTAATAATAATATTTTAGCTTATAGTATAGACACAATTGGTAGGAGAAAATATGAAATAAGATTTAAAAATTTAAAAACAGGAAAAGAATACAATGATATAATTCAAAATACTGATGGAGAAGTAGAATGGGCTTCTGACAATAAAACAATTTTTTACATAAAAAAAGATGATGAAACTTTGAGAGAGTACCAACTTTGGAAACATATTTTAGGAACATCGGAGAAAGAAGATATTTTAGTGTATGAAGAAGATGATGACGCTTTTTCTTTGTCTGTATCTAAAAGTAAATCAGATAAATACATACTGTTGGAATCTAGTAGCACAATTTCATCAGAATGTAGATATATAAAATCTGATAAACCAAATGATAATTTTAATATAGTAATTCCAAGAGAAAAAAATCATGAGTATTCTGTTGAAACACATGGTGAGTCTTTGTATATTTTGACTAACTACGGAGGAGCAAAAAATTTTAAAATTATAAAAACAACTTTTGAAAAAATAGAACCCAAATTTTGGGAGGAAGTTATCCCATACAATAAAGATGTTTTTATTGAAGACTTTGAAGTTTTTAAAGATTATATTGTTGTAAATGAAAGAAAAAATGGGCTTATTTATTTGAAAATAATTAATTTAATAGATAAGTCAGAGTATTATTTAGATTGTGGAGAAGAAGTTTATGAAATATGGATTTCTGATAATGCCGAGTATAATATTGATGTTCTTAGGTATGGATACAGTTCGCTTACAACACCAAATTCATATTTCGATTATAATATGAAAACAAAAGAAAAAATACTTTTAAAAGAAAAGTTTGCAGGAAAGAACTTTCTTAAAAGTAATTATGAAACTAAAAGAATAAATGCTACTGCAAAGGATGGAAAAAAAATCCCTATTTCAATTGTATATAAAAAAGGAATTAGTTTAAATAATGAAAATCCTTTATTAATATATGCTTATGGATCATATGGTTACAGTATTGATGCAAGTTTTAGGTCTTCAATATTAAGTTTGTTGAACAGAGGTTTCGTTTTTGCAATAGCACATGTTAGAGGAGGGCAGGAGCTTGGTAGAAAATGGTATGAAGACGGAAAACTACTACATAAAAAAAATACATTTACCGACTTTATTACTTGTACCGAATTTCTTCAAAAACAAGGATATTCTAAACCGGAACTTACATTTGCAATGGGCGGAAGTGCAGGAGGGCTTCTAACAGGAGCTGTTTCAAATATGCGTCCGGATTTATACATAGGCATAATTTCACAAGTTCCTTTTGTTGATGTAATAACAACTATGTTAGACGAATCAATTCCGCTTACAACAGGAGAGTATGATGAATGGGGAAATCCAAATGAAAAAAAATATTATGATTATATGCTTTCATATTCTCCTTATGACCAAGTTAAGAAACAAAAGTATCCGGCAATGCTAATTACTGCTGGTTTGCACGATTCACAAGTGCAATATTGGGAACCTGCAAAATGGGTTGCAAAATTAAGAGAATATAATACTTCCAATGCTCCAATATATCTTCATACTAATATGGATGCTGGACATGGAGGAATGACAGGGAGGTATAAAACATACAAAGAAACATCTTTAATTTATGCTTTTATGTTAGATCTTTTAAAATAATTTTTTTATAAAAAAGTAAAAAAATCTCGTTTTATTTCATCTCTAATTTTTCTAAATTCAGATATTATAAAATCTTCTTTTTCTTTTGTTTCGGCAATATCATCAAAGCCAATATAAAGTCGGTGTTTAACTTTGCTTATAAACATTGGGCAGGTTTCTTTTGCCCCTCCACAAACCGTAATTACATAATCAAAGTTTTCTTTTAAAAACTCACTGCTCAACTATACGATATTTTTGAATACTGCACAATTTTATGTGTTTTTATATACATATTCATTTCACAAAACCTAAAAGTGACGCATATTTGAGCTTTTAAGCAAGCCCTATTTAAACTTATTAATAAGTTCATTAAAATTTTCTCTGCAACAATGTCCTGTTGGGTTAAGTATTTCGCATTTTTCAATTACTGTTTTTCTGTAATGTGATGTTATCTCTTCCCAAGTTGTGTGTTTGCGTTGTGTTACAGATATTTTAATTTGGTCTTTGTCAATATTGTTGCAATAGCAAATAACTTTTCTTTTTGAACCGTTTTTAAACCAAAGTTCTCGTTTTAATTCTGATTTATTTATTGTAGTTTCTGCATTATAATATGCAAGATCACAAGTTGGGTTTTTACAAATATAATTTTCAATTTCAAGCTGTACTTTCTTAAAACTTTCAACTTTTAGATTTGATTTAAAAACAGAATTTGGTACTAATTGCCCTGACTGCGAACATTTAGGACAAACAGGAACTTTAAACTTCTTTTTTATGTTTTCAAATCCTATAACTTTATAATGACCTTCGTTTATTTTTGTAATAATTTCTTCTTGTGAAATAATATTTTCATCATATTCAATTTCACCTTTATCTGTAACATGATTTATGTATTTTGCTTGTATTCCATTAAGATTGCCAACAATCTTTTCAACTGATGATGAACAACTTGCACAAGTCATGCCTTTTATTTTTAATTCTAAAATTTTCATATTTATAATTATTTAACAACTTTATAACCAGTTGAGTTAATACTTTCCTTTATGTTTTTAATATTTGTTTTTGTTTTATCAAATTCAATAAAAGCATTTGCATTTTTATAAGATGAATTCACATTTATAATACCAGGCAATTCATTTACTGCATAATTTATATGATTTTGACAAGTTTCACAAGTCATACCTTCAATTATAAGTTCAATTTTTGTAATATTTGACTGGTTTTCAGGAAGTTCTGTTTTTGTGTTATTAAAAAAAATACATTACTGTAATATGGAAATACAAGCATAATAATTGCAAATATTGTAACGATTGTGAGAAATAATTTTGTTTGTAAAAAATTAGTTTTTTCATCAATTTCACAATTGCATTCTATTTCTTTTTGGGGTTTTATTTTTTGAAACCAAGCAAAACTTAGTACTAAAATTGTAATTCCTATTAAGTATGGTCTTAAAGGTTCTATCCAAGCAAAAACTGATGCTAGCCCCGAAGCTCCTGAAATTAGTGCTAACACAGGAGTTATGCAGCAGAGTGAAGCTCCTAGTGCCGTAAGCATACTTGTCCACACATATTTATTATTACTTTTCATAAGCTAATAATTGTATTTTTTTGCATTATTGCAATACAAACTTACGACTTAAATTAGTGCGACACTGTCTCAAACTATTTTTGGCAATTAGGACAAATTCCTTTCAGTACATAATTAGCTGTTTCAACAATATGGTTTTTAGGGTATTTAACAATGGGAATAGGAGTGTCATTCAAACAAGTTGTTACTTCACATTTACGGCAAAAAAAATGAACATGCAATTCTTCGGGTTTGCAATTACAATCATTTTCACATAAAGCATATTTTATAGAATTCGAACCATCATTTATTGGATGTATAATATGTTTCTCTTCAAATAATTTAAGTGTTCTATACAAGGTGGCACGCCCGGACCTTTCAAATTTATCTTCAAGTTCATGAAAATTAATAGCTTTTGTGCTTTTTGAAATTTCTTTCAAAATTAGCAAACGCATTGCGGTGGGTTTAATGTTGTTGTTTTTAAGTGTTTTTTCTAATTCATATTTCATTATACCTTAAATTGGTTTAAACATTATAATTGTATTAATGTTTTTACTTATTTACTTTTTTTTGTTTTAAAACTTTCACAAGTTCTTCTTTTGGAAAATAACCAACATGACGAAAATACTCGACACCGTTTTCATCTAAAAATACTTGTGTTGGAATTGATGAAACTCCATATTGTTTTGCATAAGGTTTGCCTGCATCGGTCCATACATCATAAAATATAACTTTTACATCTTTGGGATATTCTTTTCTAATATCTTCTAAAACGGTTTCCATTTTTTGACAAGGAATACATCTTACCGAGCCTAATTCTATAAAGCTAACTTTATGTGTTGTTTCGGTTTTGCTTGTTTGTGCAAAACTCAGGTTTGATGTCATAAAAAACATCACAATACTAATAAATAATATTTTCATTTCTTTTTTTTTTAGATAAATAAATACT
>CAMZKV010000092.1 GCA_947311445.1 uncultured Chlorobiota bacterium | reverse complement strand
TACCTAAATGCGAAAGTGCAGAGCAAATTCATAAAGTTGAGGCTGAAATTGAAAAGGAAAGAAAAAAGCATGCTTTTACTTATCCTATATATTTAATGCCAATTATTGAAAGTGCATTAGGAATTGAGAAAGCTTTTGAAATTGCAACAGCATCAGAAAATTTAGTTGCAATGGCAATTGGTCTTGAAGATTTTACTGCCGATTTGGGTGTTAAAAGAACAAAAGAAGGTAAAGAGTCTTTATATGCAAGAACTCGTATTGTTAATGCATGTAAAGCAGCCGGTATCCAGCCAATAGATTCTGTTTTTTCTGATGTTGCTGATGAAGTGGGACTAAGAAATACAGTAAAAGAAAGCAAAATGTTAGGTTTTGAAGGAATTGGATGTATTCATCCTCGCCAAATTACACCAATACATGAAAGTTTTGCACCTGAAAAAGACGAAATTGAAAAAGCAAAAAAAATAGTTTTAGCATTTAAAGAAGCTACCGAAAAAGGACTTGGTGTTATTTCAATAGGTTCAAAAATGATTGACCCACCAGTTGTAAAGCGTGCAGAAAGAATTGTTAGCTTAGCAATTAGTTTGAAAATGTTAGATGATGCTTGGGAAGATGGTATTAAATAGTTTTTTTATAAATAAGATACAATGGCGTATAGTTAATCATACATATTTAAAGTTCAATTTTCAAGACGCTGCTTTGTTTTCCGAAAAGTAAGACCAAAGCAGTTTTTTGGGCATACATTTGACCGTAGTACAATTTGCCGACAATAAAAAACTTCTTAACTAAACGACATTGAAATAAGATGACAAAAAAAGAAAGATATAAAAAAGTAATTGAATACTTTCAAGAAAATATGCCTGTTGCAGAAACCGAATTAGATTATACAAATCCGTATGAATTGTTGGTTGCTGTTATACTTTCAGCACAATGCACAGATAAAAGAGTAAATGTCATTACAGTTGATTTATTCAGAAGGTTTCCCGATGCAAAAAGCCTTTCAGAATCGGTTCCGGAGGAAGTTTTTGAATATATACGAACTTGTTCGTACCCAAATAATAAGGCAAAACATCTTGTAGGCATGGCAAAAATGCTTGTTAATGATTTTAATAATGTTATTCCCGAAGACATAAAAGAAATGCAGAAAATGCCTGGTGTTGGTCGGAAAACTGCAAATGTTATAGCATCAGTTATATACAATCAGCCAACTATGGCAGTTGATACTCACGTATTTAGAGTAGCAGAAAGAATAGGGCTTACAACAAATTCAAAAACTCCGCTATCTACTGAAATTGAGCTTGTTAAACATATTCCCAAAGATATAATCCCAATTGCACATCATTGGCTAATTCTTCATGGAAGATATGTTTGCACAGCAAAGAAACCGAAATGTGATAAATGTGGAATTACGGAATTTTGTAAATTTTATAAAAAATTGGCTTTTTAAAATTTGGAAAACTGACAATTTGTACGCATATTTGTACAAAATTATGTACATAAATTAAATATTATGCTTACAACAACAATTTCAGATTTTAGAAAAGATATAAAAACTTATTTTGACGAAGTAACCAATAACTTTGAAACCCTTATCATTAACAGAGGAAAAGATACTGGAATAGTAATTATTTCATTGGATGAATATAGTGCAATACAGAAGCAACTATCATCAATAAAAAAAAATATTTCAAACGAAATTGACATTTCCGATTTAAAAGGTAAAATTAAATTTAGAGAAGATTATAATTATAAAGAAATGCGTAAAAACTAATTTATGGTACTTATAGACACTTCTGTTTTTATAAATTATTTAAAAGGTTTTGAAAATTCTTCTACTATTAAATTTGATGATATAGTTTCTAAAAGAATACCTTTTGGAATCAATAATTTTATTTATCAAGAAATATTACAAGGAAGTGCAAATGAAAAAGAGTTTAAATCTTTATACAGATATTTATCAAATATGTCTTTTTATTTTTTAAAAGGTAAAAAATCATACTCAGATGCTGCATTGTTATATTATAAGTGCAGAAAACAAGGAATAACAATTAGAAGCACAATTGATTTACTAATTGCACAAACAGCAATTGAAAATAATTTGTTTTTATTGCACAGTGATAATGATTTTAAGAATATTGCAAAAGTAACTAATGATTTGAAAATTTATTAAAAGAAAAGAAACAAAAAAAGAATGCAAAGAATAAATATAATACTTACAGAACAAGTTCAAAATACAATAAAAGAACTATATGGAGCAGAAGTTCCTGAAAAGCAAATTTCAGTTCAAAAAACAAGAAAAGAATTTGATGGAGATTTTACAATAGTTGTTTTTCCTTTTCTTAGGTTTTCAAAAAAAACACCGGAAATTACTGCACAAGAAATTGGAGATGCTCTTGTTAAAAATATGCAAGATGTTGAGAATTATAATGTAATAAAAGGTTTTCTAAATATTTCATTATCAGACAATTATTGGAAAAATTTCTTTAATGAAATTATAAGTAATGATAATTATGGTTTTAAAGAAGTAACAGAAAAATCAAATAAAATTGTTATAGAATATTCGTCTCCAAACACAAATAAACCTTTGCACCTTGGTCATATTAGAAACAATTTATTAGGCTGGTCGGAAGCAAAAATAATGGAAGCAAATGGTAACAGAGTTATAAAAGTTAACCTTGTAAACGACCGTGGAATTCATATTTGCAAATCGATGCTTGCATGGAAAGAACTAGCAGGAGGTAAAACCCCAGAAGATGTAAATATGAAAGGCGACCATTTTGTTGGTGATTATTATGTGGCTTTCGATAAAGAATATAAAAAACAAATTGCAGAACTTGTTGCAAATGGCATGGACGAAAAAGAAGCAAAAAATGAAGCTACTTGGATGAAAGAAGCAAGAATAATGTTGCAAGAGTGGGAGAGTGGCAAGCCAGAGGTTCGTAATTTATGGGAAACAATGAACAATTGGGTTTATGCCGGTTTCGATGAAACATATAAAAAACTTGGAGTTGAATTTGATAAAATTTATTATGAATCTCAAACATATCTTCTAGGAAAAGATGTAATTTTAAAAGCACTAAAAGATGGAAAACTTCAACAAAAAGAAGACGGTACTGTTTTTATAGACCTTACAAAAGATGGTCTTGATGAAAAAGTTTTGCTTCGCTCAGACGGAACTGCCTTATACATGACGCAAGATATTGGAACGGCAATTTTACGTTATAAAGATTTTAACTTTAATGAAAGTGCGTATGTTGTTGGTAATGAGCAAGATTATCATTTTAAAGTTTTAAAAATTGTACTTGATAAATTAGGCTACACTTGGGCAAAAAATAT
>CAMZKV010000091.1 GCA_947311445.1 uncultured Chlorobiota bacterium | reverse complement strand
TCTTTTAAATATTGAAAATGCTTTCCAAGTTTTCCGTTTTCGGTTATTGTTGCTCTTTCTATAATTCCCGTCGTATCTTCGCCAAATAATGAAGGAAAAACTTTGTCTATTAAACCTTGCCCAAAATCAAGTGAAGCATCACGAGGAACTTCTCCCGGAAGGTTGTCAACAGCCATAACTGTTACATTGTTTTTGTTAAAAGCATCACCTTCCTTTTCTGTTTCTTTATTGTAACCATAAAAAGGCTCTGCAATTGTTGAAGGTCTTAATGTAGAAGCAATTGGGTCTGCAATATCGCAACTTACATCTGCAATAACTGAAATTCTGAAATCCTTTTCTTTATAATCTTCTTTTGTAATAAATTTGGGAGAATCCTCATCCCAAAAATGACAGGCAACATAAACATCCGTAACTTTTGTAAAAGGTTTAAACGTTGATTTGTACATTTTAGGGTTTTTAAAAAAATGATGCAAATCAAATTCCTCTCCATCAATTCTTTCAACATAATATTGTGGGTCTAATTGAGTGTAAACTGCTTCGTTAAATTCTTTTTTAAGAAAATCATTAGGAGAAACCTTTCTTATCCCGGCTGTTTCAAGAATTTCCATTGCACCATGAGCAACTCGCCCTCCACCGGTAATTAGAAATTTCTTTGAAGGAACTTTTATGTTTTTCAGATTTTCTTTCATTTCTAAAATGTCATGGCAATCAATAGCTCTTTTTAAATTAAAAGATTCTGTTCTTTTTCCAAGTGCAATTAATCCGTTGTATGCACCAACTAAACCTGCCCAATTTCCAAAAGCAACAAGACGCACTCCATTTTCATCTGTAAAATATTCGTGGTCGAGCATTTTAATGTTTTTCTTTAAGAATGTTTGAAGCAAAGGTCTGTTGTATTCTTGCTCTTTTGCTGTATGCGAAAAGAAAAGATATGTTTTATTGTTAATAAGGGTTGGAATATGTGCCTCTTTTACGCCAACAAGAATATCGCAATGGCTTACATCATCAACAAGTTTTAAGCCAAGTTCTGTGTATTCCTCATCTTTGTATGCGCGGATATCACTTGACTGAATAAAAAGTTCAACATTAGGAAATTTTTCTAATAACTGAATTCCAAGTTTTGGTGAAATTGCTGTTCTTTTGTCCGGCGGTGTTTTTGTTTCTTTAAGTATTGCTACTTTTAGTTTTTTGTTCATACTCTATTTTATTATTAATTTTTTTCAGTCGGAAAAGGTAAGAAATTTTACTTGTCTGTCAAAAAATATTGTACATTTGCAGTCCTTTTGGCAGAAAAACAGAAAATATTTAAGTCTTTTTGTCTGGAAAAATAAAGTGTACAGTTTTTGTGCATTTATTATTTGAGTTCATTTAAATAAAACTTGGGGTCGTTTTTGGTTTTGACAGCAAGGATAATGGATTTGTAAGCATGTCGAGCATTGTTGAATAACTCGTTAAACTGTTTAACAAACCTATAGAAGGCAATAATAATAATTATGCTCTCGCTGCGTAACCGAAGTTTAGTAAGTTAATCGCTTAATTCTGCACAAAGTGCAGAACGAGATGTTTCACAAAAAGGATTTCCTGATTCCTTTTTGAATTGAGGCACCGACAACATCAGGATAGTTTTGGTAGAGCTTTGATGCCAAGGCGAAACTAAAAAAGATAAGCATAAATTTTGGGTGCTTTTTCCCGAGTTTATGTCGAAAACCAATAAAAAGATAAGCATGTAGAAAGCATTTTTGTTACTTGTTTGGACGCGGGTTCGATCCCCGCCGGCTCCACAATATGTTAATGTTTTTCTAAATTGACAACAAAAAGCCCAATATTTATATAATACTTGGGTTTTTTTTATAATATATAAGTTTTAAACATTATTTTTATACTAAATTTAATAATTATGATTAGGCTTCTTCCTTTTATAGCTCAAATTTTATTTGCAGTATTAGTGTTTCAAGATTCTAAGGAACGTGGAATGAATTATTGGCTTTGGGCAGGAATTGTTTTTCTTGTTCCTATTATAGGAATAATTTTTTATTTTATTCAGAGAAAACCAAAAATGTGGAAGTAATGATATGTTGAATAGTTTTATTTTCTTTTATTTCTTCTGTTAAAATGTTTATCTCCTTTTGTTTTTGGTCTTTTATGTTTTTTCATTTTTCTTAGGTATGAACCCCCTTGGTTAGTTTTTTTATTTTTATCTTTCTTTTCATGAAATGCAGCACCTTTTAAATCTTTATCAGGTATTTTTAGTGGATTAATTTTACCTTTAACTTTTGGGTTTTCTTCTGCTGTTAAAACTTGAGATGTTTTAACTTCTTTTGGGAATTCTTTTTCCGGAATTTTATAAGACATTAATTTTTCAATTGCTTCTTTCAACTTATTTTCCTTATCAGTAAAAAACAAAATTGAGTTACCCTCTTTTTCTGCACGTCCCGTTCTTCCTATTCTGTGCATGTAGTTTTCCGGGAAAATAGGAGTGTTGAAATTGATTACGTGAGTTATATTTTCTAAATCAAGTCCACGAGCCATTATATCTGTTGTAATTAAAATTCTGTTTGAGCCTTCATTGAATTGCTTAATTGACCGAGTTCTGTAGTTTTGAGATTTATTTGAATGAATAATTCCTATTTCATGTCCGTATTTTTCTTCAAGTGAATTGAATACCGTATCAGCATTTTTCTTACCTCTCATAAAAACTAATACTTTTTGATATTCATCTTTATCTATTAAAAGATATGAAAGTAAATTTATTTTTGTGTTGAAATTTGGGACTTTATAGCAAACTTGTTTAATGTTTTCAAGTGGAGTTCCGCTTACTGCAATAGAAATCTTTTCAGGAGCAATAAAATATTCGTTTATAAGATTGTTCACTTCTTCTGTCATGGTTGCCGAAAACATAATGTTTTGTTTCTTTTTAGGCAGAAGCTCAAAAATATTTTTTAATTGGTATCTAAATCCAAGGTCAAGCATAACATCTACTTCATCTATAACGACTTTGTTTATTGTTTTTAATCTTAATACACCACTTAATGTTAAATCGAATAATCTGCCTGGTGTAGCAACTATAATATCCATGCCTTTTCCAACATATTTTTTTTGAGTGTTTATATTTGTGCCTCCATATACGCCTAATATCCTAATAGTCATAAATTTAGTATATGTTTCAATTTGTTTTACAAGTTGCAATACTAATTCTCTTGTGGGAACAAGAATAAGAACTCTTGGAGTGTTTTGTTTTGAAAATTTTAAATCGGTTAAAATAGGTAGCATATATGCTAATGTTTTTCCTGTACCAGTTTGAGAAATTCCAACCACATTTTTACCGGAACGAATAATTGAGAAGGCTTCTTTTTGAATTGGAGTGGGGGATATAAAACCCAATTCTGAAACTGCATTAAATAATTGTTTTGTTAATTTTAAATCTGTAAATGTGCTCATATTCAATTAATTATACTTTTTATTATTGTTTTTTTTGTGAATTTTGTTTTTCCGGAAATTTCTTCGTGATTTAAAGTTTTTCTTTTTATAGTTTGAATGAGCTTTTTCAGGTTTCCACTCCGGTCCTTTTCCAATTTCTTCAGGAGGGGAGAGTTTTGTAACAGATGTTTCTATGAGTTTTTCAATTTTTTTAAATCGAAACATATCTTTTGGATTTACCAAAGTTATTGCCTCTCCTTTTGCATCAATTCTTGCTGTTCTTCCAACTCTATGTACATAGTCTTCGGCATCTTTTGGGACATCAAAATTAATTACCATATTTATTTTTTTAACATCAATTCCTCTGCTCATAACATCTGTTGCAACCAATATTCTTATTCTTTTTGATGCAAAACCTCTAAGAACATCTTCTCTTTCTTTTTGGTCAAGATTTGATGATATTCCTCTTGCAGATATACCTGCAGTTTTTAAGGCTTTAATAATTTCAGAAACTTTAGCTTTTGTTGAGCTAAATATAATTATGCTGTCATATTCTTTTCTTTCTGAAATTATATATGTTAGAACTCTTTCTTTTTGATTGTCAAAAGTAAGATAAACTTTTTGGTCAATACCTTCGGCAGGTTTAGATACAGATAGTGAAATTTCTTCGGGTTTAAAAAGTATTTTCTTTGCTAATTGTTTAATGCTTGCGGGCATTGTGGCACTAAACATTAAGGTTTGGTATTTTTTGGGCAAATAAGATGTAATCGCTTGAATATCATCTACAAATCCCATGTCTAGCATTCTATCAGCTTCATCTAAAATTAAATGCTTTATGCTTTCACAATTAACATATCCGAGTTTTAAAAGAGAAATTAATCTGCCGGGGGTTGCAACAATTATGTCTGCACCATTTTTCAGGGCAATTTTTTGTTTTTCCCAATCTTTGCCATCTCCACCTCCATAAACTGCAATAGAACTTGCAGAAACAAAATATGAAAATCCTTCAATTTGTTGTTCAATTTGAATTGCTAATTCTCTTGTAGGCACAATAATTAATGTGTCAGTTCCGGGAGTTCTTTTGTCAATTAGTTTGTTTAAAATTGGAAGAACAAAAGCTCCTGTTTTTCCTGTTCCGGTTTGAGCACAGGCAATAATGTCTTTGTTTTTTAGAATTATTGGAATAGCTTTTTGTTGTATAGGAGTGGCAGATTCAAAACCCATATATGATATTGCTTCTAATATTTGTTGCTTTAATTTTAAATTTTCAAATTTCATTTTAAATATAGTTTATTTTTTTCTTAAAATCATTAATCCATCACGAATATTTAGGAGGATATTTTCTACTCTTTCATCATTTTGTACGAAATCATTAAAAATTTTAATGCCTTTAGTAGATTCATCCATTTCATCATTATTGTTATTTAAAACTTTTCCGTTCCATAAAACATTATCAGCAATAATATATGCACCTTTTTTAACTTTATTAAAAACTAAGTTGTAATAATTCAAATAATTAGTTTTATCAGCGTCAATAAAAACAATATCAAACATTTTATTTATTTTAGGAATAATATTTATAGCATTTCCGAAATGAATTTTTACTTTTTTCTCAATTCCTGACCTTTTAAAGTATTTAGAGATTATTGGTTCTAATTCATCTTTTATTTCAATGGTGTCAATTGTACCGTTTTTTTTTAGCCCTTTTGCCCAGCAAATTGCAGAATATCCTGTGTATGTTCCAATTTCAAGGATATTTTTTGGCTGAATCATTTTACTAATTAACTGAATAAATACTCCTTGATAAAATCCTGTAAGCATTCTAGGTCTTAAGACTTTTAAATTTGTTTCTCTTGTTAGTTCGGTTAAAACCGGGTCTTCTTTTTCAGTATGATTTATAATATATTCTTTAATATTCATATTCAATTAAACTTCTTTTTTCTAAACTTAATAAAAATTATAATTTTGAATTTGAAAACAAAGATATATGTTTTTTAAGGATATAGCGGGACATACAAGGATAAAAGATAATTTGCTAAACACGATTAAGCAAAAAAGGATTAGCCATGCTTGGATTTTTACAGGACCTGAGGGCAACGGGAAACTCGCGTTGGCAGTAGCTTATGCACAGTATTTATCTTGTGAGAATAAAGGAGAAAATGACTCTTGTGGAGAATGTATTTCATGTGGAAAATATCAAAAATTAATTCATCCTGATTTGCATTTTGTGTATCCGGTAATAAAAACTAAAATTTTTTCAAAGCCGATTAGTGATAATTTTGCTGAAATTTGGAGAAATTTTATTTTGAAAAGTTCATACCATAGTTTTGATAATTGGCTTGAAGATTTAGAAACTGAAAATCAACAAGCTGGAATTTTTGCTCAGGAGAGTGGAGAGATAATTCGTAAGCTAAATTTTAAGCCATACGAGTCAGAATATAAAGTTATGATTATTTGGTTGCCTGAAAAAATGAACATTTCTGCATCTAATAAACTTTTAAAAATGATTGAAGAACCTCCTCCAAAGACTATATTTATACTTGTTTCAGAAGATACAGAAAAAATTATTACAACTATACTTTCACGTGTTCAGATGGTTAAAATACCAAAACTTAATAAAGAAAGTATGATAGAAAGTATTAAAAATAAGTACGATTTATCTGATGATAAAATAATGGAAATTGTAAGAATTTCTGATGGAAATTTTTTAAAAGTTGAGGAGTTAATAAATAATACTGAGCAAAATATAAACTCTGAGAATTATATTTGGTTTACTGGTCTTATGAGAGCCGCATATGGAGTTAAAATAACTGAATTAATAAAACTTACTAATGAAATTTCTCAATGTGGAAGAGAATTGCAAAAAAGTTTTATAGAATATTCACTGCAAATGCTTAGAGAAAATTTTATTTTAAATATTAATCCTGAAAATTCAAATAAAATTGTATTTTTGACAAATAAAGAGAATGATTTCTCTGAAAAATTTAATCAATTTATACATAAAGATAATATATTAGAAATAGTAAAAGAGTTTACAGAAGCACATAATCATATAGTAAGAAATGGATATAGTAAACTTGTTTTTTTAGACCTTGCACTTAAAACTGCAAGATTAATAAAAGTAAAACCACAGTAAAAAGTTGGTTGTTCCGAATAAAAATAATAAAAAATATATAATTTATTTATTCAATATATAATAAAATATTTAACACATATTAAATAAATAATTCCGATAGGAGCAAATACCTTCTTTGCTGTTTAACAGCAATAGAGATGAAAACAGAAGATTATACATTAAGAGGTTGTGCATCACAATCTATAAAAGATGGAGGAAAATGTAATCCTCACAGTTGCAATAAGTTAAACGTTTTTAATGATTTTAGGAATTATCCTGAAACATCTAATACTCCGGATGTTGTAGAAATACGTTTTAAAAACACAAGAAAAGCTTTCTATAGAAATGTTAATAAATTAAGTATCACAGAAGGAGATATGGTTGCTGTTGAGGCTTCTCCTGGGCATGATATTGGTACAGTTTCATTAACAGGAGAATTAGTTAAAGAACAAATGAAACGTAAAGGTGTTCCTTTTGATGAGAAACTTAAGATTGTTTATAGAAAAGTTAAAGATACGGATATTGAAAAGTGGGAGAATGCAACATCCCGAGAGGATGAAATAATGCTTGAAACTCGCAAGATTTCTAAAAGGTTAAACCTAAATATGAAAATAGGAGATGTTGAGTTTCAAGGAGATGGGACGAAGGCTATTTTTTATTATATTGCAGATAAGCGTGTTGATTTTAGGGAATTAATAAGGATTTTGGCAGATGAGTTCAAGATACGTATTGAGATGCGGCAAATTGGTGCAAGGCAAGAGGCTGGGAGGATTGGAGGAATAGGCTCTTGTGGAAGAGAACTTTGTTGCTCTTCTTGGATGTCTAATTTTGTTTCTGTTTCCACAGATACTGCAAGAGAACAACAACTGTCTATGAATCCTCAAAAACTTGCAGGGCAGTGTAGTAAGCTGAAATGTTGCCTAAATTTTGAAAAAGAAAGTTATTCCGAAGCTATTAAAAAGTTTCCATCACGAAGAAGCCTTGAAACAGAAGGTGGAACTGCTTATTTTATGAAAATTGATGTTTTGAAACAAGTAATTTGGTATTCATTTAGTAAAACAAGTTCCGAAAATGTTACTGCAATTTCTGTTGAAAGAGCAATTGAAGTTATTGAGTTAAATAAAAAAGGAAAGAAAGTTGAGACTCTAAAAAATGAAGATTTTTTGGCAAAAGTTATTCCTGATTACAATGATTTAGTTGGACAAGATAGTATAACACGTTTTGATAAAAAGAAACCCGTTAAACGTAAAAATAAGAAGAGACGAAACTATAAGAAAAGACCAAACTCAAAGAATCAACTCTCAAAAAAACACAATTCGACTAACCAAAAGATTAATAATCAATCTAATAAGGGGAAAAAGTAATTTTTAATAAGGGGTTTATAAAATACTATGACAGTCCCAATTCTTTTTGAAAGTTTTTTAAAGTTTCAAGAATATTAGATTTTATACTTATAAAATGTTCTATTCCTATTTCTTTTAGATTATCTATGCTATCTTTTGGTTTGCCTGCAATTACGATAATAGATTGAGTTTTTAAATTTTTAAAAATTTCAGGAGCATACTGTATATATTCTTTATCTGAACTGCAAATGACTGTTATTTCAGCCTTTGAATCTTTACATATTTTTATTCCATCTTCAATACTATTGAAAGCAGTATTGTCAATTATTTTAAATCCTGCACAACTAAAAAAATTAGCAGCAAATGCTGATCTAGCTTTTCGCATTGTAATATTTCCTATCGGAAATAAAAATACTTTCGGTATTTTTGAGGCTCTTTCTGTTTTTTGCCGTAAGTCTTCAAATGCTTCTGATGCCCTGTATAATTTTAGTGCTTTTGGATGGACAGATTTTGTTTCCTTTTTTGATATTTTTATTGACTCGTTTCTATTAGGATATTGATTTGTTCCTAATAATATCTCTTTTTTTATAGCAATATTAATATTTCTTTTATTTGCAGTTTCTTCTATTTTTTCTTTAATAATACCTTTGTCAAAAGCAATATTATAGCCTCCTTCTTTTTCAATTTCTAAAAATAAATTCCAAGAATGCTCTGCAATTGAATTTGTAAGGCTTTCAATATAATATGCACCACCAGAGGGGTCAATGGTTTTGTCAAAATATGCTTCTTCATTTAATATGATTTGAGTATTTCTCGCAATTCGTTCAGAGAAATCATTCTCTTGCTCAAATGAAGAATTAAAAGGTTTAACTAATAAAGAATCTGTACCTCCTAAAATGGCAGACATTGATTCTGTTGTGGTTCGAAGAATATTTACATAAGGATCATAAATTGTTTTATTCCAAGTACAAGTTTCGGAATGAACATACATTTTCCCTATATTTTTTAAATCTATTTTATAGGCTTCAATAATTTTTGCCCAAAGTACTCTTGCAGCTCTAATTTTTGCAATTTCAATAAAATAATTGGAACCAATTCCAAATGTAAACTGTATTTTATTTGCAAATTTTTCGATAGGAATATTTAACTCACTTGCTTTCACTAAATAATCATTGGCAATTGATAAACCGTAGGCTACTTCTTGAACAGAAGAAGATCCAGCATTTTTAAAGTTTTGAGAGTTAACCGAAAATATTCTAAAGTTTTCCAGTTTATTTTCTGTTAATTTATAAAGTATTTCTAATGAATTTGAGAAATTACAATTTTGTTTATTGTAACAGTTTCCATATATTGTTTTGTGTCCTAATGGGTCAAAATCAAGTGAACCACTTACAGTTTCTGCTTTAATTTTGTTATCCGTAATATATTTAAGTAAGTATTTTAGAATTATCTCGGAGTTTTTTCCAGAGATAAAGTTTGTTTCTATCTCAGATATATTAATTTCGGATAAAAGATTTAAAAAATCTATTTCTGGTACACTTTCTTTATGGGATAATATAAAACCTATTGATGTAATACCTTTTGAAATAATGTCTTTTGCTTTTTTGTTAGCTTTAGAGTAGTCATTTACAAATATATTCTGTCTAATTCTGTGTTTCTTTAATACTGTTGTATTTCCTCTTATATATGGAAATTCTCCTGGTTGAGTATTTGATAATTCTATATTTGCAAGTTCTTCAATAACATAATAAGGTTTTATATTGATGCCATCAATTGTTTTAGTAATTAGCCTTTTGTTATAATCTGCACCTTTAAGGTCTACTTTAATTTTCGTTTCCCATTCCTTAATAGTAGTAGGATTGAAATTTGAAAAAAGTTTATTTTCTTTCATTGATTTTATTTTTTTGCAAATTTACTCGTTTTTTTTAATTTATTAATATGATTTTTATCAACTATTATATTCCTTAATATGTAAATGAAAAAAAAATGCCTCGAAATTTTCGAGGCATTATATTATTATTAATTCTATATTTTTAGAATTCCCAAAGATCATGTTCAAGTCCAAAAATTTCACCTTTAATTCTTTCAGACTCTAACAAAACATCTAAACCAGAAGTGTATTCTTGAATTAAACGATTGTCATAAACATTTGATTCTTTAAAAATATATCCTTCAAACATTCTTTTTACAAAATAATCGTCAAAAGTCATTTCTTGAGATTCGTTTCTGTTGTTATATATTACTTGACTTGCAAAAATATTCCGTGCCTCTGGGAAGTAAATCCAGAACATATCTCTCATACTTACTTCTTGACTTTCTAAATCTCCATCGTCTCTTGAATAAACTCTGATAGGGCAAAGACCTATAATCCTCGCTTCCATAACGGAACGCTGCTTATCAAAAAACCACCTTTCTTTTACTAAAAGTTTTTTAATTTGGCTGTAATCAGCTTTTTGTTTAGAAATTCTTTCAGTTTCTTCACCTGATTCTTCATCATAGTCCCAAATGGTATCAATTCCTGCACCAAAAAGTTCGTCAATGTCATTTAAAGTAAGTTGACTTGAAAATTCATCAGAAGAGAATGGAGTTAAACTTTTATTTTTAATTCCCCACATCATTAGTTGGATTAAACTTTTTCTATCGTCTAATTCTACTGTTGGAAAATATAAAGATAAATTTCTTTTTTCAGTAAGATTTACCATTCTGGTAATAACTTTAGACCACATTACATCAGCTTCTCTTACAAACTGGTAAGGGATAGGTTTTCTCTTTTCTGAGATATGTTTTTCGTATATCCCATCAACTTGAGCTTTTATATTTGATGTAAATGCTGTGAAAATAAATAATCCAATAAGTGAATACAATATTTTTTTCATGTTTTTGATATTTATTATTTTATTATGGTAAGAAATAAACAGCTAAAACTGATTATTTCTAATTCTCATAATTTAAACGCAAATTTTAGTAATATATTTTTAATATGATATAACTATTTTTAAATTTTATTTAAGTTTAAGAACTAAATCACTAATTTTTCTATTTTTTCCATCAGGTCCTCTAGCTTTTACTCTCTCAAGAATTACACGAGTTTTCTTTTTTGCTTGCCTAATTATGCTCTTTTGTTTAGGAGTAAACTTACGACTGGTTGATTTAGCAACTTTATCAAATCCTCCAATTGTGCAAACAACTGTAAATTCCGTAATTCGATAGTTTAAAGCAAAATCGAAATTCTCCATTGTCGCATTTATTCCACTTAAAGCAAGAAGAGTAGATTTAGGTATTCTTCCACCTTTGTAGTAATCAGTACCAGCTCTTCCTATCGTTGTAATAGGGCTCGGAAGTGATTTTACTCTAAATTCTTTTGTTCCAAGATGTTTGCCATTTGCACTAACATTTACTTTTGTTTTTCCAACTCTAGAAACTTTTACAGTATATTTAGAACCGCCATTTTTTCTAATTGTACCACTTGTCATTGAAGCAGATACTTTATTAGCGGGAGTACCAGCTGCTGTTATTTCAACAGGATTGTCCACCCCTATATAAAATACGTTCATTTTTGTAGGAGAAACACTAACGCTTGGTGCTGCAACTTGATATTCTTCATTAAAAGCAAAAGTATCTTTTTCCGTAATTGATCCTGGCTTATTAACAACAATAACTCCTTTTAAAGAGTGCATTCCATAACCACCGGCAGTAACTTCATAAATACCCTTTCCATCTTCAAAACGTTCAATTTTTTTACCTCCACTCAAAATAATTTGAGGTTTTAGTGTAGTGTCAGATGCACCTACAAATATTTCTGCTCTATATTTTTCTCCTGATAAAAGATAACTTTTGTCTGGTTTTATAATAGCATTTAAATCTGTAAATTTATAAGATTTTGCATCAACTTGACCGTGTAAATAGTTAATTACTTCTGATTCAGAGTTAATAACATCTGTTTTTAATTTTGTTAACATTGTTAAAACAGCAACTAATGGTAGTTTTTGGAATTTCGTAATTTCCCATTTTTGCATATCTCCATCTTGACTTTTAGAATCTTTTGTACTTAAATTGCTTTCAATACCATGTAAAATACTTTCTGTGCCTTTACCTTTTCCAATTGCTTTTGCAATATCTAACTTTAAAGATTCAATTTTAGATTTTAATTCCAACGCACGAATTTGCCCATCAGATTTATCTTCTAACATCGTAAAAGTAGGAGTTTCGGTATCATCTTTTTTCTTAATTATTTTCGTACCATTTTCAAGGTAAAGATTATAATCATCACCTGCATCAATAATGATTTTTTCTTGTAATTGGTTAATGTATTTAATAAGTCCATCAGAAGCATTTTTTACTTTAAGAGCTTTATCTCTCCAAGGACCAATTTTCTTTTCATTTACCTTAAATTTACTGTCAAAATCTGCATAGACCTCTTCATTTTTTGTGTCTATATTTTTTTCTGTTGTTATCAAACTGTCGTTCACCAAGACAAATGCATTCAGAACCTCTGCCGATACATTCATTGCTAACAATGCCGTAAGAACAAGATACATGATGTTAATCATCTTCTGCCTTGGTGATAAATTACCATGACCCATAATCTGTATTTTTTAAATTATTAAAATAAATTAATTCAGAATAAATGTATTTAGGATTAGTCCATTTTTACATTTACTGCACTAAGCATATTTCCATAAACAGTATTAAGAGCCTCTAATTTTTGTCCTAATTTTGTAATTTCAGTATTGTATTTTTTAGAATGTTCAACAGAACCTTGAAGATCAGCCATCATTTGGTCTAAATCTGTTTCGTTAAGTTGTAATTCAAAAATAGCGTTCAATGCTGAAAGGTTTTTGTTTAAGCTTGTTATATGTCCATTATATTCAGCGTTTCCTTCTTTTAATGAAGAAAAATCTAAATCCATAGATCCTGTTAATCTTTGGTATGCCTCAGCAAATTCATTTCCTCCTGTAGAAACTTTCTCAGATGCACTATTAAAAGAGTCTGATAAACTGTCAGCAGAATATGAAACAGCCTCTGCAGATTTGTTATATGAGTCTATCAATGTGCTAACTGCACCAGCAGCACCTTTCATGTTTTCAGCATATTCGTTTGTTGCTAAAGCGGCATCAGATACATCTGACATTTGTGATACTTTTTCGTTTAAACTTTCAATGCCAGAACCAAATTTTTCAAAAAGGTTAGAATCTCCTGCTTTTTCAATCATTTCATTGAACTTACCTAATGCGTCTGTATTTGAAGGTAATTTTTCTTTTTCAATTTGCACATCTATTGAACCGTCAAGCCCTGCAAGTTGAGGGTAAACTAATGTCCAGTCAAGTTCTTCATGTAAAGGTTCGAAAGCTGAGAAAAAGAAAATAACAGCCTCAGTAATAAGACCAATTGTTAGCATTGCGTTAGCACCAGGCCAGTGAGTTAATTTAAACAATGCACCAACTAAAACAAGTGCTGCACCCCATCCGTAAAGGTACTTCATGAAAACTTTAAACTTGTGACTTTCCGTGAAATTAGCCATAATAAAAAAATTTTAGAATTAATAATAATTGAATATTTAATAAATAATTGTTAAAGATAAATATTAATAAATTCACAAACAAATTTATTATGTTAGTATCTTTAAAATTGTGATGAACGTTTTAAATTATAAAATTAAGGTATTTTTAATTTTTTTTAAAATACCTTAATTAAATTTTATATATTTTATTTAATCTGGCTTGTTTAGAAATTGCTTGCATCCCATGCGTATTCATCATTACCCATATAAGAACGAACACATCTGAAACCTACATAGGATTTTGCGCTATCTTGATATTCATAAGCTCTCTGGCCTACTTGCATATAAAATGCAATGTCTTTCCATGAACCACCTCTGATTACTTTTCTTTTTAATGCAGGAGGATCTTCTGATTTTGCATTATACCTATAATCAGGATTTAAATCATGTGTGTAACTGTATGCTGATTCGTCAAAAGCATTACTTGTCCATTCTGCAACGTTTCCTGCCATATCAAAGAGATGATATTCGTTTGGAGAGTATCGTCCAACTTCTAGTGTTCTATTTGCACCATCATCTCCATATCTTCCTCTTAAAGGTTTAAAGTTTGCAATAAAGCATCCATGCACATTTCTTGTGTAAATTCCGCCCCAAGGATATTTTGATAAGTCTAAACCTCCTCTTGCTGCATACTCCCATTCTGCTTCTGTTGGGAGTCTGTATTCTTGCCATACAGGATCGCCTTGAGATTTTTGATAATTTCTCATTAAATCTGTACGCCATATTGAAAAAGCAGATGCTTGTTTCCAAGATACTCCAACAACGGGATAGCTATTATAAGCAATATGCCAAAAGTATCTTCTTGCAAAAGGTTCGTTATATGAATATGTGTAATCTCTCATCCAGACTAATGTGTCAGGATAAACATTAATTTTAGATTGCATTATAAATGCAGAACGGTCTTTTACCGGTACAGTTTCTCCTTTACTGTTAACTACTGTTCCTTTATATTCCCCACTTGAGAAATCTTCATCGTAAAAATATCTATTATTATCGGCAGCTGCTTGTTTTAAATCTACCCACTCATAAGAGAATATTAATTTTCTAGAATCAATTTCTTTTTGTTTGTAAAAACGTTCATGAGTTGGAAGATACAAGTCTGCTAATGCTGTTTGAAAATCTTCATCAGGTCTATTATAATCCACTGGGTTTTCCCAATTTAAAACGCAAGTTTCAGGGTCATCATGATCATAACCGTCTGCCTCTAATAATATTAATGTTTCGGGATCAATTTCGGCTTTAAATTCCTCAAAATCATTTTCAACTAATAATCTTTTTGCAATTGAATCTCTAACCCAATACACGAATTGTTTGTACTCACTATTTGTGATTTCTGTTTCATCCATCCAAAAAGGATCTATAGAAACTGTTTTGGATTGAGATGTGTGAGCAAAAGTTATATCTTGGTCATTTAACCCCATATTATAACTTCCTCCGGGAATAAATACCATTCCATAAGGATTTGGCTCAAACCAATCACCTGCATCACCAACACCAACAAGCTCGCCATGGCTACCGCCTTTTCCACAACTTGCAATTAGTAATACAACTAAACTAAAGGATAAAATTATTAATCTTTTCATGATACCTGTGTTATTTAAAAAATGTTATTGTTTTTTTATAAGTAAATTATGCTTCTATATTTATAATCTTTAGTTGTTCCAAAAAAATTAAAGCAGTAGCCAACAAAAAACTCATGTGTTCCTCTACTTACTGTTATTAATCTGTTTATTGAGAGCTCATAGGCATATCCAATTTTAAGTCCACTAAACAGATTTATTCCAATCATTGGAATAATAGCCTCTTTATTTCTGTATGAAACGCCAAGGCTAAATTTTTTATTGTACAAAGCGGTTAAATTTCCACTATATTGCATTTTAGTGCCGTCAAACTTCACAAATACAGATGGTTGCATTTCAATTGGACTATTCAACATTCTAAAATTATATCCAACTGTTGCGAAATAATGTCTGCTCAAAAATGATGCCGAACTAAGCTCTGGATATTTAATTTTCGGTTTATGAATATGCGACATTGATATTCCAGCATAAAAATTTTCTCCAAGTTTGTAAAATATTCCTAAGCCTAAATCAAGAATCATTTTTCTTGTTGCTACATGAGGTATATATCCATCAGTCTGACCATCTTCATCTGGATATATCCATTCAGGTTCTAGGTCCTTATTTATCATTCCTGCTTCTATTCCAATACCAAGTATTCCTGACATGAAACGTCTGTGATAAGAATATGCAAGTTTTGCTTGAAAATCTTTTGAGAACTCATATCTATCATCTGCAATTGAAAGACCAACTCCACCTTTTATTCCAAATAATTTTATTTTGCTATGTATTCCTGCTAAAGTTGTAACGGGTGCTCCTTTAAAACCAACCCATTGTTGTCTGTTTATAGCAGAGGCACAAATCCCATCAGACATTCCTGCAAAAGCAGGGTTTGTAAATAGCAAATTGTTCATATTTTGAGCAAATTGCGGGTCTTGTTGAGAGAATACCTCTAAGGAAAAAAAAAACAAAAATAATAATAAGTGCGTCTTCTTCATCAAATACAAAATAAGTAATTTTTTTTGTAATAAACTTATTTTTTTTTGTAAAAATTATATTTTTATTTAAAAAAAAAAAAAAACTTAATAATAATTTTGTAAATTATGGCTTATAGTCTTTATATAAATGATTTAGGAATCAATTTAATTTTTTAAAAAATTTCCACCATCTTTCAGGAATTTCATTATTTGATGCTTTTATGTAGTCTTCAAATGAACAAGCAATTAATTTTATCTTTTCTTTTCCTTTTTTTATATAAGGTACTTCAAACCACCATCTTTGTGTTTTTGTGCTTTTGTAGAAAATTATATTTTTTGTAAGCCCCTCAACATTAACTATATATTTTTTTTGATTTTTTATAGTTTTAGGGTTGCCTTCATCTTTTCTTAGGTAAAAAGATTGAATAAAATGCCAAATTATTTGTGCTGCAAGTTCAATAGTTTGATTTTCTTTATCAAAAACTGGGTTTGTGTTAAATATTCCGAATGTAGAAATTTTATCACTAATACCTGCATATCCTGCCAATTGACAAATTTCTTCACCGTAGAAACCGTGAATTGAAGGTTTTAAAACTCCAGGAGCATCATTTTTTTTTATTGAGCTTATATCAATTGCAAAAAAATCTGAATCTCTTAAAATAGGTTCATTATTATTAATTTTTGTTCTTGATATTCCAAGTCTGAATGCATCATATTTTTTTGAAATATAATTTATGTTTTCAGTAGGGTTATAATATGTTTGGTATCCTAAGTTTGTATAATTAAATAGTTTATTGTTGTTTTCTATAATTTCTGAAAGATAAGTTTCTTCAGAAAAGATGTCATAATTTTCTTTTAAATTGAATTTTGGTTCTGCTATACATAAATTGAATGTTTTTTTCCCTTTTTCATATGATTTGCAAATAGGGACTATTAAGTCTTTGCTTCCACCAATAATTATAACGGCAAGTTCATTTTTTAATAATTCAAATACAACTTCTGAAAGAGCTATGTATGTGTCATTTACAGACTTTCCTTTCTTTAGATTGCCTATGTCAATTATATTAATTTTTGATGGTATAAATAATTTATATAATTCTTTTCGGATTTTATCAGGAGCTTTATTTGTTCCTTTGTTTTTTGAGTTTCTATCTTCGGGAACTCCAATAATTGCAATGTTAAAATTTTTATTATTGCTTATTGTTTCAGTTTCTTTTAAAAAATAGATATTTGAAAACATTAATTCTTCATGAAAATTTGTTAAAATATTCTCAAAGATATTAGTGTTAACAGGATTCAAAAAGTCTATAATATTACTTAGCATTGTTGTTTATTTCTTTTTGCGAGTTGTTTTTTTCTTTGCTGGAGTTTTTTTTGATTTAGTTTTTTTCTTTGGTATTTCTATTTCAATTAGTTTTAAACAATCTTCGAGTGAAAGTTCTTCCGGATTTACTTTCGTTGATAAACGTATGTATTTTTTGTTAAAGAAAATGCAAGGTTTTCCCCATCTATCTTTTATAATTTTAACTTCTGAATTTTTAGGGAATTCTTTTATTATTCGTTTTTTGTCAGATTCTCTTTTGTCATTTATTAACTCAATAGCTCTATCAAGAGAGACTGTTAAAGGATCATCAGTTTTTTTTAGTGAAACAAATTTTGAATTGTGTCTTATGTATGGTCCAAACCTTCCAACAGCTGCTACAACTTTTTTTCCTTCAAATTCTCCTACTTCTCGTGGGAGTTTAAAAAGTTCAACAGCTTCTGCAAGTGTAATAGAGTCTATTGACATTCCTTTTAATAAACCTGCATATTGAGGTTTGTTTTCTTTGTCATCTGCTTCTCCAAGTTGAGCTACTGCTCCATATCTTGCAAATCTCACATATATATTTTTTCCTGTTTTAGGATCAGTACCAAGCAACCTTCCTTTGCCGGAGTTTTCAAGTAAATCAATAGCTTCTTTTAAACTTATAGTTTCAATATGTTGCTCTTTTCCAAGACTTGCAAATTGTAATTTTTCATCTTTATCTTGTACCCCAAGTTGTACAACTGGTCCATACCTTCCAATTCTTGTTGAAATTTGTTTGCCTGTTTTAGGATCTTTCCCAAGAATTCTTTCTCCTGTATTTCTTTCTGCTTCTTCTATAGTTTTCTTAACTTTTTTACTGAAATCAGTATAGAATTTATCAATCATTTCATACCATACAACTTTTCCATCAGCAATGCTGTCAAATTCTGTTTCAACATTTGCTGTAAAGTTATAATCTATAATATTTTTAAAATTATCACTTAAAAAGTCTGTTACGACCATAGCAATATCTGTCGGAAATAATTTGTTTTTTTCGGTTCCATATTGTTTTGTTATAATTTTTTTCTCAATTTTGTCAGTATATTGTATATGAGTAAATTCTTTTTCAACACCATCTCTGCTTTCTTTAGTTGCATATCCTCTTTTTTGAATTGTAGAAATTGTAGGAGCATATGTTGAAGGTCTTCCTATTCCTTTGTCTTCAAGTTGCTTAACAAGCGAAGCTTCTGAGTACCTTGGAGGATACTTGCTAAAGTTTTGTTCTGCTGAAATTTTTCTATATTCAAGGACTTGTCCTTTTTTTACAGGAGGAAGTAAGTCTGTTTGTTTATTAATATTATTATCGTCAGCATACACCTTTATAAAACCTGGAAAAGTTAATACCTCTCCTGTTGCCGTAAAATTATATTTTTTGTGTTCAAAGTCTATTAAAATATTAGTTTTTTCAAATAGAGCATCGCTCATTTGAGAAGCTAAAGTTCGCTTTCTTATTAAATCATATAATCTGGATTCATCAAAAGAGGCTGAAACAGTTTTATTGTTAATATAGGTAGGTCTTATAGCCTCATGAGCTTCTTGTGCACCTTTTGCTTTAGTTTTATATGCTCTTCTTTTGTGGTATTTTTCTCCGTATTCTTCAAATATTGTTTTCTTTGCTGTGTCTAATGCTAATTTTGAAAGATTTACGGAATCGGTTCTCATGTATGTTATCTTTCCACTTTCATATAATTTTTGAGCAACTCTCATTGTTTTTCCAACTGGAAAACCAAGCTTTCGACTAGCTTCTTGTTGTAATGAGGATGTAGTAAAAGGTGCAGATGGTGTACGTTTTGCTGGTTTCTTTTCTACATTAATGATTTTAAAACTAACATTTTTAACATTGTTTAACATTTCAATAACTTCTTCCTCGGTTTTTATTTTTTCAGATAAAACTGCGTTTAAATTTGTAGAATTTCCATTTTCGTCAGAAACTAAGAATTCTGCGGAAACTTTAAAAAAACTGTCAGCTTTAAAATTTATAATCTCTCTTTCTCTTTCGACTAATAATTTTACTGCAACAGATTGAACTCTTCCGGCAGATAATTTAGATTGTACTTTTTTCCATAAAACAGATGATAATTCAAACCCAACTAGTCTGTCCAAAATTCTTCTTGCTTGTTGAGCATTGACTAAATCAATATTTATATTTCCAGGGTTCTTAACTGCATTTTTTATTGCAGAATCTGTAATTTCATTAAAAACAATTCTTTTAGTTTCTTTGTTCTTGAGTTTTAGAACTTCATATAAATGCCATGCAATTGCCTCTCCCTCACGGTCTTCATCCGATGCTAACAAAACTGAGTCTGCTTTTTTCACTTCTTTTTTTAGCTCAGCAATAATCTTTTTTTTGTCTGGCATTACTATGTATTCCGGCTTATAGTTGTTTTCAATATCAATACCATAGTTTTTTTTAACTAAGTCTCTAATATGACCATAACTTGATTTTACAGTATAATCTTTTCCCAGAAACTTTTCAATAGTTTTAGCCTTAGCAGGGGACTCAACAATAACAAGGTTTTTACTCATGTTTAGGTTTATTAAAAATGGATATTAAAATACGAATAAATTAAAAAATGAATGTGCAAATTAAAATAAATATTAAAGTCTTGTCAAAATTTTTATTGTTTTTTTTTTTAGATTTCAGACTAAGTTGCAGATTTATAGATATATATGTTTTTAAAATTGAAAATTAGAAAAATCAAATATCAATTCATATTTTTTTACTAATTTTACGACATAAAAATTTGAAGTATATTTAATGGAAGAAATAAGAAAATTTAAAAAATTTAAAATAATTTATTGGTCAATTTTGTTAGTGCCTTTTATTCTTATTGGAATAATTTTTATTTTAGTAAGTAATGAAGTTTTTGGAAAATTGCCCGGTTTTGAAGAATTAGAAAATCCTAAATCTAATTTAGCAACAGAAATTTATTCCTCAGATCAAAGATTATTAGGAAAGTTTTTTAGAGAGAACAGAACATCTGTTGATTTTAAAGAGGTGTCTTCAAATGTTTTAAATGCCTTGGTAGCGACAGAAGATGCCCGATTTTATAGCCATTCAGGAATTGATGCAAGAGCATTAGGACGTGTTTTAAAAGGAATTCTAACTTTTAATCTTGATGGTGGAGGAAGTACAATTTCTCAACAATTAGCAAAAAATCTCTATAAAATAAGAACAGGTTCTGAATATAAAACAGGATTATCAGGAAAACCAAATCAAGTTATTACAAAATTAAAAGAGTGGGTAACTGCTGTTAGATTAGAACGGAATTATACAAAGCAAGAAATAATAGTAATGTATCTAAATACTGTTGATTTTGGGAGTAATGCTTTTGGAATTAAATCTGCTGCCAGAACGTTTTTTAATACTTCTGCTGATTCTCTTAAATTAGAAGAAGCTGCTGTTTTAATAGGATTGTTAAAAGCTCCAACAAAATATAGTCCTAGATTAAATCCTGAAAATTCATTTTTTAGAAGAAATACTGTTCTTGAACAGGTTGAAAAATATCAAAATGAGCTTTCAGATTTGAATGGGTATATTCCACAAACAAAGGAATATTATGATTCATTGCAAGCACTCCCAATTAAACTTGACTTTAGTGTTCAGTCTCATACAAAAGGAATTGCAAAACATTTTAGAGAATATATAAGAGCATTAATGTATAAGAAAAAACCTGTTGCTCCTAAAAAACCTAAAAAGAAAAAATGGAATGATAAAGGGTATAAAAAATATAAAAGAGACAAAGCATCATATGAAATAAAATTTGATAAGTATTTGGAAGATTCTACTGAATGGTCTGATAACCAGCTTTATGGGTGGTGTAATAAAAATTCGAAACCAGATGGTACAAATTATAATATTTATAAAGACGGGCTTAAAATTTATACTACTATTAATTACCAAATGCAACAATATGCTGAGGCTGCAATGAAAGAGCATTTAAGCGAATATCTTCAGCCATTATTTTATAAAAGGCACAAAGGGAGAAAGAAAGCACCGTTTTCGTGGAAAATTACAAATAAACAAATATCAGCTATTTTAGAAACTGCAAAAAAAAGATCTGAAAGATACAGAAGTATTAAAAATAAAAAAGATACTGCTTTTATTTCAAAATCTTTTAATACACCTGTTAAAATGAAAGTTTTTTCTTGGAAAGGTCCTATTGATACTGTTATGACACCAATGGATTCAATAAAATATTATAAATTCTTTTTACACTCAGGATTAATGTCTCTTGAACCTCAAACAGGATATGTAAGAGCATATGTTGGAGATATTGATTATGATTATTTTAGATTTGACAATGTTTCCTTGGCAAAACGACAGGTAGGTTCTACTTTTAAACCATTTGTTTATTCTATTGCAATGGAAGATAAAATGTCTCCTTGTCATAAAATACCAAATATTCCTGTAACAATTGAGCTTCCGGAAGGACAAAACCCTCCAACTTGGACACCTCAGTTTTCTTCTAATGAAAAATTAGATGGAAAAATGATAACTTTAAAAACAGGTTTGGCAAATTCACTAAACCAGACATCTGCTTGGATAATGAAAAAATATGGGGCAACAAAGATTAGAGATATGGCATACAGAACAGGAATTAAAACAAAAATTCCTGCAGTTGAGGCACTTTGCGTAGGAGCAGCAGATTTAAGGCTTTCAGAAATGGTTGCTGCATACGATACCTATGCTAATGGCGGAATACATACAGAACCGGTTTATGTTACACGCATTGAAGATAAAAATGGAAATGTTATTGCTCGTTTTAAAGCAAAAAGTAGAGAAGCACTAAATGCAAATACTGCATATAGAATGATTGATTTGATGAAAGGTGTAGTTGATAAAGGAACAAGCACAAGACTAAGATATAAATACGGATTTACAAATGAAATTGCAGGAAAAACCGGTACAACAAATGATAACTCTGATGGTTGGTTTATTGGATTTGTTCCAAACTTAGTAACAGGAGTATGGGTTGGAGGAGAAGAAAGAAGTATTAGGTTTTTAAGCACTCATGATGGGCAAGGAGCAAATATGGCTCTTCCTATTTGGGCTTTGTATATGCAAAGGATATATAAAAATGGGAAATTAGGTATTTCAAAAGAAAAATTTAAAAAACCTCCGGTTTATGATGGAGTAATTTTGGACTGTGATGATTTTGAACAAGAAGGAGAAGGGGATGAGAATTTTGGGGATGATGAAGATATTGATATTTTTTAATTAACAGATATAAGTATGAATAAAGTTGTAAAAAATGCAACAGAGGCAATAATTGGCTTAAAAGATGGAATGACTTTAATGATAGGAGGTTTTGGACTAAGTGGAATACCTGAGAATACATTGAAAGAACTTGCAAGAATAAAAGTTAAAAACCTAACCTGTATTTCCAATAACGCAGGAGTTGATGATTTTGGTTTGGGCGTGCTTCTGAGAGATAAGCAATTAAAGAAAATGATTGCTTCTTATGTTGGAGAAAATAAAGAATTTGAAAGACAATTTTTGTCTGGTGAACTTGATGTAGATTTAGTACCACAAGGAACTTTGGCAGAAAGAATACGTGCAGGAGGTGCAGGAATTCCAGCTTTTTATGTTCCCGCAGGATATGGAACAGAAGTTGCCAAAGGGAAGGAAGTTAGAGAGTTTAATGGAAAAATGCATCTTTTAGAATATGGTTTAACAGCAGATTTTGCAATTGTGAAAGCAAAATATGGAGATGCATCAGGAAACTTAATTTTTAACAATACTGCAAATAATTTTAATAATATGATGGCAACAGCGGGTAAAATTACTATTGCAGAAGTAGAAGAATTAGTTCCTGTGGGAGAATTAAATCCTAATCACATACATACTCCGGGTATTTTTGTTCAAAGAATTTTTCAGGGTGTTAACTATGAAAAAAGAATTGAATTTGAAACTACTCGTTAAAGATTTGAAGTAGTGATAAAAGATTTAAAAACTTGTTAATAATAAAATAAGAATAAAATGGCATTAGATAAAACAGGAATAGCAAAAAGAGCAGCACAGGAATTGCAGGACGGATATTATGTAAATCTTGGAATAGGGATCCCTACATTGCTTGCAAATTATATTCCGGAAGGAATGGACGTAATCTTACAATCTGAAAACGGCTTGTTAGGAATAGGTGAATTTCCTGAAAAAGGAAAAGCTGACCCGGATTTAATAAATGCAGGAAAACAAACAGTAACTGCAATACAAGGAGCTTCATTTTTTGATTCAGCTTTAAGTTTTGCAATGATAAGAGGAGGGCATATTAACTTAACTGTTCTTGGAGCTTTTGAAGTTTCTGAAAACGGAGATATTGCCAGCTGGAAAATACCTGGAAAATTAGTAAAAGGAATGGGTGGAGCAATGGATTTAGTTGCTTCTGCAAAAAATATTATTGTTACAACAACTCATACCGACAGAAACGGAAAATCAAAACTAAAAAAGGCATGTACACTTCCTCTTACTGGCGTTTCTTGCGTAAAAAAAATTATAACAGACTTAGCGGTTGTGTCTGTTACCGATAAAGGATTTAAACTTTTAGAAAGAGCTCCCGGCGTTAGTGTTGAGGAAATAAAACATGCAACTGAAGGTAATTTAATTGTTGAGGGAAATATTCCTGAAATGAATTTGTAATAGATTGCTATGTTTTGATAATAAGCACATTAGAATATGCAGAAATTCCTTCTTCTCTTCCTGTAAAACCAAGTTGTTCGCTTGTAGTTGCTTTTATGGAAATATCATCAAGAGGTATTTGCATTGTTTCTGCAAGTACTTCTTTCATTATAGGAATATAGTCTTTAATTTTTGGTTTTTGAAGAACAATAGTACAATCTATATTGCTAATCTCATATTCTTTTTCAGAAATTAATTTAATAACATCTTTTAACAGAAGTTTGCTGTCAATTCCTTTATATTTTGCAAAAGTATCTGGGAAATGAAAGCCTATATCTCTTAAATTTGCTGCTCCAAGCAAAGCATCGCATATTGCATGAATTAGGACATCTCCGTCGGAATGCCCTAAGCTGCCTTTTGTGTGCGGTATTGCAACACCTCCTATTGTTAGAATTTTTGCTTCAACTAGTTTATGAACATCATAGCCTATGCCGGTTCTTATTTTCACGAGTTTAAATTTGTATATTTAACTTATATTTAACAAGATATATTAAAAAAGTTTATAGCAGCTTTTGTAAACTAAACAAATTTTTAATAGGGCTTGTTGAAAAAATTTTATATATGTTGTTTTTCAGCAAGCCCTATACAGAATTAAAACCTTATAAGTTTAACTTTTTTCTAATATTTTTAGGAATAGATTCTTTATTTACCATAATATTAGTTGCTTGCATTATAACAAATGCCTTTGAAGCATAAAAATATCCGTCGTATTTTCCGCCTTTTCCCCAAGAATTCTTAATTATGTAATAGTCATTACCTTTTTGGTCTTTTGCAGTACCAATAATTAACATTCCGTGGTCATCTGTTGTTAAATAATTATCAAATGCTTCCTGCCTATATTCTTGCGTGATTTTCTTTTCTTTTACAATTGTACTTAAACCGTAAATTTTAGCTTCTTTTTCTCTTTTTGTTAGCTTTTCCCATTTACCTTGCTCCAAACCATCTAAATTTTCAACTTCTGTGTCTGGTATAACTGCAATACCTTTGCTGTACTGAAAACCTTTATGACTAACATCTGCTGCCCAAGCAACTGTGTATCCTTTTTTTAAGGCATAGTCAATTGTTTGTTCAAATTCATTAATTGGAAGATTATATACACTTGACCATAACCAATTATCAGGAACTTCAAGAATAAAACTTGTGTAAAAAGGATGATGAGAAAAACTGGTTAACTCAACATAATTGTCAGCATTTAAACCCATAAAATTATTAGGATTTGCTGTTGGGATTTTTCCAAGATAAGAATCAATAATTCCATCAAACCCTGCTTTCCAAATAGGTGTGATTTTTTTATTTTTGTTTTCAGTTATTCCTTTAACGTATTTTTTAAGAACTTCATCCATTTCACCGTGAACGTGGTTTTTTGTTCCATAATTTAAACCTTTGTATGCGTCTTCGGTTACTAATCCGTAATTTTTTAACACATAAATTACATCATGGAAAGCTCCTCCTCCTCCAAAATTTAGGTGTCCGTGCATACGAACATAACGTTCAGCTTTCTCTTTGTAGCAATGGTTTACAATAAACATTTCAGACAAATCTACATTGCCTTTCCCCATTCTTATTAATTCAGCTTCTAAAAACGAAAGTCCTGAAAAACTCCAACAAGTACCTGACCGATATTGGTTTTTTACACTTGTTACCGGAAGCCTGATAATGTCTTTAAAAGAATATGTTTCTTTGTTGTCATTAGTTTTTTGTGCTTTAGTATTTGTAGAAAAAATTGTAAAAATAACTGCAAATAATGTAAATTTTATTATTTTCATTAGGCGTTTTTTAAATTGTTAGTAAAAAATATTTATTTTATAAATTTGTTGTAATTTAATGGGAATTAATGTGTTAAATATTTATCTATAGTTAAAAGAAGTTTTTTTTGTCTTATTGGTTTTTCAAGATATTCGTTGCACCCAGAATCAAAACCTTTTTTGCGTTCTTCAGGCATTGCAAAAGCAGTTTGAATAATTATAGGGAGTTCTTTATTGTGTTTTTTTATTAATTCAGTTGCTTCATAACCATTCATTTTGGGCATTTTAATATCCATTAAAATTAAGTCAAATTTTTGGTCAGATGAAATAATTTTTTGAACAGCTTCTTGTCCGTTTTTGCACCAAACAATAATTGCTTTTGTATCTCTTAATGCTTCTTCAAGATAAAGAAAATTCATTTCTTCATCTTCTGCAATAAGTATTCTTTTGCTTTCCAAGTTATATGTTTTTTTTATTGAAGTTTCTTCCATTTCGTTTTACTTAATAATTCTTCTTGCTCCTAGAATTCTTTCTTTATAATAACTAATTTTCAAATCTGAAATTACAATTCCTCTTGATGAAGATGCATGTATAAATTTTATTGTACCATTTTTGTTTGAAACAACAATGCCAAGGTGTCCTGTTACTCGTTTTTTTTTGTTACTTCCTGTAAAAAGTAAAATGTCTCCTGGTTTTGTGTTATTAACGCTTATTTTTGTTCCGGTTTTTTCATAATCTCGCGATACCCTAGGAACTGAATAACCGTATTTTGTAAAAACATATTGTGTAAAACCTGAGCAATCAAAACCTTTTGGAGTACTTCCTCCATAAACATATTTTATTCCTAATTGTTTTTTTGCAAAATTAACAATTTTATCTCTTTGAATATCAGACTTACTGTCTTTATGAATTGTGTGTGATTTTGAATTGCTACAAGCATAAAATAAACCCACGGATAATATTATTAGTATTAAAAATTTATGTGTTTGTTTAATCATCAGATTATATCTTTTTTTTTATTTTAAGAGAATATGTTTATTTCAAAACACACAAAAATAATAATTAAGATTACTTAATGAAATAATGTCAGCAAATTTTTTATTAATTTTTATTTTATAGCTTTGCATTTATTAAAAAAGAGATGTATGAGCAATAAAATGATATTAGATAAATTAGAAGGAGTTTTAGAAAGATTTAAACAAGTTGAACTTGATTTAACAAATCCTGAAATAATTTCTAACAGAGAAAAATTTATAAAATTAAATAAAGAATACAAAAATTTAACTCCCTTAATTGAAGCATTTAAAAAATACAAAAATATTGATGATAATATTATTTCTTCAAAAGAATTATTAGCAGAGGAAGATGATGCCGAAATGCGACAAATGGCAAAAGACGAAATCGACTCTTTGATAAACGAGGGTAATGTTTTGGAAGAAGAAATTAAAATTTTGCTCTTACCAAAAGATCCCGAAGATGATAAGAATGCAATTGTTGAAATTCGAGCTGGTTCAGGAGGCGATGAAGCAAGTATTTTTGCCGGAGATTTATTTAGAATGTACACAAAATTTTGTGAAAACAGAGGATGGAAAATTGCAATAAACAGAATTACTGAAGGTACACAGGGTGGTTATAAAGAGATAGTTATGGAGGTTTCCGGAAATGGTGTTTATGGAATTATGAAGTATGAGTCCGGTGTGCATCGTGTACAAAGAGTCCCCGATACTGAAACACAAGGAAGAGTTCATACATCAGCAGCTTCTGTTGCAGTTTTGCCCGAAGCAGAAGATATTGATGTCCAAATTAATGATGCGGATGTAAGAAAAGATACTTATTGCTCTTCTGGGCCTGGTGGGCAGTCGGTGAATACTACTTATTCTGCTATAAGATTAACCCATATTCCAACTGGACTTGTTGTGACTTGCCAAGATGAAAAATCCCAGATAAAGAATCTTAAAAAAGCTATGAAAGAATTAAAAACAAGACTTTATAATCTTGAATATCAAAAATATCTAGATAAGATTTCTTCAAAAAGAAAAACAATGGTTTCTTCCGGTGACAGGTCTGCAAAAATTAGGACTTATAATTATTCGCAAGGAAGAGTAACAGATCACAGAATAAAGCTAACTTTATATAATCTTCAAAATATTTTAGATGGAGATTTAAATGAAATAATTGAGAAACTACAGATTGCTGAAAATGCTGAAATGTTGAAAGTTAGCGGAGTGTAAGATTATAAAGTCGGTTTTAAACCGACTTTTTTATTCAAAATGGTATAGAAAAATAACACTTCCCATGTATGCAGGTTTTTTTTTGTCTTTAATTTCTAAAGAAACTCTCATCTCTGCTTTGCAAATACCTCTTAAATTTTTAATACTTTTTACGGTTACTTTCAGGCGAACTTCATCATTGGCTCTAACAGCTTCCATAAATTTAAATTTTTCAATACCATAATTAACCTGCATTTTAAGATTATTAACTTCAATAATCTGTTCCCAAAGATAGGGAAGAACAGAAAGTGTTAAATAGCCGTGTGCAATGGTTGAACCAAATTGCGTTTCTTTTGCACGTTCAATATCTGTATGTATCCATTGATAATCTAGTGTTGCTTCGGCAAATTTGTTTATCTGTTCTTGTGTAATTTTAAAATAATCAGATACTCCTAAATCTTTACCTTCAAGTGCCTCAAAATCAGCTAAACTATTTATAATTATTTTTGACATTTTGTTTTGATTGCTTTAATTTTTTTCTAATTAATTTTCATTAGTTTTTCTTTTTCCAAGAATCTCTCAAACTAACCGTTCTGTTAAAAATTAACTTATTTTTATCCGAATCTTTATCAAGGGTAAAATATCCTTTTCTTTCAAATTGATATTTATTACCAATTTTTGCATTTTTTAAGAATGGTTCTGCTTTGCAGTTTTCAACAATATTTAGAGAGTTTGGATTAATAAACTCTTTAAAATCTTTATCTTTGTGGCTGTCAGGAGATTCGTCGCTAAAAAGCCTGTCGTATTGTTTAACATCAATATCAATTGCGTGTTTTGCTGAAACCCAATGCAATGTACCTTTAACTTTTCTGCCGTCCGGTGATTTTCCTCCTTTTGAAAGAGGGTCATAAGTACAAAGTAGTTCAATAATTTCTCCTTTTTCATTTTTTACTACTTCATTACAAGTAATAAAATAAGCATATCTGAGACGAACTTCACCTCCAAGTTTCAGTCTAAAAAATTTTCTGTTTGCAACTTCTTTAAAATCTTCTTTTTCAATATATAATGTTTTTGAAAAAGGAACTTCTCGGCTACCCATGGTTTCATCTTCAGGATTGTTAATTGCAGGTAACATTTCATCTTTCCCGTCAGGATAATTTGTAATTGTAACTTTTAGAGGGTCAATAACTGTCATTACTCTTTGGGCAATTTTATTTAAGTGCTCTTTAATACTATATTCTAGCAGTCCGACATCAATTATGTTTTCTCGTTTGGCAACACCAACTTTCTCTGCAAATATTTTTAATGCTTCCGGAGTATAACCTCTTCTTCTTAATCCTGAGATTGTAGGCATTCTTGGGTCGTCCCAACCGGAAACAAAGTTATCTTCCACAAGTTGAAGCAATTTTCTTTTGCTCATAACTGTGTAGCTCAAATTTAGTCTTGCAAACTCAATTTGTCTAGGTCTTGTTTTTCCATCTTCGTATATGTGGTCAAGAAACCAATCGTAAAGAGGTCTGTGATTTTCAAATTCAAGTGTGCAAATAGAATGTGTAATGCCCTCAATATAATCTGATTGACCATGTGTGAAATCATACATGGGATAGATGCACCATCTATCTCCTGTTCTATGATGATTGGCATGCTTAATTCTGTACATAACAGGGTCTCGCATATGCATATTAGGAGAACTCATGTCTATTTTAGCTCTCAAAACTTTTTCTCCGTCTTTGAATTCTCCTTTTTTCATTTTTGAAAATAAATCTAAATTTTCTTCAATAGAACGATTCCTGAAAGGGCTTTCTATACCCGGTTTTGTGGGTGTGCCTCGTGATGCTGAAATATCTTCTCCGCTTTGGTCGTCTATGTATGCAAAACCATCTTTTATTAGTTTAACTGCCCATTCATATAGTTGATTAAAATAATCTGATGAAAAAAGAGCTTGATTTTCCCATTTATATCCTAACCATTCTACATCTTCCTTAATTGAATCTACATATTCAACATCTTCTTTTGTTGGGTTAGTATCATCAAATCTAAGATTTGTTTTCCCTCTATATTTTTCTCCTAAACCAAAATTTAAGATAATAGATTTTGCATGTCCTATGTGTAAATACCCATTAGGTTCCGGAGGGAATCTTGTAATAATTTTTTTATGTTTTCCAGATTTTAAATCTTCTTCAATAATTTGTTCTATGAAGTTTAAAGATTTCTTTTCATCAGAATTATCCATTAAGTTTTTATCTGCCATTTTATATTTTATCAAAATTATTTTGCAAAGATAGAATGAATTGGATTTTATACAAATTAATAAGAGATACAAGAGGGCAAACTCATACTTATATTTTTCAATATAATTTATGAAATTTACAAATTATAGTTGCACCCCGACTTTATAAAAAGGCTCTAATTAAGCCTCAAATGAGATTTTATTTTAATCGCAGGATATAAAGATATAAATGTTCCAACAAGCATTACCGATACAAAAGTTAATATAAAATCTTGAACTTGTACATATACGGGATATGCGTCAACAATATAATTACCATCTGCAGGAAATGTTACAAACCCAAATATTTGTTGCCCGTAGCTTATTAATCCTCCAAGAATAATACCTAGTATTGTTCCTGTAAATGAAATTAACATTCCTTCTGTGAAAAAAAGTTTTTTAATACTACTAACTTTTGTTCCCATGCTTTGCAAAGTAAAAATATCTTCTTTTTTTTCAATAATAAGCATTGTTACTGAGCCTGTAATGCTGAATGATGCAACCAAAATTATAAAAAGCATAATTATAAATGCCGCAAGCCTTTCGGATTTCATAACTCGATATACATCAAATTGTTCGTATAAATCTTTAACAATGAAATCATTTCCTAAAATCTTTGAAATTTCAGATTTAAGTTCAGGAATTTGTTTGCTGTTTTCAATTAAAATCTCAATTGAACTTACATCTGAGCTGTCTCTTTCAGTTAATTTTCTAACCAAAATGTTTGAACTAATAATATATTTCACATCAAATTCGGCATCTAATGAAATAACACCAACAGGAATAACATTCATTGTGTTAAATGATTGTTCAGGAGTATTGATTTGAATTTTTTTGCGATTTGGGACCCAAACAGAAACTGGTTCTCCTGTATCAATTGAAATGCCCATTATATATGCAATTTCAGAGCCAAAAACTGCAAGTTTGTGTACTCTGCCATGTGTTTTATAAAAACCATAATTAACGGCAGAATCAAGTCCAAATGCTTTTCCGTAATCTCTTGGAACACCTTTTATTTTGCAAATTAATTGTTTATTTCCATGTTTTAGTAAAATGTTTTCCTCAAGAATTTCTGCGGAATATTTTACTCCTTTTAGATTTGTAATTTGTTTTACTTTTTCAGTATTTGCAGAAAAAACCTTCCCTTTTGCAGGAGAAATCAATAGGTCAGGTGCATAGGTTGATATTTGTTGGTCAATTAATTTTCCGAAGCCATTTATCGAAGACAAAACAATAATTAATGCTGCAGTAGAAACTGCAACAACAATAACCGAAATTCCTGAAATAATATTAATAACATTTCTGTTCTTTTTTGAAAATAAATATCGTTTAGCTATGTAAAAAGGTATATTCATTTGAAAAAATGATGCATTTTTAATAATACATTAGTTTAATGGGACGGTGATATAAAATATTATTTCTTTAAAAGTTCATCTATCTTTGCAGCATAGTTTAATGAATCATCAATATAAAAAAATAATTCAGGAATTCGTCTTACTTGATTTCTTATAACTTCCCCAAGTTCGTATCTTAAAGTGTTTTTACTTTCTTTTATTTCAGTAAAAATATCTTCTTTATTGTCTTCCGGAAAAATACTTAAATATATTTTTGCAGAACCCAAATCCGGAGACATTCTTACAGTTGTTACAGATATAATAATACTTTTAGAATTAGAAATTTTTTTCTGAAAAAGAATACTCATTTCTTTTTGTATCAATACTGCAACTTTTTTCTGTCTCGTTGTTTCCATTTTTTTTAAATTTATGCAAATTTAAGTTTTTTAATGTTTTATAAAAAAATATTGAAACTTTAAACTTTAATCCAGCTTTATACATTAGAATTACGTTATGAGTGCTCAAAGTCAATAAAAAAAATAAATTTTATTTCTTTCAGCATAGCATTGCTACAGTTTAAGTTTGAAATTAGCGAAGTATCATATTTTGTGGTAGTTTAATCGCATAATGGAAAGTTTTAATGTATAGAGCAAGTTAAATAAGAAAATGTATTTTACGGCTTTCTAAATTGTACGATTTAAATAATATTTACTATTTTTGAAAAAATTATTCACTTTAAAAAATATTATGTTTGATAAAGATATTTATACACTAAGAAGAAAAAAACTCATTTCAATAATAAAAGACGGAATTATTCTTATTCCTGGAAATAAAGATGTTGCTTTCAATTATCCTGCAAATATATACACTTTTAGACAAGACAGTTCGTTTCTTTACTTTTTTGGAGTTAAAGAACCAAATGTAATAGGAATTATTGATGCAAATTCAGGAGAAGAATATCTGTTTGGAGATGATGTTGGCATTGATGATATTATTTGGATGGGTGAACTTCCTACCATGAAAGATTATTCTGAAAAAAATGGAGTAAAGAATACAGATGCTCTTGCAAAAGCTAAGGTTTTTATAAAAAAAGCACTAAAACAAGGAAGAAAAATTCATTTTATGCCTGTTTATAGAGGCGAAACTAAATTTCAACTTCAAGAATTACTTGGAATTCCTGCAAACGAATTAAATAATAATGTTTCGGATGAACTTATTAGAGCAGTTGTAAAATTAAGAGCAATAAAAGATAAATTTGAAATTGAAGACATAGAACGTTCCATTGATGTTGCATACAAGATGCATACAACAGCCATGAAAATGGCACATCCCGGAGTATCTGAACAAGAAATCTGTGGAACAATGGAGGGTATTGCTCTTTCCGGAGGGGGACCTGTATCGTTTCCCGTAATTTTATCAGTTAATGGACAAATACTTCATAATCATCATCACAATAACATCCTAAAACAAGGAGACTTACTTTTGGCAGATGCAGGAGCAGAATCTTCAATGCATTATTGTAGTGATATTACAAGAGTATCTCCGGTGGGTGGAAATTTTTCTTCTAAACAGAAAGATATTTATGAAGCTGTTTTGGATGCGAATGTTGAAGTAATAAAGAACAGCAAAGCTGGTATTGCATATAAAGAAATGCACCTTTTGTCTGCAAAAATTATTGCAGAAAGATTAAAGTCGATAGGATTAATGAAAGGAAATATTGATGATGCTGTTACGCAAGGTGCTCATGCTTTATTTTATCCTCATGGATTAGGGCATATGCTAGGTCTAGACGTTCATGACATGGAAGGTTTGGGCGAAAATATTGTGGGTTATAACAATGAATATAAGAGAAGTGATCAGTTTGGTTTAGCTTATTTGAGAATGGCAAGAAAACTTGAAGAAGGTTTTGTAATGACAGTTGAACCCGGAATTTATTTTATACCAGCATTAATAGATATATGGAAAAAAGATAAAAAACATTCTGATTTTATAAATTATGATAAACTTGAAGAATACAGAGATTTTGGAGGAATTAGAATTGAAGATGATATTTTAATAACTAAAGACGGCTGCAAATTACTAGGCAAACCTATTCCGAAAACTGTTAAGGATGTTGAAGATATGGTAAGAGGGTAGTTTGAGAACTCTAAGGATGTTTTGAATGTTAAGATAAAAATTAAACTAAAATTTGTGTGTGTGATATAAAAAATAACCAGGCAGTATATGAAAAGTAATTTAATAATAATACTAATTTTAGTTACAACTATTAGTTTTTCACAAAATAATAATTTTAGAGAGAATATAGATGTTTTTCACTATTCTATAAATTTAAAAATTACCGATTTTGATAAAAAAGAAATTTTAGGAAATACTGTTGTTCAACTTAGTCCTGCAAAAAAAGAGATTTCAGAAATTAAATTAGAACTTTTAAAGCTGAAAGTTGACAGCGTTTTTATGTTTAATGAAAAAATTTTAGATTTTAAATATGACGGAAAAATTATAACAATTCCATTCAATATAAAAAAAACAGAAGGTCAATGCTGCACAAAGGTTAATATTTATTATCATGGAAAACCAATACAAGATTTAGCATGGGGAGGTTTTTTCTTTTCGGATAGTACAGCATACAATATTGGCGTAGGAATGGCAGCCCAACCACATGCTTTTGGTAGGGTTTGGTTTCCATGTTCAGACAGCTTTACCGATAAGGCAACTTATGACTTTAAAATAACTGTACCCAGAGATTATAAAGCTGTTTGTTCCGGAAAATTAAAAAATAAGCAAACAAATACAGACGGCACAAAAACTTATTTTTGGATTTTAAAACAAGAAGTACCAACTTATATTGTGTCGGTTGCAGTTGCTAAATATGCAATTATTGAGGATATGTATAGAGGAATAAAAAGAGAAATTCCAATCAACTTATTTGTTTATCCGGAGGATAGGGCAAACGCAGTATATTCTTTCCAAAATTTAAAAAAGGCAATGGCAACATTTGAAAAAAAATATGGCGAATATGTCTGGGACAGAGTAGGTTATGTTGAAGTTCCGTTTAATTCCGGAGCAATGGAACATGTTTGCAATATTGCCTATCCGGAGTATGCTGTTGACAGCACTTTGTTTAGAGAAACATTGATGGCTCATGAACTTTCGCATCATTGGTTTGGCAATTTAGTAACTTGTAAAACTTCTGCGGATATGTGGCTTAATGAAGGCTGGGCATCATACTCCGAAGCACTTTTTAAAGAAGAGGTTTATGGTAAAAAAGCATATAAAGATTATGTTCGTGAAAATCATGCAAAAGTTCTTACACAAGCACATATTGTTGATAACGGTTACAGAGCTGTTTCAGGAGTTTCGCATGAATATACTTATGGCAAAACTGTTTACGATAAAGGTGCAGATGTTGCACATACTCTACGAGGATATATGGGAGACAGTTTGTTCTATAGTTCTTTAACACAATATCTTAAAGTATTCGCATATAGTTCTGCATCTTCTTATGATTTTAGAGGAGCAATGCATGGTTTTTCAGGAATTAATTTAATAGATTTTTTTGAAACTTGGGTTTTCGAAAAAGGATTTCCTCATTTTTCAATTTCACATTTTTCTACAAAAAGAACAAAGAATGAATATCAAACAAAAGTTGTTTTAAAACAAAGACTTAAAGAAAGAGAATTTTACAGCAAAAATAGTTTTGTTGATTTAGCTTTTATTGATGCAAATTTGAATATTCATACAAAAAAAGCAATAGTTTCTAAACCAGATACGGTTTTTTATTATTTCTCTGATTTTAAACCTATTGCAGTATTTCTTGATTTAGAAGAAAAAAATTCGGATGCAACAATAGATAACTATAAAATATTTAATGATACTATGTCATACGATTTTCCTTATACAGATTTTTCAATAAAATATACTAAATTAAATGGAAAAGCAATTGTTCAAAGCATTTTAAATATAATTGAACCGGAAAATATTAAGAATGAGAAATATAAACTTTCTAAAGTTCAATATTGGAATATAAAAGGAATAATAAAAGGAAAATATTCAATGGAAGGAAGTTTCTTTGTGAGTCTTGAAGAAAATAATTTCACAGAATTTTTTAATGAAGCTGTTTTGTTATATAGACCTGATATTTATACAGATTTTAAAGAAGTTAAAACTGAAAAAATTGAGTATAATGAATTTGATGGTTTAATGATAGTAAAAGATTTCAAATTTGGGCAGTACGTTTTGGCTGTTGAAAAATAAAAATTATACAACAGTTGTAATTTGTAAATTTCATTCATTAGATACTTTTCTTGTCCAATATTTAAAATAAAAAATACTTTAGACATAAGATATCTTATCGTATAACTAATTGTAACACATCGTTATATGTCTTTTTAGTGAAAAATTTCATTTTTTAATGTAACAAATCTTCAAGTTCTTCGTCTTATAATCGAACGCAAGAATAAATGACAATAAAGGAATATAATAATACGGTAAATCAGTATTCTGATAATGTGTATCGTTTCATTTTAAAAAATCTTAAAAATGAGAGTAATTCACAAGATGTTGTGCAAGACAGTTTTGAAAAATTATGGATAAATCGAAAAGCAGTTATTTATGAAAAAGCAAAATCATATTTGTTTACAACTGCTTATAGAACAATGATTGACCGTATTAGAAAAGACAAAAGAATAACACTAACTAACGAAACTAAAACATTTGAATCTATACATGAAGATAATTATTCTGATATACAAGAAGTTTTGCATGAAGCAATTGATAAACTTTCAGAAATTCAAAAATCAGTAGTTTTATTAAGAGATTATGAAGGGTATTCTTATAAGGAAATTGCAACTATAACAGAGCTTTCAGAAGCACAAGTAAAAGTTTACATATATAGAGCAAGAGTTTATTTGAAAAATTACATAGGGCAAATTGAAAATGTTGTCTAAAACAAAACAAAAGCTAAATTGAACAAAATTAATAAACATAACTACGAATTATTTTTTATAGATTTTCTTGAAGGAAATTTATCGGATACTCAAATTAGAGATTTGAATAAGTTTTTGTCTGAAAATTCCAATTTAAAAGAAGAATTAACCAATTTTGAAAATTTAACATTAAAACCCGAAAAAATAAAGTTCGAACAAAAAGAAAATTTAATTAAAGAAACACAAAAAAAACATTTCAATATTACTCAATTTGAATATCTCGCAGTTGCAGATACAGAAAAAGATATTACGGAGGCAGAAAAAAGAGAATTAAAACAAGAATTAAAACAAGCTGAAAATAAACTTTATGAATATAACTTAATACAGAAAAGCAAATTAAAAGCAGATAAAGAAATTTCTTATCCCTTTAAAAATAAAATAAGAAGAAAAACAACAACTTATTTATATAAAATTAGCTCTTACATTGCGGCAGCAATTATATTTCTAGCATTTATTTTAACACAAGAAATATTTAACACAGATAAAACAACAAAAACAGGCTTGAAAATTTCATCAATTGTAAAAGATAACTATAAAACAATTAAGCCTTCTAATAACATTTTAAAAACAGAAAAACATACAATTACAAAAACAAATAATTCATTAAATAAAAAGCAAGAAGTAACTCATTCTCATAAACAAACGAACAAGTTAACAAATAGTAATAAACTTCTTGCGTTCAGTGATATAGAACCTCAAAGTGAAATCAAATCGTACAAGGAATTAACCGTATCTGTACCTGAGATTAAACAAGAGGTTCTTATCTTGAACACTTCAAACCTTGAAATAAAAAATACAACAAATGATTTTGTACTTACCCACAATAAAAATACCGAGAAAGATAAGATTTGGAAATATGCAGAAATGGGCGTAAATGTATGGAGGAAAGTGTCGTCTAGTGAATTAAAAATGAAAAACAAGTATAAAGAAGACGGAAGAATAGAAAAACTTAATCTTTATGCATCAAATTTTAAAATAAGTAAAACATTTAATAAATAAAAAATAATTTACAAATGTTGTAAAGACCGGTATTTTCAGTGAGCAAATTTTCTGAACGCAACATAATCAGAAATAATTTAAATTAAAAAAAAGTAACCTATGAAAAAAGTAAATATAATAATAGTATCAGTATTTTTTATTTCTTTAAACATGACGTTAATTGCACAAAAAGACACAACTGAGTTTGAAATTGGTAAAAAGAAACTATTAATTATCGATAAAAAAACACAAAAAGAAAATGCAATTTATAATCTTGAAAAAGGAAAAGAATCTTTTGAAAAAGAAATTGAAGCAGCAAATGAGCTGATAAGTAAGCAGAAAGCATTATTAATAGAAAGAGAAAAATTAATAATAGAAAAAGAAAAGTTAATTTCAGAAAGTGAACAATTACATGGGAAAACAGAAGATTTAGCAATAAAAAAAGCAGAATTGGAAAAGTTGAAAGTTGAATTAGAATTGCAAAAGGCAAATATTGAAGCAAACAAAAAAAAGAAAATTGCGTTTCAAAATGGAATAATTGAAATAGAAAGAGGAATTGACGAAATAGAAAAAGGCCTTGCCGAAATAAATGATGAGTTAAACGAAGATGGCGATGATATTGTTTCACTAAATAAAAGCATAAAAAAACATTTCAATGCACATATTGCAGGATTTCAATTTGGAATATTTAATTTTTTGAATAAATCTCAATCAATTGCAAGTGAGGCAGATGTAGGGATAGTAAGTTTAGTCCCAGAAAAATCTTTTTACTACGATTTGAAAATATTTGAATATAATATTCCCCTAACAAAATATAATTTTGGAATAGCAACAGGAGCAGGAATTCAATGGAACAGTATGAACTTAGAACAAAATATTTTGCTAAAAGAAGATGAAAATGGGGTTTTATATGGAGAAATTATCGACACAAGTAATAAAATAATAAAAAAGAACAAATTAAACGCAGTTTATATTACAATTCCAGTTGTAGTAGAATACCAAGTTCCAATAAAAAAAAGAAAATTGTATCTTAATGTTGGCGTTTTTGGAGGTATAAGAGCATGGTCAAAACAAAAGCAAGTTTATAAAACTGATGGAGTAAAATATAAAGATAAAAAAGTTGATGACTTCCAACTATCTCCTTTCAGATACGGTGTAATGGCAGGTGCCGGATATGATGATTTAGGTATCTTTATAGAATACAGCATAGTTCCATTATTTAAACAATCAAAAGGACCAGAACTTTATCCAATTTCTGCAGGTCTGAGACTCGATTTTTAAAATTAAATCTCTTAATTTATTTTAGAATGTAACTGTTTAATGCTAATGAAATTACAAGATGTAACAAAAAATATTGAATTATTATAATAACAGCAAGTTTCCAAATCGGGAACTTGCTTTTTTTTAGGCTAATTTATGTATATTTGCACCTGAACATTTCGAAGAGAGATTTTTTATGAAAAACCAATATAAAATATTGTTAATTCTAGCTCTATCATTTTTAATTTTTACTTTAACATTCCTTTTTATTTTATACAAAGGTAAAGAAAATATAAGAATTACTGATATTAAAGACGAAACAAAATCTTTAGCCGCTTTTATTGTTTCATTCAGAGATACATACCAACACGCTTTTACAGACAATAATATTGAAATTAATGAAAAAACATTAAAACTATTACCCGTTACTACTACCCCGGAAATAAGCAAAAGATTTTCAGAAAAAATTGATTATAACATTAATATAAATGTTGTTTCCGATAGACCAAGGAATCCAAAAAATATAGCCAACAAAGAAGAAATGGAAATAATTTCATTCTTTAAGAATAATCCAAAGCAAAAATCTTACTTCAAGAAATTTGATAGCCTTTCCTACTATGCTGAGCCATTGATTATAACAGAAAATTGCATGGAGTGTCATGGAAAAAAAGAAGATGCACTAAAAACAGTACAAGAAAATTTTGACAAAGCATACGACTATGAAATTGGAGACATACGAGGAATTATAAGTGTAAAAGTTTCAGAAAAACCAATTTCTAAATTAATGGATAGGAATTATAAAAGCGTAGTTATAATCTTGCTAATATTTTACTTTGTTTTTTTGGCAATTAATTATTTTTTAATTAAAACAATCTTAAAAAAAGATGAAGATTTTACAAAGAATCTAGAAAAACAAGTAAAAGAAAAAACTCTTAAAATAAGCAATTTAAATTTTAGGTTAAAAGAACATAATGAAGAATTAGAGGCTTCATCAGAAGAATTACAACAAAATATTGAAGAACTATTTTACAAACAAGAAATAATTGATGAAACTTTAAGAAAATACAATTTGCTTGCTGATAATATGACTGATTTTATTTGGATGTTAGATTTAGATTTAAAACCTCAATATATTAGTCCTTCTTGTAAAAAATTCACTGGATATTCCGAAACTGAATTGAAAAATCTAAATTTAAAATATTTACACCCCGAAGAAACAATATCCAAATTAATGTCAATAAAGACAAATATTTTAAAAGGTAATACAGATTTCAATAAACATTTTGAAATAGAATATATTCATAAGGAAGGATTCCTTTTTCCTGCAGAAGTTTACGGTTTTGTAATTTCAGATTATAATAATAAACCTGTTGGAATAGGAGGTGTGTCTCGAAATATTTCTGAACAAAAGAAAGCCCAAACAGAACTTAAAAAAAAGAAAGAAAAAATTGAGCAAGCACATAATGATACTATTGCAAACATAAGATACGCTAAAACCATTCAAGAATCATTACTTACTTCAAAAACTATAATTGATAAGCATTTTAATAATTATTTTATATTGTATAAACCAAAAGACGTCGTAAGCGGTGATTTTTATTATGTTAAAAAGCATAATGATTATATCGTTTTTGCAGTAGCAGATTGCACTGGACATGGTGTAACAGGAGGATTTATCACAATGCTTGGAATAACATTCTTACATGAAATAGCAGGACGGAAAGAAATAAATGAGCCGGGAACAACTCTAAATATATTAAGAGAAAAAGTAAAAGATACATTTAAAACTTTTGGCAGTGAAAATCCTAATGGAATGGACATAGCACTTTGTTCAATTAATACTAAAACAAATGTTTTATCTTATGCAGGAGCATACAACCCGCTTTGGATAATAAGAAATAAAAAATTAATAGAATACAAAGCAACCAGAAATCCAATAGGATTTAACTATGTTGAAATAGACTTTACTACCCAAAAAGTCCAACTTCAAAATAATGATGCAATTTATATATTCTCAGATGGTTTTCAAGACCAAATAGGAGGTAAAAGAGAGAAAAAATATTTATCTAAGAACTTTAAAAATATACTTCTAAAAAGCTCTCATTTGCCAATGACAGAACAAAAAACAAAATTAGAAAAAACTTTCTCACAATGGAAAGGAAACCTAGAACAAGTTGACGACGTAACCATAATGGGAATAAAATGGAAGATGTAACTATTTCTATATCTAAAAAAGACTAAGTATAAACTCTAAATTGTTCAACAGGGCAAACTCATACTTTTATTTTTCAACACAATTTATTTGATTTAACAATTCAAACTAAGGTTTTAAGAATAATGAAACTAATAAAAT
>CAMZKV010000090.1 GCA_947311445.1 uncultured Chlorobiota bacterium | reverse complement strand
GGATTGCAAAAAGAAGCATTTTTCTTTTCAAAACCTTGCTTAACTTTACGTGATGAAACTGAATGGCTTGAACTTATAGAAAACAAATTTAATACATTAGTTGGTGCAAATAAAAAGTTAATTATTGATAGTTTTAAGAAACAAAATTATAATATAGATTTTAATATTAATTTATATGGGAATGGCAAAGCAGCAAGTACTATTATTAATAATCTTAAAAACTATTAGTTGTGAACATTCTTTTAATAAATCATTATGCAGGTTCTCCCAAAATGGGAATGGAATACCGACCGTATTATCTTGCAAAAGAGTGGATTAACTTAGGGCACAATGTAACAATACTTCTTGCAAACAACTCACATATAAGGCAATACAACCCTAAATTAAAATCAAATTTTGAAGAACAGATAATTGACGGAATAAAATATGCTTGGGTAAAAACGCCTAGTTATAAAGGCAATGGATTTGGAAGAATAAAAAATATTTTTGCATTTGTTTATAAATCATTCAGGAAAGCAAAATATTTGTCAGAAAGTATTAAGCCAGATGTTGTAATTGCATCATCAACATACCCAAGTGATAATTATGTTGCCCAAAAGATAGCTAAACTTTCAGGTGCAAAATATATTTACGAAGTTCATGATTTGTGGCCTTTATCTCCTATGGAATTGGGTGGTATGAGTAAATACCATCCTTTTATAATGCTTATGCAACACGGTGAAAACTTTGCATATAAAAATGCCGATGCAGTTATTTCAATGCTACCAAAAACAAAAGACCATATGCAAAAGCATGGTTTGGATTTGAAAAAATGGTATTATATACCAAACGGAATAATATTAGATGAATGGGCTAATAAAAAAGAATTAAATTCTAAAACTAAAAATGAGATTTTAAAAATAAAGTCAAAATTTAATAAAATTATTGCATATACTGGAACTTTGGGTTTGGCAAATTCATTAGATACATTAATTCTTTCAGCCGAAATTGTGAAAAATATTGCATTTGTGATTGTAGGTAAAGGTCCTGAAAAAGAAAATTTGGAAAATTTAATTCAAGAAAAACAAATTAACAATGTTTTTATATTGGAAAGTATCCATAAGCAAGAAATCCCTTCATTACTTAATATGTTTGATTTTTTGCATATAGGTTTGCAACACCAACCATTATTTAGATTTGGTATAAGTCCCAATAAATTAATAGATTACATGATGGCTGGGAAGCCTATAATTCAAGCAATTGATGCAGGAAATAATGTTGTGAAAGAAGTTGCTTGCGGAATTGATATTGAACCGGAAAATCCAAAAGCTATTGCTGATGCAATAAATAAGCTAATAAGTTTACCGCAAACAGAACTTGAAAAAATGGGACAAAACGGAAAAGAATTTGTTATCAGAAATCATGATTACAAAATTTTAGCAAAAAAATTTATTACTATTGTTCAAAATATCTAAAAATGCGATTAAAAAAAATACAATATTTTAAATTAATGAAAAACTTAACGCTTTTCTTTGCATTATTAATCTCTTTTTGGATACCACAATATAAATTTGTGCTTTCATTATTTATAGTACTTTGGCTTATTATAAGTGTTTTTCAATTTAACATATCGAAAAGATTTATTACTAACTACAAAAACGAAAAAAAAATAACTTTTATCCTTCAAGTAGTTTTTTTTCTGCTTTTATTTCTTGGTTATTTTATAAGTAATAATAAAACTGAAGCATCAGGTGTAATTGTTAAAAAACTATCTTTCATTGTATTTCCTGTTTTGTTTGTTCTTTCCGGCAAGCAGTTTTCTGAACGTAAACATATTTTTCTTAGTTTATTTGTTTTAGGAAATATTGTTGCAGCACTTATTTCTTTTTTTTATGCTTTGTACAACTCAATAAATTTTGAAAGCAACAAACTTTTATTTGATAGTGTAAAAGATGAAAGCAATAATTTTTTTACTTATACAACTTTCTCAGTTTTCCATCATCCGGCCTATTTTAGTATGTATATTGTATTCTCTATTGCAATATTATTTTATTTAAAAAAGAAATCTATAATATTTAATTCTCACAAAAAAAATATACTATTTTGGTTAATAATAATATTTTTTGCTTTAACAATCTTCTTTCTTTCATCTCGGGCAGGTATGTTATCTCTCTTATTATTATTGTCTTGGAAAATGTATAACTATTTAAAAAAACATAACAAAACATTTATAAAAATAGCATCAATTGTTCTATTTTTAGTAAGCCTTTTATTTTTATCTCAGAATGCAAGAGTTATAAGAACTTATAATGAAGTTACAAATGTAATATCACAAGGCAAAAATTATAAGCACTACCCTTCTAGATTGTTTTTATGGGAGTCTGCAATAGAAGTTATAAGTGAGAATTTTTGGCTTGGTACAGGAACAGGAGATACAAAAGAAATGCTTTCTGAAAAAACAAAAAAATATAAACATAGAGATAAAGACATAACAAAACTTAATGCTCACAACCAATTTTTAGAAATATTTATGTCTTCAGGAATAATCGGATTTTTAATATTTATTTCAATTTTAATTATATGCTTATTAAAAGCGATAAAAAGTAATAATGAACTTTTCATACTATTTTTAACAATAATTATTTTTAATTTCCTTTTTGAATCTATGCTTAACACAATTGCAGGGATTGTGTTTTTTGTTTATTTTTTAAACTATTTTATGTTTGTGTTTATTAACGATAAAATCAATAATGAAAACCTATAAATTTAATAAAAACTCAGCATTATACATACCATTTTATTTCTTAAAACAATATCTATTTTGGATACTTTTTTTTGCATTAAATCGCTTAGTTTTCTTCCTATATAATTTTTCCGCCTCAAAAAGTGCCGGTTTATCCGAAGTATTGAAAAGTTTCTGGAACGCAATATATCTTGACACATCAATGGCAAGTTACATACTAATTATTCCATTCTTAATTCTTTTCTTTCAATCATTTATAAGAAAAAACTTTTTTAATAAAATAAATATATTCTATACTTTTTTTATAGCATTAATTGTTTCATTAACATACATAGGAGAACTTGGAATATATAATGATTGGCATGAAAAGCTCAGTTTCAAAGCAATAGCATTTCTTGTTAGACCGGATGAAGTGATAAACACAGCAGGACCTAAACTTTTAATTATTGGTTTTTTGCTTTTAACTTTATTATTTTCATCAGCAATTATTCTTTATAAAAAACTTTTTCATGAAAATATAAAAATTATAAAACGAAATTTTATTTTTTCCACTATTTGGTTTCTTCTAATGCCGGGAATTCTTTTGCTCGGAATAAGAGGAGGACTTCAAGAAATACCCATTAGTTCCAGCATAGTATATTTCTCCAAAAGCAACCATGTTAATTTAGGAACTGTAAACACCCCCTGGAATTTGATATTTAGTATTTTAAACAATCAAAAATTTCAAGACAAAAACCCTTTTGAATTTTATTCTTACGAAGAAGCAAATAAAATTGTTGATAGTCTTTATTTTGTAGAAAAAGATACTACTGAATTAATTTTAACAGTTGAACAACCCAACATTGTTATTATTATGCTTGAAAGTTGGAGTGCTGATGCAATTGAAGTTTTAGGAGGCTATAAAGGAATAACTCCAAATTTCAACAAACTAAGTAAAGAAGGCATACTTTTTACAGAACATCGTTCAAACGGTATGCTATCTCACCAAGCAGTTGTTGCCATATACAGTAGTTTTCCATCCACACCGGAAACAAGCATAATTCAACATTCAGATAAATATGAAAACTTATCATTTTTAACTAAAAAACTTAAAAATTACAACTCATCTTTCTATTTTGGAGGACATCTTCATTATGGAAACATAAAAAGTTATCTATATTACAGCGGGTTTGATAAAATTCATGAAGTATATGATTTTCCTGATGATGCTATAAGAGGAAATATGGGAGTGCATGATGAAAGTTTATTAAAAAAAATAATTTCAGACTCAAAAGATTTCCAAGAACCATTCCTTTGTGGAGCATTTACACTAAGTTCTCATTCTCCATTTGATTTTCCTATGGAAACAGTAATTAATTGGGGTGATGAATATAAAAAATATTTAAACTCAATTTATTACACAGATAAATGCCTTGGAGAATTTATAGAAAATGCAAAAAAACAAGATTGGTACGACAATACACTCTTTATTTTTCTAGCAGACCACTCCCACCCTTCTCCAAAAAATTGGTGGTATTATTCGCCGGATATACGCCGTGTTCCTATGCTTTTTTTCGGAAATGTTTTAAAAGAAAAATACAAAGGATACAAATTTAACAAAAACTCTTCGCAAGTTGATCTTGCTGCAACACTATTAGCACAATTAAAGATAAAACATGACGATTTTAAGTACAGCCGAAACTTATTTAACCCCTACACAAACATCTTTTCAATTTATGGATTTGATGATGGCTTTGGGTTTGTTGAGCCAGAAGGTTATATAGTTTACAACAAATTCAATGATGCAGGAATTATTAAATTTGAAGGAAATAAAAAAATTAAAGACAGCTTGGAAAAATCAGGAAAAGCATATTTGCAAGTCTTGTATAATGATTTTCTTAAATTTTAGAACGTTTCATAAGCTGCATATTTATACTTTTTCCCTAAAATATAGCACTAAACCTTGTAACAGAATATAAATTACTGCTTATATTTGCACTTTTGAATATAATCAATTTATTATCAATCTATTTTGCGTTTTTCTGTAAGCCCAAAATACAATAAAAGGTTTGTAACAAACAAAGTATTAGTAAAATAAAAAATTTACATTAAAAAAAAATGATATATTTTATTTATTATCTTATGTATATATTGACCAAAGTGAAAAAAACGATAAAAAAATTGGAAGTATGGCAATATTCAATTTTTTTAAATAAATTGCTTCAAACCCTTTAAAAGAAAACCAAACAAATCTTATTAAATTTCTAAATTCACATAAACAAAACATTCTTCAAAGAGATGATATAACTTTTTTAGGCATAAAAATTGAATATTTACATAAAAATCTATAATTTAGCTTTTTATTAAAAATAACTAACAGCAAAATGAAACACCAATGACAAACATATTGACACAAAAAAGATGACTAAAATGAGTTTCTCCCATGCATCTTTTAATAAATGCAAATTAACTTTATACTTTAAAACTTTTAACTTTTTTAGACACATGAAAAATCATATAAAATATCTTCTTTTTTTTAGTCTTGTTTTGAACTCCTTTTTTTCAAACTCCCAAGTTTATTACAATATAAATATTGCTCTTACTGACCCTGAAAATGTAGATTCATTAGACTTAAATAGTGCTTTTATGGGAACATTGCCAAAAGATATTGGCAAATTAGTAAATCTAAAATACTTAAATATTAGTTATAATAATTTGAAGAAACTTCCATCAAGCATTTCTAAACTTACTCAATTAGAAACTTTAATAGCTGACAATAACAACATTAAAGAATTGCCAAAAAATTTTGGGAATCTTAAAAACTTAAAAGAATTAAACTTTAGAAATAATAAAATTGCAGAATTACCAAAAGATTTCATAGAACTAACATCTCTTACAAATTTAAATTTAAGACATAACAGAATAGTTGAAATTCCAAAAGTGTTTCAAAAACTAACAGGAATAAAAATTCTTGACCTTTCTGAAAACAAAATTATTACTGTTAATAACCTAAGTAAATTAATTAATTTAGAGAAACTATATTTGAGTAAAAATAAAATAACCCAATTTCCAAAAAGTCTCACAAAAAACACTAACCTAAAAGAGCTTTATCTAAGCCATAATAAAATGTTGGCTTTAAATGATAAACTTAAAAGTTTAACAGGTTTGCAAATTCTTGATGTTGAATATAATAAAATTGCAATTTTGCCACCGGTAATTTACAAAGAAACAAAAATACCTCATATTAATTTTGGTTTTAATAAACTAAAAGCAATTCCAAAAGGACTTTTAGAAATGGAAGATCTTAAATATATTGATTTAAGAGGAAACAAAATCCCGCCATACCAAGTAAAAGAACTTCGAGATTCATTAGAATTTTGCGATATAAATATGAGATTAAACACAGCAGAATTACAAAATGCACATGAATATACTTCTATGGAAGAAGCAGAAAAAAACCCCGAAAAAGTTTATATTCTCAGCTTAATAAATACACCTGTTATTCCAAAAGACATTAAAAAATTTGCAAACTTACAGTCCTTAAATCTAGAAGAAAATAACATTTCTCAAATCCCATATTTTATTGGAGACTTAACAAACCTAGAAATTCTTAAACTTGCAAGAAATACTATTTCTTCAATTCCTGCATCTATAAAAAAACTTAAACATTTAAAGATGTTGGACTTGCGGGATAATGAATTAAAAAACATTCCAAAAGAAATTGGTATGCTTACAGATTTGGAATATATTGATTTTAGACAAAATAATCTTTCTTCACTTCCAAAAGAAATTGGAAATCTTAAAAAATTAGAAGTTTTAAGTATTGCAGAAAATAGCATTAAAAAACTACCAAAAGAAATTGGACAACTATCAAACTTAGTTACTTTATACGCCTCAAAAAACAAATTAGAAAGTTTACCTTCTACAATTGGAAATTTAAAAAATGTTACAGAACTTGATGTAAGTGAAAATGTTAACCTTAGTAAAATACCAAAAGAAATAAGTAAAATGGATAACTTAATTAAACTTTCTGCTTCAAATAACAATCTCGACAACTTACCCGAAGATATAGGATACCTTCCGAACCTATCTGACATAGATGTAAGTGGAAATTTTATTTCAGACTTACCTAAAACAATTAAAGATTTACAATACTTAATAATATTGAACTTAAACTCAAACAAATTTACAAACTTACCTATTGTAGTAACAGAAATTGAAGCATTAAATAAATTATCAATTGCAGATAATAAAATTACAAAGCTTCCTAAGGAAATAAGCAATTTAGTTTTTGTTGAAGAATTTGAATTATATGGTAATAAATTAACAAGTGTACCTCCCGAAATTGCAGGTATGGAATCTTTATCTGTTCTAAATCTTTTTGCGAATCAGCTAAAAACTTTACCTCCTGAAATTGCAAGTTGCACAAGTATTAGGCTTATTAATCTAAAAATGAACCCTATAAACGAAGGAGACAAATATAAAATAAGAAGATATGTTGAAGGTGCAGAAGTTAAGTTTGATACAAAATAATCTCTTTTAATCTAAACTAAGTCCGGATTTTGCAGATTGTAATCTAATTTGTAAAAACTCATTTGGTTCTAAATCTAAGAAAAAATAATTCACAGGATTTATTTCTTTTCCATTATAATGTATTTCATAATGCAAATGGGGAATAAGTGACTTCCCGGACATCCCTGTTTTTCCTATAACATCCCCTCTTTTTACTTTTTTACCAGCTTTGAAATTAATTACTGAAAGATGTGCATAAGTTGTTTTATAACCATTTCCATGATTTATAACTAATCGTTTCCCAAGTCCTCTTTTATGCCCTGATTTTTCAACTATTCCATCAGCAGTTGAAAATACATTTGTTCCCTCAGGTATTGCATAATCAATTCCCTGATGAAAAATTAATGTTTTATAAACATGATCAATTCTTTCGCCAAAACCATAAACAGGATATTTTAATTTTTTATTAAATATGGGTTGAATTGCTGGGATATTTTCTAAACCAAAAGTATCTGTTTTTTGTAATAAGTCAATTATTTGGTCATATACTGCTTTTTGTTTTTCAGTAACTTCATTTATAAATTTCAATCTTTCGCTATTTTCTTTTACAATATCAGTTGTTTTGGAATTTAAAAACTTTGAATAGGGATTTTTATCCTTAATCATTATATTATCAGGGGAACTTTTAAATACTGCTTGATATATTTTTTTATCTTTCTCAATCAATTCATTCAAATACTCATCATTCTTTTTTTTCCTGTCAACTAAAACCTTATACTGTTTCTCTAAAACTTTGTATTCGCTTTGTGAGTTATTTATATATTTTGCATTATAATAATATGAAAAAATTATATAAATAATTATAAATATAAAAATTGAACCAATAAATATTGATAATGCAGAAATAAGTGCTCTCTTAACTTTTGATTGCTTCTTATTTTCAAATTCTAAGGTATCAGGATTAAATTTATATTTTACGTCAGTCATTATTATTTTTTTGCAAATTTAAAAATTTTGTCAATAAAACTTAGCTTTTATAAAAAACAGATGAAGAATAAACCCAAATAAATAGAATTACAAAACCAATCATAACAGAAAAACTAAAAAGAATTTCTATTTGTTTACTGAACATAAATAAATAAAATAAAACAAAAATTAGTGGAATTGAACTCAAAACTGAAAATATTTTTCCGAGAATATTATATCTAAAATAATAAAAAGATAACATAAAAAGTGCAATTGCTAAACTCAACCACTTAATATATGTAAAAATCATAAGATATTTAATATCCTGCAAATAATTATTACCGCTCAATAAATTATCAGAAATATTTAAAAGCTGTACATTCTCAAAAAAATCACTAACAAATGCAATTAATGCTAATAAAACACCAATTAAAAATAACTTTTCATTTTTTTGTTTTGAAATACTAATAAAAACAAGTGCTAAAAAAATAGAATAAGCTAACATATATGCAAAATCAATATAGTTCTGCTTATCAACACCTTCTACCATATTTTTGTTTATTATATTATCTTTTATAAAAATACCTTCAACATCTGATACACTTTTCACAAATTCAAATTCAATAATTGGCGAATTAAAATTTCCGGCAACAGTGAAATAAGCATAACTCATTGATAATGATAATAAAACTAAAACAATTACAATGTAGTGTACAAAAGTTAACTTCTTCATAATTCTTAATTTTTATAAACTTATAAAAAAAAGTAAATATAAAAAAACCGACTCAAATTTATGAATCGGTTTCTAAATAAATTTATTAAATTAATTTTTATAATTTAACCTCTACTGTTACACCGCCATTAGTTACAGTAATTTCATTATCACAATTTCCACTTCCATAATCTATTACAGTAGTTCCTTTATCGCTCTCAATTGTAACAGTTCCTGAAACAGGATAACCAAGTTCACAAATTCTGTCAACTTTAACGTCTGAATAAGTTGCTGTATAATCTTCTCCGCTTCTATTAGTTCCACTTGCAGTTCCAGACATTGTAACAACATTTGGGGTCTGTTCTAAGAAATTAGCAATTGTAAAGTTCTTATCTGATGACCATTTTATTGTTTCACCATTTGCAAAAGTCGCTACCATATTTGTTGACTTAACAGCAATTTTAGGATTAGCATATGGTCCTTTAAAAGTAGTTTGTATTTCTCCTGAAACACCTATTCCATCAACATAATATTCATCAAAGGTTACTGTAATATTAAATGCTCTTTCTCCAAATTCTCCTCCCATTTCCCAAGCTACAATTAATGCACCTTTTCTTGAATGACCTCTATATTCACAACCATCAGTAAAATTCAACTTAAATGTATGTGCATCAATAATTTCTTTTGCCATGCAGCCGTCAAGTTTTCCGCCACCGCCACCGCCAGCATTATCATTCCCAAGTGCAAAGGCATCAGCCATAATAAAACTTCCTCTTGCATCATCTTCTGCAGATTGTGAATCTGGATCTGGTTTTTTACAAGAGCTTACCACAAATAAACCCATAGCAAGAAAAATAGCAATAATTTTAAAATAATTTGTTTTCATAATTCATAAATTTTTAATTAATAATTTGATTTGTTAATAAATGTTAATAGTCATTTTCATATAAGACACAAATATAATAAAAAAGTTGCTTCTATAACATATTTTTCCATAAATAATTAGTTTTTATATGTTAAGTTTCACAAGGTTGTTGTTGACAACTTGTTTTTAAATAAGATTTCAAAGATAAAATTTTCTTTTTAAAATCCAAAGGATTTATTTTAAATATTTCAGGTTTGATTTCATACCATTTTTCTAT
>CAMZKV010000089.1 GCA_947311445.1 uncultured Chlorobiota bacterium | reverse complement strand
CCTCGTGCTTTTGCATTTGCTATTGATGATTTAGGCTGGAATATTGGAAATGATGATGGTGATGTTGATGGAGTTGGTCCATATAGAATTGGCATAGACAGAAAAATGGATTTAAAAGATTACAAACCAATAGTTGAAGTAGGGAAAAAAGTAGGAGTACGTATTCAATCCTTATTTGTTCTTGCCGAAATGGATAGATTAAACATATTAGCCAAACATCCTTCTACAACCTGGATGGGAGAAAAATGGGACAATACAAAAAATGTATGCAATGAACAAATTAACATAATGAATTATGTTAAAAATAATGCTGCCTACTTAGAATTTGGTTTACATGGTGTTGGGCATGAATACTGGGATGCAAAAGGAAGAAAAAATAGAGCAGAATGGTATAGTACTGACGATAATAAACCAAGAGAAACAGACACTATAATTGCTCACATTCAATGCTTTAAAGATATAATGGCACAATATGGTCTGGATGAAAAACATGGACATTCTTTTCCCGAAAGCTTTGTTCCATGTGCATATGGTTATTATTGGAATCCTGGAAACAAAAACAGTACAGGTAAATTATTGTCAGATAATGGTGTAAAATATGTTAACACTCTCTTTGATTACATAAGAGAATTAAACCCGCCGGAAGGAGAAAATGGAGGAGGTTTTGATAATGGTGTAATTGTAGTTAATAGAATAAACTATGGTAATAATTGGTATTCTTTAAGCTCTTTGCCAACCGTTCCTTTATCGGAACAAAAATCTGATATTATTGAAACACATTGGTCTAATTGGTTAGCACAAGACAATTTTCTGCAAAAACAAACAATAAATAAATTTATTCAGTATTACAAAATGGTGCAACAACAAAAAGATAGATATGTTGCAAAAAATACAGAACAATTTCATTCTCAATGGTTATATAAAAAATACACAAAAATTTCCGAAAATAAGAATGGTTTTGTTACCATTGATAATACTAATATGCCTAATGAAGCATATCAAAACAATATTTTGGGAGTTATTGTCCTTAAAGTTGAATTAAAAAAAGGGGAACATATTTCAGAAGCATTCTTAAATGGAAAGCAAATTCCCGCTTATTTTGAAGAAGAAGGGTATGGATTTATGTATCTCCCTATTCTTAAACAACAAAAATATACTTTGGAATATAAAATAGGCAAAAAACTTATGTCTCCTTGTGTATATAACAATGGAACATACAATATTTACAGTTTAACAACTAACAAAACAAAAACGGAACTCAAAATTAAACTATACGGAACTCAAAATTTGATTATTTCAACTAAAAAGGTTAAAAAAATAGAGTCAGAAAATAAAAACATTAAAATTTTATCAAAAAATTACGATGAACAAAAACAATTATTAACACTAAAAGTTTCAGCATTAGATATACAAGGAGAAAAAGGTGTTATTAAATTGTTATATTGATAGTATAACATTTTTATTAATTAAAAAACAACATTATGAAACACATTTATTTATTTATTTTAGCTCTTTTAGCAGGGCTATATGCAAACGCACAAATTACAGTCGATGGAGATGCTTCTGACTGGGCAAATGCTACAGCAATTGCAACTGAAACAAACAATGTTACATCTTTAAAAGCTTCAAACGATGCAGACAATTTATATTTTCTTGCAGAAGGTAATATTGATGTTAATAATTCTTTCTTTTTTGATACCGACAATAATCCTGCAACAGGCTTTGTTAATATGCAAGGATATGATTTTCTTTTTGAAAATGAAATATTATATGTTTATGCAGGAGATGGAACAAATTGGGTATGGAATCCTGTTTCAGGAGCTGATGTAGAATGGTTTAAAAATTCTAGTTTGGTCGAAGTTAGAATAGCAAAAGCAAGTTTAGCAGGTTTAACTAATGAAATTCGTATTTTCTTTTATACAGTAAGTTCAAGTTGGACAGTAACAGGTCAAATACCTGCAAGTGCAGTTCCTGTTTCGTGGCTTGCTCCAAATTATGAAACCAATGTATTAACTTTTGGTTTTTCAAATCCAGAGGTAACAGGAAACATTAATAATGTAGATAAAACTATTATACTTGATGTCCCTTTTGGTACTGATGTATCAAATCTTATTGCCGATTTTACTATCTCAACTAATGCATCAATAACAGTTGGAGCTACAGCACAAATTAGTGGAACAACTTCTAATGATTTTTCTTCTCCTGTTATTTACACAGTAACTGCCGAAAACATGACTAGTAATATGGATTGGACAGTAACAGTTAACATCCTTCCTGCTGCAACAGATGCTTCGTTAAGTATTTTAACTGTAAGTGAAGGAGTCTTAGATCCTGCTTTTGCATCCAACACTTATGAATATACGGTTGAATTGCCAATAGGAACAACTATTATCCCGGATGTAACTGCTCAGCCTACAGATGATAATGCTTCATTTAATATTGTTTCTGCAACTAATTTAACCGGTACACAAGCCGAAAGAACAACAACTGTAACTGTTACAGCAGAAGATATAACAATAACACAAGACTATACTATTGAATTTAATGTTCTTGTTCAACCAAAAGCTCCAATAACATTTGTGGTGGACAATAACACTAACAATAATTCCTCATATACAGGATTTGCATTAAAAGGAAGTTGGGATTCTGATGGAAATTTTGATGCAAGCTGGAATGGAGGAGCTGAACATACAAATTTTTACGACGACGGAACTCATGGAGATGTAACTGCGGACGATAATATTTGGACAGTGATTGTGGAATTAGTCCCTGACGGAGGTGTTAATAACTGGGAATGGGGAGTGAATGATCAATCTGGAAATTGGATTGATGGTAATTTCCAATTTTCGGTTATAGATACAACACCTTTTGAATTAAACTTTGAAATTCCTGTTGGAATTAAAGAACTATTATCCAGAGGGATAAGTATTCATCAAAATTCTTCAAATAATTTTATAATAAATACAGAAGATAATTATAGGCTTGATATTATAAATATTAATGGAAAAATCCTTAACACAAGAATTGTTTTTGGAGTTTCTGATATAACAATTAAAAATTCAGGAATTTATTTCTTAAAATTTTCTAACAATAAAGGCTCGATTGTTCAAAAAATAATAGTTAAATAAAAATTGTTTTTCATAAATGAAGGAAGCCCCGAAAACTATATTAAATATTATAGTTTCGGGGCATTTTAAAATAACAAAAAAATGCAAATAAAATTAGACATCTTTAACTAGAACTTGCTGAAAATTGCCAAATGTGTTGATAGTTAACCTGTTAAGTTCAAGAACGAAAGTGTAAATGCAAAGTTTCTGATAAACAATTGTTATTTCTTTTGCATTTATTTTATAACATTTTGCTGCTCAGCCAAAGGCCTTTTTTGTATCTTGTTCAATTCGAAGTATTTAGGGACTTTCAGTAAATCATAACATCTCTGATTTACAGCGTATTAAGGGTGTAGTTTGCGGTGATATTACCCCATTTTCAACTCAAAACATCTCATTTCGGGGTAATTTATCCCAAGAAATTATTTTGTTGTATTTCAACATTTGTACACATCTTAATTTCATAAAACCCAAAAATGACGCATATCTGAGCTTTTCAGCAAGCCCTATTTACAATACTTCATCAAATAAATACTTGCATCGTAGTATCCTTGGTTATATGCTTTTTTAAAATCTGAGCAGGCTTCCTCTGTTTTGTGTGCTTTAAGTTTTGCAATAGCTCTTTTGTAATAAACCTCAGGTTGTTTTGGGTTCAAATCTAGAGCCATAGACAAATCTTTTTCTGCATTATCAAACATGGAAACGGCAGTATATGCATCAGCTCTGTTTATGAAATATTCCGGTTTAGAAGTATCGTTTTTTAAACATAAACTATATTTCTCAAGAGCATCAATAAATTCATTTTTCTTAAAAGATATTTTTCCTGCAAGATTTAATGCTTCACTATTATCAGGGTAATATTTTAAGAATTTGTTTATTGAAGATTCGGCATTATTGAAATTTTTCTGTTTAATTTCGATTTTAGATTTTAATAAATAACTTTCTGCATAGTATGGGTTTTCTGATATTGCTGAAATACAAAACTTATATGCTTTCTTGTATTTTTTTGATAAGAAAAAGGCATTAGCTGCTTTCTTTTTATAATTAAAATTATGCTTTTTTATTTCAGAAGCAATTGCATAACTTTCTCCGGCATTTTTATATTCTTTGGTAAGCATTAACAAATCTCCACGCAATTCATGTGCTTTGTGTCTTTTTCTATTTTTAATTATTAATAAATCCAAAATGTCAAACGCTTCTGCGTAGTCTTGTTTAGAAATTGAAAATTTAGCATCAGATAATTTTTCTTCGTACCCTGAGTAATGTTTTGTTTTCCAAAGATTTATCCATGCTTTTGAGTTTTCAATATTTGAAAAATTAGGATTAAGTTTTATTTCGGATTTAAATTTTTTATCATTTGATTTAAGGTATATTTTAAGATACTCAACAGCTTTATCGGCAGCAAATAATTGCGAATAACATTCTGAAATATGGTAGCTGGCAATTTTGTTTTTTTGTTTCATTGCCAGTTTGTATAGTTCAGCAGATTTAACATATTTTTTTTGTTTATAATAACAATTTCCAAGAGCTATATATAGTTTACTGTCTCTATTATTTTTAGAAATTAAATTGGTGAGTATTTTTTCTGCATTTTCATATCTTTTAAAATCTATATCTGCAAGTGCTTGCATATAATCTTCAGCTTTTTCTTGAGAATATGAAAAGCTAAATATAAATGAGAACAATAATAATAGAATAGTTTTTTTATGCATTTTATTTGTTTTATTCTTTAGCACGATTTCCTGTGTTAGCAAAAATTCTTATTAAACCGGCAATGTTTCTTACTTCAATTCCCGAAAGCCTTCTTTCATAAACATCACATATATAGTAATATACACCGTCTGTTACAAGTTTATTGCTTTCAGTATCTATGCCGTTCCAATTAATATCCGGATCTTCGGTTTTAAAAACTTCATTTCCCCACCTGTTATATATTGTCATGTCTATTTTTTCAACAAATTTATAGGGGAAAGGTTTAAATAAATCGTTAACACCGTCATTATTTGGAGTAAAAACATTTGGAAGTTCATAATATTCACATTCATCAATGCATACTTGTGTAAGTTTTTCCGGTTTAATAAAATTTCCGGCAGAGTCTTGAGCCGAAACAACATAACAAGCCCCAAGAGATTCTTCAGGATAATGAACGAAAGATCTTAATGTATTATCTCTTATTGTATCAATAATTTGAAAAGAACCATCAACTGAATTTGAATAGTAAATTAGAAAATTATCAATATCATTTGCACAGTTTTCATTAATGTTAACTGTCCAATTCAGAAAATTGCTCATTAAATCGCAATCTGATGAAACAGAAAGACTAACAGGACAAGGAGGGATTGTGTCTTGCGGACTAAAACATGCTTCTTGCGAAAAGTTAAGCAATGGTTTTGGAATAAAATTTAAATCATATTCTCCTATGCTCTTCACAAGGAACCAATAGTTTTTGTCATTAACTAGGTTATTATCAATATGTTGTAAAGAGGAGAAACTTGTAATTGAATCATATGGATTTGTATTAGGATTACAGTCGTCATCCGCATCTTTTCTGTACAAAACGTACTTAGTATTTGTCCATGGCGTACTGTCGTTCATAACAATTGTCATTCTTTTATTGCCGGGAATTCCTCTAATAAATAAAGATGAACTATGTGCAGGACTTCCAATTTGTTCCCAATCTGTTCCATTTTGGTTATATAATGTAATACGGTATGAATGTGCAGTATCCTGAGTGTTTATAAGAGTATCAATATATGTTGTATCATTAATACCAAAAATATCAATAGGGTTAGAGAAGTTTTCTCGAACTTGTCCTTCTACAGATTCTAAAATATACTTATAAGGTCCGGGATATATAATATGGTCAAATTCAGTAGGTTTCATCCACGCTAGGTGAATACTTCCTGTTGTTTTATCTGTATAAAAAACACTTGTTTCAGTAATAACAGGTGCTGCTTTAATAAGTTCTGTACATGCTTCTTCTGATATATAGCTTTCTGCACCGTCTTCAAAATATGCAGAAATTCTATAACAATAATTATATCCTTGGGGCAATCCAATGTTGTTGTTATTATCTATAAAAGAAGTATTTCCTGAACCTGTAATCATAGCAATTTGAGTGTATCCGGAACCATCAGGAAGTCCGGTATTGCAATTTTCAGGTGTGTATGAATAGCTTTCATGTTTTCTGTATATCAAAAAACCGGTAGCATTATTACATTGATAATTGTCCCAATTTAATACAATCGAATTACTTGTAGGATTAACTGATAAATTTTCAGGTGCTGGTGCAACTACTTTAATTCTTACGGTTTCATAGTCTGTGAGATTAACTTCTGAATTGTCATCAATAGCTCTAAAAAGTACATCATATGGAAGTTTTCTTATATGCTCACAAGAAGTATTCCATGAGAAAGTTCCGGTAACTGGACTTGGTCCGGATATTTCAGGGAAATGAGCAGGGTTTACCGAGAATTCAAAAGGTCCGCCTGATGCTGTTAATGTGATATTATCCTCTGTGTCGGTTGCTGTTACGTTAAAATTTATACTTTCACCAGCAAGAACGCAAAAATCAGGTAAGTCTTGAATAACAGGAGCAATATTGTTAGTTTCTCTAACCTCAATTTGCATATCTCTTATTATGCTGCCAATTTTTATTCCATCTCTCCATTCTTCAATTTCCATAGCAACATTATATTCTCCTATTTCAACAGGAGCATCCCATACAAAATCTCCACTTATGGGGTCAACGTATAATTCTGTACTTGCAGTAGGATATGTATAATCATATATTGGTAAACCGTTTAGTCCTAAGCAGACTGCAAGTTTATAAGATAAACTGTCTCCATCCGAATCAAAAGCATTAGGATTATGAATGAATTTTTGATTTAGGGCTGCTTTATCAACAGGTGGATTTAGCATTACCGGAGTATTGTTATGTCCAATTGTTGCATCAATTCTTAGAATTGTTTTAACAGTAAAAACAACATCAACTGAATTAGGTATGTTATTAATGTCTGCATTTCTGTTAGGATCTGACATGACAATTTGATAAATGCCAACGCCGGGAAAAGTATGAGTACCTATATATGTGTTTTTTTGAATTAGGTCAGGCAAATGTATTATTGAAATTCTTGGTATTTCAGAAGATGTGTCGTCTCCCCATTGGATAGTTAATACGTTTCTAGTTTCATTTGCTGCACTTGGAGTATATGTATATGTAATTAAGGTTATTTTATAAGTGTTACCCGAAATGTGTTCATAAGTAATTTCTCCTGCTCTGTTATGTGTGGCAAAACTGCTTAATGAGATAAGAATTGATATTGTAAGAAATAATATTTTTTTAAAGGTTTTTGTCATTATAGTTTATTCAATAGAGAATTCAAAGATAGTTTTATTTTTTTCAAATTTATATGCTTCTTCTGTATTTTTATATGTAAAGATAAATAAATTTTTTTGGTCGTTATACAAATCTGCCATAAGAGTATTTTTGATAATTATTTTTTTTCCGCTAATATGTTTAATATTATAAAATATAAAAATTGAATTGTTTTCTAAATTTACTTTCTTTTTAGAAAGTTTTATACCTTTTAAAATATTCTTATTATCTATATTAAAATTAAAATTATTTTGTATGTATTTTGTAATTAGATGGTTAGAATTAGTGTTTTCATTTTCTTTTCCCAGATTTAGTTTTACATTATAATTCTTATTTATAATTTTTTCAAAATCATCTACAAATAGTTTTATTGATATTTCATACTCTTTATCTGTTTCATTATAATCAATATTTGAAACAGAAATATGAATAGGATGCATTTCTAAAATACTATTTGTATTAAAGATACTTAATATTACTATTACTAAAATTGCTTTCATTTTACAATTATAATTTTTTGAAACTATCTGTTTTACGATACTTATTTCTATATATATAAGCAACAAAAATTCCTGCAATTGCACCAAACAAATGCCCTTGCCATGAAACTCCCGGTTGGTTTGGAATTATTCCGTTCCACAATGCACCTCCGTACAATAAAAAAACAATAATTCCTATTAAAATCGATTTGAAACTTCTTCTAAAAATACCACTAAAAAGTAAAAACCCGATATAGCTGAAAATGACACCACTTGCTCCTATATGGTTTGAGTTGCTTTGTGCAAATAACCATACTGCAAACCCTCCAACAAATATTGAGAAAATTGTTACAGGCAACCAAAGTTTTTTGTAAAATTGAACTATAGTAAGAGTTAAAAAAAATAAAGGTATTGAATTTGAAATTATATGTTCGTAATTTCCATGAAGGAAAGGAGACAATGGAATTCCAATAAGTCCGTAAATATCTCTTGGTCTTATACCGTAGGCTCTGAAATCAACAACAAATATATAATTTAAAATAAAAACTATCCAAATAATGGCGACAACCCAAAGCGATATTTTTAAACTAGTTTTCAATTTTTCTATTTTTTTTAATCTTACCTGTGCTAAACCTTAATTTTAAAACTCCCCATAAAGCCTCGCTAAAAATTCCACCACTCATTTTGGAGCTTCCTTCTGTTCTGTCTGTAAAAATTATTGGAACTTCTGTTATTTTGTATCCTAATACACGTGAACGAAATTTCATTTCAATTTGAAAACCGTAACCTTTCATTTTTATATCGTCAATTCCTATATTTTCAAGAACTTTTCTTTTATAACAAACAAAGCCTGCTGTTGTATCTTTAATGCTCATGCCTAAAATTGTTCTTACATACATTGATGCAAAATAGGAAATTAAAATCCTGCCCAAAGGCCAATTTACAACACTAATACCCTTTATATATCGTGAACCTACGGCTACATCTGCACCTTTATTTTTTACAGCATCATATAAATTAAGTAAATCTTTTGGAGGGTGCGAAAAATCTGCATCCATTTCTGTTATAAAATCATAATCTTTTTCTAGTGCCCAATGAAATCCTGTTATATAAGCAGTGCCAAGTCCTAATTTGCCTTTTCGTTCTATCATAAAGAGCTTTTCAGAAAATTCCTCTTGCAAAGTTTTTACAATATTTGCTGTTCCATCCGGTGAGCCATCATCAACAATTAGGATGTGAAATTCTTTTTCAAAAGAAAAAACTTTACGAATTATTTTTTCGATATTTTCTTTTTCGTTAAATGTAGGTATTATTACAATGCTATCTGACACTTTTAATAAATTTTTGGTACTTAAAATTCTAGTTTGTCAAAAGTATTTTTTTTCTTGAAAAAATAACTAAAAACTATACTTTTTTTATAAACCTCTTCGTGAATTTGTTTTTTAACAATATTTTTATCTCTTTTTTTAAAAGTTTTTCTAATTTTTGAATAAAAACTAAAATGTGCTTTTATAACTGCAAAAAAGAAATTAAATTTAAAACTTGCAAGATATACAATTCCTGACAAACCATCAAGAACTAAACGAGAAAAAATAATTGGTGTTATTTTATTTTTAGGTAAATTTTTAAGAAGTAAAAATAAATTATTCCTATAATTAAGATATATTTTTTGAGGGCTATTATTTGGCAAAGTTCCGCCTCCTACATGGTAAACTACACTTTTAGGATTTACTAATATTCGGTATCCTAAATTTTTAAATCTCCAACATAAATCAATTTCTTCCATGTGGGCAAAAAAATCAGGGTCTAAACCACCTAGTTTTTTATACATTTCTGTTCTTACAAACATTGCCGCTCCACTTGCCCAAAAAATATCTTGAATGCTGTCGTACTGTCCTGTGTCTTCTTCCGTTGTACCAATAATTCTACCTCTGCAAAATGGGTAGCCAAACTTGTCAATATATCCGCCAGATGCTCCTGCATATTCAAAACTACATTGTTTTTCATAAGAAATTATTTTGGGCATTGCTGCTGCAATAGTCTTGTCTGCATCCATCATTAAAATAATTGGGGCAATCCAATTTTTTGTAACTTCAACATCTGAATTTAACAATATAAAATACTCTGCATCAATTTGTTGCAATGCT
>CAMZKV010000088.1 GCA_947311445.1 uncultured Chlorobiota bacterium | reverse complement strand
CTTTCTAATGAAATATTAGAAAAATCATCTGAAAAAATTGATATAAAGTCTTCTGAGGAGCTTAATATTTCAATCAAAGAAGTCGAAAAAATTGTTATATTTTATTCTGATAAATCTTTTGGAGAATATAAACCGGAATAATTAATACTCATACTTTCATAAATCTAAAAAAATAATTTATACCTAAATAACTATCACAACAAAATTTTATTAATTTTGTTTAAATTATATATTTTTTTTTTGTTAAATATTTAAATAAACCACTTAATATCAATTTATTATTCAATCTCCTTGCAGTAAAAAGCAAGTGTTCTTATGCGCAAAGCAAAACAATTTTTGTTGATGCGAATATTGATGTAACTTATTGAACAATAATTAATTATAAAATTTCAAACACATGAAAAACTTATTTTTCCTTATAACATTTACTACATTTTCAATTTTAACTTTTTCACAAAACAAAAAGATTAATAAGATTGCTTCAAACTATAATAAAGGCAATTACGAAAAATGTATCTTAAAATCTATAAACTACATTCAAATTAATAATGAACTTGCAGCACCTTATTATTATATAGCAATGTCCTACTATCATCAATACAATAATCAAGCTGATATAAAAGCAGTTAAAGAAATATCAAAGAATATTTATAAAGGTAGAAAAAAAGAAGGTTACATTGAGTTTGAAGATAAATTTAATGATGAAATTACAAGTTTTCATAAAATTTTAAAGAAATATGCCTTTAGCTATTATCAAGCAAATAAAAAGAAATCAAAATTTTATTACAATTATCTGGCAAAGATTTATAATGACACATTGCCTCAATATAAAGAAGTTGTGTTGCAGATAAAAGCCAAACCAGATGCTCATATTATAAAACTAACTGAAAAAGGTGAAATTAATCAAATAGATAAAAACGGGTTAAGGCAAGGAAAATGGATGAAAGTATATAAAAGCGGAGTAACTGCATACGAAGTTTTTTTTAAAGATGATAAGCCGGTAGGAGAGTTTAAAAGATTTCATGAAAATTCAAAATTAGCTTCTTTATTAATTTATGATGAAAATGGAGAAAATGCAAGTGCAATTTTTTATAATGATAAAGGAGAAAAAATATCAGAAGGCAGTTATACAGGAAAAATTAAAACCGGAAAATGGATATATTATAAAAATGGTATGAAAATTAGAGAAGAAAATTATTTAGGCGGAAAACTTCACGGGTTTCAATATGCATACCATGATAATGGACAAGTTTTTGATAAAAAGAAATATGTTAAAGGGGTTCAGGAAGGAGTTTGGATGAAATTTTTTAAGAATGGAGATACTCACTTAAAAGCATTTGTAAAAAATGGCTTAATGGATGGTCCTTTACTACGATTTTATAAAAATGGAAAAGTAGAAGTTAGAGGTAAATATATTAAAGATAAAAAAGAAGGAACATGGACCTTTTATGATGAAGAAGGCAAAGAAATTGATGTTATAATATACAAAAATGGAAATCCACTAAACGCAGAAGAACTTGACAAGAAAGCATCAGAAAGATTGAAAAAAACCTTAGAAAAAAGTAAAAATATTTTAGACCCCGAAGATTTCAAAAATAATCCTGAAGCATACAAACATAACTAAAAAATGCAACCAAATTAGTATTTTTTATCTTTATATTATAATTTTAAACTGAAAAGTATAAATATAACTATGTACTGAACAACAATTTTTTAAAAATACAAATATTAACACAACTTATTCAATATCAATCAATTAAATAATTTTATATGAAATTAAAAACAATTGCATTTCTATTCTCAATTTTTATTGGAATACAACTTAATGCACAACAAAAGTATTCAAAAGTAAGAGTTTTTGCAAACAAGCAAGAAACTACTAAAATTAAGCAATTAGGAATAGATTTAGAAAATATATCCGGCAAACCAGGAATTTTTATTGATATAGAACTTTCTGAAAATGAAATAAAAAAAATATCTGACAATAACATAAAATATAAAGTTCTTATAAATGATATGTCGAAATTTTATAGAGAAAGATATGATAAATCTGCATTAAAAAATAAATCATCATTAAAAGGAATTAATTATGAAACTCCTGTAAACTTTAATTTTGGCTCAATGGGAGGTTTTTTAACTCTTGATGAAGTAATGACTGAATTAGATGATATGACAACACAATATCCTAATTTAATTTCTGCAAAATATACAATAGGAAACACTCAAACAATTGAGGGCAGATATATTTATGCAATAAAAATTTCAGATAATCCAAATGTAAACGAAGACGAACCTGAAGTTTTATACACCTCACTAATTCATGCAAGAGAACCACAATCTATGCAACAACTAATATGGTATATGTGGTATCTTCTTGAAAACTACGGAACTAATGATGAAATAACATATCTTGTAAATAATCTTCAAATGTATTTTGTTCCTGTAATTAACCCTGACAGTTACGAATATAACCATTCAACAGACCCTAATGGAGGAGGAATGTGGCGAAAAAATAAAAGAGATAATAACGGTGGTGGTTTTAGCGAATATTATGACGGAGTTGACCTAAACAGAAATTGGGGGTATAATTGGGGCTTTGACAACGATGGGTCTTCACCAGATGAATCCAGCCAAACATATAGAGGTACTTCTGCATTCTCTGAACCAGAAACTCAAATTATCAGAGACTTTACAAATGAACATGAATTTTTATTAGCCCATAACCATCATACATACAGCAACTTAATTATTATTCCGTGGGGATATCAAGACGGATTACATGCACCTGATGACGATTTCTTAAGAACTTCTGCAAACTTTATGGCATCGGAAAATGGCTACACAGTAGGGCAAGGCTGGGAAATACTATACGTTGTTAATGGAGATGCAAATGATTGGATGTATGGAGAGCAAGTTTCTAAACCAAAAATTATGGCATACACACAAGAAACAGGTGGGTATTCAGATGGATTTTGGCCTTCTCAAAGTAGAATAATACCTCTTTGCGAAGAGAGTTATTTATCTAATTTATATCTTGCAAGATTTGCAACTGCTTTTGCTGAATTAACTGACAAGTCACCAAATTATATTAATAAAACAGGATATTTAAAATTTAACTTAAAAAGAATGGGACTTTCAGGAGACGGAGAATATACTATTACCATAACTCCTGATAATTCTGTTTTTTCATCTTTAGGAAATGCTTTAAACATTAATTTAGCTTCTGCATTAGAAGAAAAAACAGATTCTATTTCTTATAGCTTGAGTAACGATATTTCATATGGCAATGAGTTTTCATATACAGTAACTGTTACTTCCGGAACATATTCTGTAAGTAAAGAATTTACAAAATCATATTTTGAAACTGAAATTATTATTGAAGATTCAGGAGACAATTTAAATAATTGGACAAGTGCAAATTGGACAGTAACAGATGCTACATATAATTCTCCTAATAATTCTATAACAGATTCTGAAGGAGGAAATTATTCTGATAATACAAATAGCTCAATAACTCTAATTAATCCTATTAATTTAACAGATGTTTTAAACCCACAATTAAGTTTCTTTGCAAAATGGAGTATCGAAAATAATTGGGACTATGTTCAATTATTAATCTCAACTAATAATGGATCAACATGGGTTCCTGTTACAACAAATCATACAAATACAGGAACAGGAAGTTTTCAGCCAACCGGCGAACCTCTTTTTGATGCAAGTAGTTCTTGGGTAGAAAATTATGTTGATTTAACTCCATACATAAACCAATCTGTTAAATTTAGGTTTGAATTGCATAGTGATGGAGGAGTTACAGCGGATGGTTTCTATTTCGATGATTTTTCAATTTCATCTGTTTTACCGGAACCTTCCATAATTACAAAAAATAAGACAAAATCATTTAAAGTATATCCAAATCCATCTACTGGAAATTTTTATGTAGAATTAAATGATATTTCTAATGCCAATATTTTAATTACTGATATTGCAGGCAAAATTTTATATAACAAACAAAATATAAAACAAAGCACATACAACTTTCAAAACTATTCAAAAGGAATTTATTTCATTACTTTAAAAAGCAATAATTTTGCTGAAACAATTAAATTAATTTTAAAATAAACTGCTTGTAAATACAAATAATATAAAAAGCTCCGTATTAAAAAATACGGAGCTTTCATTTTCGTAATCAATTTGTTGTTTAAAACTACATCTTTTTTTATATTTTCTAAAACCTTTTTAGGCTTATAATCTAATTTTTTTATATTTTTTTTTTTAATCAATCAAACTTCGTTGGTTTGCTACTCATACAAAATAAAATTCATCTAAGTTTGAAGAATATATTGCTCAAAATTTTATATGTTCAAATAATGGTAGTTCTTTATCAATTAGTTGATAAAGAGTTTATTATTAAAAGTATGTAAATTTTATTATATTCTAATAATTTACTTAATGCTTTTACCTAAGAATTTTACGAACAAAAGCAACTGTAAAATATGACATTAAAAACAAACCTACAAAACCCTCAATTGATGAAATCCATCGAGAAATTCCATCTGGATAATAATCTCCGTAACCTATTGTTAGAAAGGTTATTGCACTATGATAAAATGCTTTGCCTATTGGATTTAAAACTTTTGGGTCATCTGGTGGAAAGAGCGAAGATACTATGTGTACGTCGCCAAATTTTGCTAACATAATATACATAAATGTAAAAAGAAGATATGTTACCAGCATAGTAAAAAGAACTCGCAAGGGATCTGTTGCAAATTTGCCCATCTTGTCAAAGATTAACCATTTGAAAATGTACTTTACATATGCTAGTATTTTCTGATTTTTATTTATATCTTCTTCTAAATGAGCATTTGCTTCTGTCCTTTTAAATTCAACATATGCTTCATCTTCATAGGAATATTGTCCGATTAAATTGTAATTTTCTTTTAAAATTCTAAATTGTTCTTCCTTACTTTTTATTGTAGTATTTTGACTATATATTAATTCTTTAACATTTGTTCTTCGCCAGTCTATATATATTCTTCCAAGTAGTCTCATTCCTGAAAAATCTATCGCTTCAATTTTTGGGTCAAAATCAGGAGGGTTAATATCAAGTATATATTTTACAACAGTATGAGAAAGGTCAAGCGATTGACATTCAGATACTTGTAAGTTGAAATAATTGTCTAGCTGGGAGCTGCTTAAAGATAAAATTCTAAAACATGACTTATGGAAAGATATTTTTCCTATTCCAAAATCTACATTTATAATTTTAACATCTGCATTTTGAAAATTTGCTTCTTTAAAATTAAATTCTCCTTTTCCAAAAACAGAATCTTTAATAATTAGTTCGCCCGACAGAGTTGATCCTTCAAAATTAATATCTCCATCACCAAAATATGTTTTATTAAAGCTTACTTTTCCTTCTCCAAAATCAGCGGCTTTTAAGTTAATTCCTCCATTTATAAATTTTGTTCTATCAAATTGAATATTTCCTTTTCCAAATTCGCAAAAATGGAAGTCGCAAGTCCCTTGTCCGAAAATAGATAATCTGAATGAAACTGTTCCATTAGCAAAATTTGTATTTTTAAAATATATATTTCCGTTACCAAAATTTGTGTTTATAAATGATTTTTTACCTTTCCCAAACTCTACACTAGTAAAGCTAACTTTACCATTTTGAAAATTGGCAGACCTAAAAGATACATCTCCATCTCCAAATATTGCTTTTTCAAAAGAGGTTTCATCTTTTCCAAATTTAACCCTTGAAAAATCAACTTTTCCTTTCCCAAAATTTGCAACTTTAAATGAATTATTTCCAGAACTAAAATTAGTATCGGTAAAAAGCACATCTCCTGAATTAAAATCTACATTTATAAATAGTACTTTACCATGTTGAAATTCAATATTTTGAAAATCTTTATGTCCATCTGAGAAAATTGCATTTTTAAATGTTACATTTCCTTCTGAGAATGAACTTTTGGAGAAGTTGACGTTTTTGCATCTAAAAAGAGTATCACTAAAGTCTGTTTCTTCTGCAAAAAACGAAGAGTTTGAGAAGTCTATGGTATTACAGCAAAAAATTGTATTCTTAAAATTTATTTTCTTACTCTCAAAAAGAACATTTGAGAAATAAAGGTCTTCATTTTTATTATAGAATATTGAATTTGAGGCAGAAAAATTTGAAAGGATTATTTTTTTTTCTAAAATTTTAGATTTTAAAAAATTAAGATTATAGTGTTCTATTAAACAATAATCTAATTGTAGTTCGTTATTGGAAGTAATGTAATCTTCAATATATTTATTATCTGCGAAACCTTTTTTTTCTTCTGATAGTAGTTTTTTTTTTGAAGAAAAATATTTAATAATTGCTGTTTTTGGATAAATAAAATCCTTATATTCATATTTATCATTAATTATATCTACCTCAAAATAAGAAAACAGTCTTTGCATACAAAGTTTAAAATTAAATTATGCTTGATTATCAATTTCTTCTTCGTCTTCCATTAGCTCAATTATTTCAATATCTAATTCAATAAGTTCTTTGAATTTTCTACCATCATTAAGCATTGAAATATCACCGGTATTATAATGCCATTTAACTTCAACTTTATTATTCTTAGAAATTTCTTCAAGAATTAAAAGTACCTTAACTAGTTGTCTGTCAGTAGCAGTATTATAATAGTCAAACTGAAAATTTACAGTTGTTTTTTCTGCTGGGTGTTTTTTATACAAGTTTAACCAGTCAACAACAGGTTTAAAAAAACTAACTGCATTTTCAGGAATTGATTTTCCTTTAAAGCTAATAATACCTTTTCTAGAATCAAGAGATATTTCAGGAGTATCGTCCTGCTCTTTAATTATGTAGTTTCCTAATCCGTCTTTCATTTTGTTTGTATATATTTTTAATGTAAAAAATGAAAATTCTTCATCTATCTTATAAAAATCATAAATAAATGGCGTTTTGCTTTTTAACTTAATATCAAGTAAACCCAAACCGGGGTTTTCATCTGATGATTTTTTATTGATATTTAATAAAGTTTCATTATAAGCAACTTCTTGTTCTTTTTCAGTTAAACTATTTGTATATTCTAGTCTGTCTTTAAAATCATCAATTTTTGAATTAAGAATATAGTTACCCGAAGTAAATATTAGTTTATCAAAAGTTTCGCGTATAAAAAATATTGCATGCTTTCCTTTTACTTTATTGAAAATATATTCATCTGCATGATTCACAATATTTTGTAAAACTTCAACCATAATATTAAAAACTTTCATTTTTAGAATTACTGTTCCTTGAAGTTGATATTCTGTAATAGCTAGTAAACTAACTAAAGTTTCCTGAGTGAAAGCACCAATAAAATTTAGAAGAATATTCTGTTTTTCTAATAACTTATGCCTCTGAATAATTCTATTTATTGATTCATTTCCATTATCTTTTGATTCTATTCCGGTGTCAAGAATTTTAGTGTGCATATAAAAGAAGGAATATATTTCATTTATTTCACTAAATTTATATACTAATTTACATCCTGATTTACGTGCAATTTCAATTAATCCAAGCCCTGCACCACCCTTGTCGGAATATGCACCTTCATCTAATATTTCTAAAGAGTATTTTTTTAATTCTTGTTTACTTAGGCTGTTAATTTTATCTATTTGTGCCTTAATATTTTTTTGATTCTCTCTTTTTATTAAATTTCCTGTTGTTATATAATAGCCATCAGGTTTATACTCAACAGCAAATAGACCGGGAAATCCAACTTCTTCTTCAAATTGATTTGAACTTTGGTGTCTTGTTATATTTTGCAAACCTTCAACAATTATAAAAAAAACTCTTTTTCTTATTTTCTTTTCAACATTTTCGTTTTGAAGATTTGATTCTGTAAGAGAAAGGATGGTATCTGTTATTTTTGTAGTGAAACTTCCTCTATAGGTGTACTCCATAATACTTCCTTGCATACTTTTAAAAAGATTAAAAGCAAAGTTATTATTTTTTTCTATATAGGAAATATTCATTACTTACTCTAATATTAACAATATTAATTTAACAAAAATATATTTTTTTTTAATAAACGAAAGAAATTGAAAGTATTAATTAATTGATTAAAAATTTCATAAGATACTGATTATTTATTGGTTAGTCTATATGTTCAGTTTCAATAATTAGTGCTGAAATTGTTTTTTTACTATTTTTTACACTAAATGACGTATTTTGTTGATGAAAGGATATATTTGCTCCGTGAACTAACTTATCTTTAAAAACTTTTTGTATTCTGACTTTGAAAGAACCTGAGGAATTTTCAATTTTTTGTTTAATTTCTACAATATTTAATTTTTCTTTAGAATATAAAACACACAAATAATCTTTCCCAATTGTGTTATCTGTTTGTATAAAATGTTCTTCATCTGGAATTGCTATTCTGTTATTAGAATAATTTAATGCAGGAGAAATGCCTGGTTTGTGTGGAAATATTGTAAAAGTTTTCCCGGTAGCATCAAAACCAAAGGCATAAACAAACGCTGGTTCCGAATTAGAAATATATAATCTAAATTTGGTTCCAGAACGATAGGCTTCAACAGTTTTGTAAATTCCATTATAATAAGTAGCTTTACTTTCAACTCCATCAGATTTAACAAATTTTACACTACCCGAAAAGTTATACTTCTTTTCAATTTTATTACTTTTAAATTTTATCATTTCATAAGCATATTTTACAAAATCATGAAAATCTGAATATTTTACCCAGATAAAACCTTCATTTCCCCATTTAGTTCCCCAACTATTCATTATTTCAAAAGCTCCTCCATATTTTGAATCGTCATATCCAATAACGCACATTGCGTGTCCACCATATATTTGCTTGCTACTTTCTGTCGGTTTCCATAAACCAAAGGCAGTGTTGAAAGAGGGAGGAACATTCATTCCAATTATAACAGGATTATTTTCTGATAAACTTTTCTTTACAGCTTTAATTTTAAAATCTTTTGAATCAAACATACTGAAAATTTTTGCATAATCAGTTATCTTATATTGTTTAGCTTTTGCAAAAACATCAGCAGGAAGATAAGAAGGGCAATTAGCTTCTGACATATCCGAAAATTTACAAACTCCTTTTGTTTTCATTATGTCCAAAGCATTTTTTATTGAAGAGCCTAGTTTGCAATAAGTATCTGTTGAAGACTTTATTTGTTTATAAATAAAGCCAGGTGAAAAAGTATTTGCAGTTGTTTTAATTAAGTCTGTTCTTTTTTTATTTATTGATTCAAGAATTGTTATACCGGCATATGCTGACGACCATCCAACACAAGTTCCATATTGCCCCTGACTATTAGGAATTGGAGCATATTTTTTCAGTGAATATGATTTTGGAAGCTCTAAATAAAAACTTCTAGTTAAATTTGCCTTTTTCTTTACTGTTTTATATTCTGCATCATTAAAATTTAAACCAAATCCGTGTTCTTCTTGCGAAAGAATTAAACTAAATGTAAAAATTAATGATATAAGTAATAAAAAATGTTTTTTCATCTTCTTTGTTTGAGCTTAGTTAGTAATATAAAAAAAATGCCAAAGTTTTTTAGGTTCTGTAATACAAATATACAAAAGTCATTGCTAGAAAACAATTTATTTTAACAAGTTATAAAATTGGTAAAATTTAATTAAAAAAATATATCATATCTGAGCAATATCATTTTATGAATCTAATTTTTGTTTTAATTTTGAAAAAAATAAGAAATAATGCACGAAATGTCAATTGTAGTAAGTATTGTTGAGATTGCTGAAAATGAAGCAAAAAAAGCAAATGCTGAAAAAATTACAGAAATTGGATTAGATATAGGCACAGTTTCAGGTATTGAAATTGATGCTTTAAATTTTGCTTTCGATAGCATAAAGCATAAAACTATGTTGAAAGATGCAGAAATAAAAATAAATATTATTGAAGCAAAATCTATTTGTGAAGATTGTAAGTATGAATTTAAAACAGAAAATGTTTACACTTTATGTCCGCAATGTGATTCATACAAAACAAGCATTTTAAAAGGAAAAGAAATGAAAGTAAAATCAATTACTACTGATTAATTAAAAAAAAATTAACTTATGTGTATAACTTGTGGCTGCGAAGGAAATGAAAATGAAATAAAAATGACAGTGTTTGGAGAAAAAAGTGAAACAACAAATAATGAACACACTCATTCTCATAGGCATCATCATGAACATTCTCATTCGCATGAAATTAATTTAGAAACTGATATTTTAAATCAAAATAATTTGCTTGCAGAAAGAAACAGAGGATATTTTGAAGCAAAAAATATATTTTCTATAAATATGATGAGCTCTCCCGGCTCCGGAAAAACAACTTTACTTGAAAAAACAATAAAAGATTTAAAAAATAAAGTTCAATTATATGTTATTGAAGGAGACCAGCAAACTATGAATGATGCTGAAAGAATTGCTAATGCCGGAGCTCCTGTTATTCAAGTAAATACAGGAAATGGTTGCCATTTAGATGCAGATATGATTAACAAAGCTGTAAAAAAACTAAATGTTAAAAATAATTCAATTGTTTTTATTGAGAATGTTGGTAATTTAGTGTGTCCGTCTTTATTTGATTTAGGAGAATCAAAACGCCTTGTGATAATGAGCACAACCGAAGGCGAGGATAAACCAATAAAATATCCAACAATTTTTGAAAATGCTGATATTTGTATCATTAATAAAATTGATCTTTTGCCCTATCTTAATTATGATATTGAACTTGCAAAAGATTATGCTTTAAGAGTAAATCATCATTTAGAATTTATTGAAGTTTCTGCAACTACCGGCGAAGGAATGGAAAAATGGTATGAAGCATTGTTAAAAATGCAAAAAACACAAGAGTGAAAAGATTATTCTCTAAAATTAAAAAGATATTTGTAGCATCAATCCTATTTGTTCTTATATTATTTATTGTTTCAGAAAATATAATAGGTTTTAATAAAAAGATGTGTTTCAGCAATATAGATGATATTCCTCCTAATAAAGTGGGGATGGTACTTGGCACGTCAAAATATATAGGAAAGAAACTTAACTACTATTATAAATACAGAATTGAAGCAACAGTTAAATTATACCAAAACAAAAAAATAAAGTATATTTTAGTAAGCGGAGATAATTCTGAAAGTAATTATAATGAGCCACAGACTTTTAAAAATGATTTAATTAAACGAGGAATTCCTGCTAGTAAAGTTTTTTTAGATTATGCAGGTTTCAGAACTTTTGATTCTGTAATAAGAAGTAAAGAAATTTTTGGACAGAAAAATATAACTTTTATTTCACAGCAGTTTCATAATGAAAGAGCAATTTTTATTGCAAAAAATAATGGAATTGAGGCCGTTGCCTTTAATGCAAGAGATTTACACGGAAAACCTGGTCTTAAGACCAGAATTAGAGAGCGATTTGCCAGAATAAAAGCGATTCTTGATGTTTTTATTTTAAAAACTAAACCTAAATTTATGGGCGATAAAGTTGTTATTAAATAAAGGGGACTTCTAATAATTCATTCGCATCAAGATTTTTAGAAGTCCCCAAAATTAATGGAATCAATATAAGACAAAGGGCTATCATTATTACTAGAAGTTTTTAAATATTTTTTTTTTAGAAATCCAGGAGCATTTTCAACTACAAAGCTAGTTCCACAAATATCCAAAAAATCAATATCATTATAATCGTTTCCTAATCCAATAGTTTTTTTTAGACTGATATTCAGGCTATTGCAAAGCCAAATTAAAGAACTTCCTTTATTTACACCTGTGGGATAAATCTCCATCCAAATAGATTTTCTATCAATTGGTGATGTTGCTCTTATGATACTAAATTCATTAAATTCAGTTTCTATTTGCTTAATAATAGCTGTATTTTTAGAAATGCAAATAAACCTTGTTGCTTCTTTAAAATTATCAAAATTAGAAAGCTCAGAAATATGTTTTTTATAGATTGCATTAAGTGTATTAAAATCTGTATTTTCTTTTGAAAATATTTTATATTTATATTTATGGCTATCAGGAATTTTATCTCTTATTTGAAAGTCAAGTTTGAGCTCATTTAATTTTTTTGCAATTTTTTTAACATATTTGCTTTTAATAAATTTTAGGCTTATTAATTTTTTAGTTTTAAAATCCATTATTCCTGCTCCCGCATCAAAAATTAAATAGTCAATAGGGAATTTATCATCAAAAACTTCGTAAAAACTATATAATGACCTGCCTGTTGCAATTATTCTTATAATATTATTCTTTCCTAAAGTTTTTAATGTTTTTAAATCATCTTTGCTAACTTTTTTATTATCATTTATGAGGGTTCCATCTAGGTCTATTATTATTGCTTTTGTTTTTTGCATAGAAATATTATGAAATGTAAAAGTCTTTTCAAATGTTTATAATTATGTATTCCTAAACTTATAAATTATCAACATCATTCATTATCATTTTAGCAAATTCTTCTGATTGTTCATAAGTTTTACTTTCGGCATAAATTCTAATAATAGGCTCAGTATTAGATTTGCGAAGATGTACCCAACCATCTTTAAAGTCTAATTTAATTCCATCAATGTCAGATATTTGCACATTTTCTTTGTTTTCATATTTTTTCTTAATTTCTCTCAAAATATTATCAACATCAGTTTCTGGTGTAAGTTGTATTTTGTTTTTTGAGATATAATAATTAGGATAAATTGCCCTAAGTTTCGAGCAAGTTTTACCCGATTTTGCAAGATGCGTTAAAAATAGTGCAATACCAATTAACGAATCTCGTCCATAATGGAGGGGCGGAAAAATTACTCCACCATTTCCCTCGCCACCAAAAACAGCATTTGTTTCTTTCATTTTTGCAACAACATTTACTTCGCCTACTGCAGATGCAGAATATTTACCTCCATGTTTTTCCGTAACATCACGCAAAGCACGGCTCGATGATAAGTTTGAAACAGTATTTCCTCCACCGTTTTTTTTCAAAATATAATCTGCAATAGCAACAATTGTATATTCTTCGCCAAACATACTTCCATCTTCATTAATTATTGCAAGGCGATCAACATCCGGATCAACCACAAAACCTACATCAGCTTTTTGTTTTTTTATTACTTCTGAAATTTCTGTCAAATTTTCGGGTAAAGGTTCAGGGTTATGAGCAAAAATTCCGCTTGGTTTAGAATTTAATTCAATTATTTTTTCTACACCCAAAGCTTTTAAAAGAGCTGGTAATGCAATTCCTCCAACTGAATTAACGGCATCAATTACGACTTTAAAATTTGCTTTTTTTATTGCATCAACATCTACTAAGTTATTTTCTAAAACTAAATCTATATGCTTTTGCAAATAATCTTTTTCTGTTGTTTTCCCTATATCATCAATTTGGGCATAACTTATGGTATTAAACTCTTTATCAATAAATTGCAGTAAATCATTTCCATCTTCAGCCGATAAAAATTCACCATATTCATTAAGCAATTTTAGTGCATTCCATTGTTTTGGATTATGGCTTGCTGTTAGGATTATTCCGCCGTCTGCATTTTCTTCTGTAACAGCAATTTCAGTAGTTGGTGTAGTTGCCAAACCAAGATTTACAACATCTGCACCCATTCCATTTAAAGTTCCTAAGACTAAATTTAAAACTTGTATTCCCGACAAACGAGCATCACGCCCAACTACAATTTTTAAATGTTTTTTATTAAGTTTTTTTTGCATTAAGTGTGCATATGCTGATGTAAATTTCACAATATCAATTGGTGTTAAATTATCTCCGGGAGTTCCTCCAATTGTTCCTCTTATTCCTGAAACTGATTTTATTAAGCTCATATTTTAAAATTTTACTGCAAAAATATGAATTTGATGCAGACTTTATTAAAAAATCAAAATATATTTGCAATTTTAACAGAAACATATTTTAATGAAGTTAATTAGCTTACAAATATTATTTATATTATTTTTTTCATTTAGTTTATTAAGCCAAAATCAAGGTTTTGAAAATATAGACACAATTTTATATATGAAAGAAATGTCTGCTTATCTTGACACTTCTTTTTTAAACAGATTTGAGGAAGATATATTAAAATATGAAAAAAAAGACAGCCTAAATGGTATTGATCAAGGCAAAATATTATTTCTTGGAAGTTCAAGTTTTAGAATTTGGTCTTCAATGCAAAAAGATTTATTTCCTTTAAATGTTTTAAACAGAGGATTTGGAGGTTCAACTTTACCGGAAGCAATTTATTATTTTAACAGAATTGCAATACCTTACAAGCCTTCTAAAATAGTTCTGTATGAGGGAGATAACGATATTATGGCAACGTTTCTAACTCCTTATGTAATTTTGGATGCTTTTAAACTTTTTGTAAGAATGCGAGATAAATATTTGCCGGATGCCAAAATTTATTTTTTATCAATAAAACCTTCTCCAAGAAGAGAAAAAGTTACAGATAAACTTCTTATTACCAATATGTTAATAGAGGAATACTGTAATGAAATACCTAATTTGGAGTATATTGACATTACTGAACCAATGTATGAAGAATATGGCGAAATAAGACAGGATATTTTTAAGAAAGATATGCTGCACATGAATAAGGCAGGTTATAAAATTTGGTCTAAAATTATTAAAGACAGTTTGTTACATTAATTTTTATTTGCTACTTTTTGGTTTCATAAAATGTAAAAATACTTTTTATTTATTTCAATAGTTCCTCAGCATTTTTTAAAGCAGCATCAGTAATATTCTCCCCACTAAGCATTGTTGCAAGTTCTGTTTTGCGTTCTTGCTTATTTAATTTTACAATATTTGTCTTAGTATCATTCTCATTTTCAATCTTATACACTCTGTAATGAAAATCTGCTCTTGCAGCAACTTGCGGAAGATGCGTAATGCTTATTACTTGCATATTGTCAGACATAGCCTTCATTATATTACCAATTTTTTCAGCAATATCACCAGAAACTCCTGTATCAATTTCATCGAATACAATTGTTGGAAGTGCCATTGTATCTGAGATAACAGATTTTATGCTCAACATTAATCTAGAAATTTCTCCTCCTGATGCTATACTTGATATTTCTTGTACATCTGAATGTTTGTTTGCCGAAAAAAGGAAACTTATGTTGTCCTTTCCGCTTTCAAAAAAATCATCAATAAGTTCTTGTTTTATTTTAAATTTTGCAGAAGGCATTCCTAGTTTTTGAAGAATTTCAATTATTTTAGTTTCTAATTTTACAGACGCCCCTATCCTACCCTCTGAAATTATATTTGCCTTATTTTCAACTAGTTGTATTTTATTATCTAATGTTTTTTTTAGATTTATAATTTGTTCATCAAAAGAACTAATATCATCTAGCTTATGTTGTAATTCTTTTTTTATTGAAATTAATTCTTTAATAGTTGAAACTTTATGTTTATTTTGAAGTGCATAAATTGTATCAATTCTTTCTTTTAAAAATTCTGCTCTTACAGGATTATGTTCAACATCTTCTGAAAGTATTTCTAGTTCATTCGAAATATCTTCAATTTCAATTTTTGTACTTTCTAACCTTTCAGAAATTATATTTATCTTATTATAAACATTTTGTATATGTTTAAGTGAAGCAATACTTTCTATTAAATTTTTAATTACACCGTTTCCTTCATCAGATAATAAAGAGAAAGCTTTTGAGAGATTTTCTTTTATTTCTTCTGCATTATTTAGTTGTTTTAGTTCATCTTCAATTTCAATTTGTTCATCTTCATTTAGTTTAGCATCTTCTAATTCATCAAATCTAAATTGGAAGAATTCAAAATCAGACTTTTCTTTTTCTGCTCTTTCAAGAAGTTGCTTGTATTCTTTTTTTATTTTAAGATACTCAAAATAGTCTTTTTTATAATCTTCAACTTTTGGCAATAAACCCGCAAAGGCATCTAAAACATTCAGTTGAAATGAGTTATCGTTCAAATTTAAATTTTGATGTTGCGAATGAATGTCTGTT
>CAMZKV010000087.1 GCA_947311445.1 uncultured Chlorobiota bacterium | reverse complement strand
TTTCGTCTGCCAATCCGGTTTTTATAATTTCGGCTTCGGAAATTTCGCTGTCGAACTCGTCTTTTGTAGTGGGTGTGATTATCGGCTCGGGAAATTTTTGATTTGAACTTAAATCGTCGGGAACTTTTGCACCGCTGAAAACTCGTTGTCCCTTTTGATAGCCGCGCCACATTGAGCCGGTGAGGTATGCCCGAACAATCATTTCTACTTTTATGGGTTTGCATTCTTTTACAATGCTTATATTATCGTCAATTTGTTCGATAAAATGATTATCAATGATGTGTTTTGTTTTTTCGAACCAGAAATTCGTAAGTGTGTTCAAAACTGCACCTTTGTATGGTATTGCACTGTTTTTCAGATTCTTATTAAAAGCTGAAATTCTGTCGGTTACGACAATCATTCTTTTTTTATCGCTGATGCGGATGCTGTCGCGAACTTTGCCGGCATGGATTTTTTTCAGTTGCGGGCTTTCGAATTTTTCTAATGTGTTTTGCATGTTTTTTATTTTTGTTTTAACCACAAAGTACACAAGGTTTTTCACAAGGTTCACAAGGAAAAAATTGATAAATTACAGTGTACCGTTAATAACTCTTTTTATTCCGTTTTTTATTAATGAAACATTAAAATTAATTAACATTCCGAGTTTACAATCTGATAATTTTAAATATGTTAATAATTGTGCTAAATGGACATCGTTTAATATTTCAACTGCTTTGATTTCAATAATAAATTTATCTTCAATTATAATATCAATTCTGTAACCTGCATCCAATTTTATGTCTTCATAAATAAGAGGTAAGGTTTTCTGTCTTTCTGTTTTTAAACCCGTTTTCTTTAATTCGTAGAATAAGCATGATTCGTAAGCACTTTCCAGCAGACCCGGACCTAATGCTTTGTGAACCTTTAATGCAGCATTAAATACAAGTTTTGATATTTCATTTTCTGTCATAATTATTAATTTTTGTTTTAACCACAAGGGACACAAGGTTTATCACAAAGTTCACTAGAAAAAGTGATAAATTACAGCCATTGTTATGATTTTTTGTGAGTATAGTAATTATTTTTTTATAATTCGTTTTATTTAGTTTTTTATTTTAACCACAAAGGACACAAGGTTTATCACAAAGTTCACAAGGAAAAAGTTGATAAATTACAGTCACTGTTGTTTTCTTGTAAGTATAGTAATTATTTTTTTTATAATTCATTTTATTTAGTTTCTTATTTTAACCACAAGGGACACAAAGTTTTTCACTAAGTTCACAAGGAAATTATTGCCAGATCATAGTGTCCTTAGTGCATTCTTCGTGTTCTTTGTGGTTAAAATTTAATGTTTAAAATGTCGCAATCCCGTAAATATCATACTTACACCAAGTGCATTACAAGTTTTAATAACAGATTTATCACGAATTGAACCGCCGGGTTGAACAATTTTTGTAATTCCTTTCTCGGCGGCAAATTCCACATTATCCGAAAACGGAAAAAAGGCATCGGAAATTAAAATTGCATCTTTTATTTCATTTTCATAGAAATTATCGAAATCTTTTTCTTCTCCTTTGAAATCTTGCCTTATGAAATCTCTTGTCTTTTCAAGTGCTAATTCAGTAGAGATTAACCTGTTAGGTTGCCCTGCTCCCATTCCCGTAAGGTGATAAGTTCCGTTTTTTTCTCTTACGATTGCTATTGCATTTGATTTTATATTTTTTATTGCATTTAAACCAAATTCGACAATTGCTTTGTTTTTTTCGGTGTCAAATTCGGTTTCGGTAACACATTCTAATTTTTCATACAGCTTATTATCAATATCTTGGCTTAAAAGTGTTCCGTTTATAAAACGTAAATCTTTGTATTCGGGAAGTTTTGAAATGTCGTATTCAATTACACGCAAATTTTTATGATTTTGAAGATATTCCAGTGCTTCTTTTTCAATTTTTGATGCTATGATGACTTCAATAAACTTGCGTTTTGATTTGTCTTCATTTGTAAGTTCAAAAAATTCAACTGTTTCTAATTTTAAAGTTGTGTTGAAAGCTATTATTGAGCCGAATGCCGAAATCGGGTCGCCTTGCCAAGCTGTTTCCAGAACTTGCCTTTGATTTTTACCCTGTGCCAGCCCGCAAGGGTTTGAATGTTTTACAACCGCACAAGCCACACCGCTTAAATCTTTAACGGAATTTACGGCACCGGAAATGTCAAGTATATTGTTGAATGACAGCTCTTTCCCGTTAAGGATATTCATATTATGATAGGTGTTTTCGGCTTCTTTCATACGGAAAAAATGTGCTTTTTGATGGGAATTTTCGCCGTATCGCAAAGCTTTACCTTCCTTAAAGTTCAACCTGAAAGAAAGTTTATCAATTTGTGCATCCATAACTTGGGCAATTATTGCATCGTAGTCGGCAGTGTGATTGAATGCTTTTGCCATCAGTTCTTTGCGATAATTGTATGAAGTTGTTCCCACGCCCTGTTCTACTTCTTTTATAAATTGCTCATAATCAGAAATATCCGTAAGAACATTTACGTATTTAAAATTCTTTGCCGCTGCCCGTATCATTGTAGGTCCGCCGATGTCAATATTTTCGATTAGGGTTTCAAAATTTGCACCTTCTTTCATAACTTTTTCGAAAGGATAAAGGTTGCAAACGACCAAATCAATTGGCTTTATGCCGAGTTTTGCTGCCTCTTCGGCATCTTTTTCGCGGTCGAAAAGCAATGCACTTTCGATATTAAAAGAAATTGTTTTCATACGTCCGCCGAATGCTTCGGGGTTTCCGGTAACGTAAGAAATATCGGTAACTTCAATGCCTGCTTCTTCGAGAACTTTTTTTGTTCCGCCGGTTGAAATTATTTCGATGTTGAATTTTTTCAGAGCTTTTGCCAGTTCTGTTATTCCTGTTTTGTCGGATACACTTATTAATGCTTTTTTTATTTTCATTTTATTTTATAAAATTTATTTAACCATAAAGTTCACAAAGTTTTTCACAGGGTTCACAAAGGAAAAAATAGTATCTCTATGATTTTTTAATTATCATTTATCTAAAATTAAATAGCGTCCTTTTTGAATTATCAGTGTACTTAGTGGTTATTTCTTTTCAATATGTTTAACAATATTATCAAAAATTGCTTGTCCTGTATTTTCTCGTTTTATTTCTTTGCTGTTTCGTTTCATTTTTGCCCAATCGGGGTGGTTGTAGAAACTTAAAAATGCTTCGGGGTGCGGCATAAGTCCGAAAATTTGTCCCGTAGGGTCTGTTAATCCGGCGATGCTGAATTCTGCTCCGTTTGGGTTTGCAGGATATTCTGACGTTATATTCCCTTGTTTATCAGCATATTGCAAAGCAATTAAATTCTTATCTTTAATTTGTTTTCTTATTGCATCGTCTTTTATTACGAGTTTTCCTTCTCCGTGCCTTACCGGAACAGGCAATAAGTCAATTCCTTTTAAAAACGGTGTTTTAACTTGCGGATTTACTTTGCAATATACCCAGCGGTCTTCATATTTGTTTGAATTATTGGCAACAAGTGCGGTTTCGGGTTCAAAATTTCGGTTTATATTCGGTAAAAGTCCGAGTTGCACAAGAATTTGAAATCCGTTGCAAATTCCGAGAATGTATTTTCCGTTATTTATAAATTTTTGAATTTCTTCTATAAAAGTATTGCCCGATTTCATTTTTTTGTATTTCACTTTGTTTGACATCACTTTCCCGGAAGCAATATCATCACCGAAAGAAAATCCGCCGGGAAAATTCAGTATATCAAAATCGTGCAGATTGTAAGTTCCGTTCATTAATTCGTTAAAATGTATAATTGTAACTTCTGCTCCTGCATTTTTGTATGCGGCTCCCATTTCTGTTTCGCAATTTATACCGAAGCCGGTTAGTATTAGTGATTTTATCATTTTTATTTGAATTATTTTAAAGCTTTAATTATATTGCTACAAATTTAATTCTATTATGTATGAATAAAAAAAAACGGGTAAATTGTTTTGAACAAAATTTGGTTTTTTAAATGAAAGATTGGTGGTATTACTGAAATAAAAAGGCGTCCAAATTATTATAATTGTTAGTAATAATTTTAACGCCAATTTAATTAGTTGAAACTGTAATAATTCTAATGTCAAACTTAGATTAATAATAAATAATATTTACCAAATTCTGAAATCAAATTCAAGATTTTGTCTTCTGCAAGTTGGGTTTTGATGTCCTTTTGTCATTTTACTTACATTATCCATTAAATAATCTCTTAATTCTGAAACCATTATTCTGCCATCATTATTGATGTCTGCTTCTCCTGTGCTTATTCCATTAGTAAGTATGTACGTAAAAATACCATTCTTAGTTCTATCACTTTCATAAGCATATTCAGAACCACCTGCTGATGATATGATTGTAGAGCCTGTTCCTTTTCTAATATCGGCAAACATATCTTTCATAAGTTCAAAAGAGCTTTGGCTTAATATTTTAGTATCTCCTAGCTCAGCCGTGCTTCTTGTAGCATCATCAGAATTAGTATTATTATTTGTGGTAGTTTCAGCAGTTTCTTCATCTTTATCAACCTCTCCGGAATGACAAGCATCAATTAAAAGTAATTTCTTTCTTGCAGGAATATCACTTAATAAACCTTCTAGTTTGTCATATTTTAGACCATTTTCAGAAGGAAGAATAAAATTAATATCTGTTGTAGCAAGATAATAGTCCATATCCCAATCTAATAGACCATGTCCGGCAAAAAACACAACAACAACATCATTAATAGATGATTTTTTTAATTTATTTTTAGCTTTAAGAATATTTTCTTTTGTTGCGTCTTTATCTGTGATTTCTGTTATGTAAATATTTTTATATTTTTTATGTTTTTTGTCAGATTTTAATACAGAAACAAAATCTCCTGCATCTTTTGCTGCATATTCTAAATCATATTCTTCGTTTTTATATTTTGAAACACCAATTGAAACAAGGTATAAATCCGGTTTTTCTTCATCTGCTTCATAATCAACATAAAAAGTTTCTTTTAAAGATTCATATCCATGTGAGTTTGTTGTAGAAACTTGTATTTTATTTCTTCCAGGTAAAAGTGTTATTTCATGTCTTCCAGAATAATATTTAGAACTTAGATTTTTTGTAATACTTTCTTTTTTATCATAGGCGGGAACATCATTAACCCAAATGTTAACCTTATTTAATTTATATTTTTTGTCTTCTGCTTTTATTCTTATTTCAATATTTTCATTAATTGTAGTAACAGGTATTTCATCAATATTTTTTATTGTTACAGTTGGGATATTAAATTCTGTATTTTCAGAATCTTCAATAAATCCCATTTTTTTTATACGTTTCACATATGCTTTCTTATATGCAGTTATCTCAGCATCAGTGGAGTAGGGTAGTTTTGAGAGTATTATATCTGGTCTATTATACTTTACATCAAATTGTTCAAATGTATATAATTTATCATTCATCATAAAGTTAATGTAATCCATTGATCCAACTGTTGAGTAATAATAGTTTTCTTTTGTTACATATAAATAATCATCATTGTTAAAAGCCGCAAGACTAACCATATGCTTACCATCTTCAAAATTCCAAAAATTAATAATTCCATCATATCCAGCTGTTGCAAGATAGTTATATTTAGAATTAAATTTTATAGATGAAATTGCAGTAATATGTTCTGATGGAACTGTGTATTTAACTGTAAAGTCTTTTGTTTCAGTCATATATATTTTTTTGTTAATGTCTGTATATGCACAAAATTTATCATTTTTCATAAAACTGACAGGTGCTTTTCCATATATTTCTTTAATTAATTTTAAATTTGATTGTTTATAAAAGTGAATACTATCATTTTTAGAAACGAAATATAAAAAATTATTATTTGCACTAAAGCCAGCTGTTAAAAATCTTTGTTTTAATTGGATTGTTCCATTGTTTTCTCCTGTTTCAATATTGTATATTTCGCATCTTGATTTTTTCTTTCTTTCTTTAATTAATACTAAAAGTTTTTTTCCATCTTCGCTAATAGTTTTGTAGTAAATATCTCCTTTTATTTTAAAAGAGTTTTTTCTTTGTTTTGAATTAATTCTAATTTTTGAATTCTTTTTAACATTATCAATATTATATTTGTATATATGTGTTGAAAATACTTGTTCTCTGCTCCTAATTACTTCCCAATTAATTAATGAATGTTTTTGGGAATGTGTACTTCTACTTTTGAAAACTAATATATTTGAAGAGTCTGCTAACAAGAAAGATTGGTAGTCAGTATTTTTCGGACTTTTAAGCAGTACTGGTTCTCCGTCAGTTATATTGTTGTATATAAGAAGATTATCAGTACTACTTAGGAAGTTGTCAGTTTTTTTATCTTCTTTTTTAAGTTTTGTTTTAATTATTATCTTATTTTCGGGTAATAAGTTTGTGGTGTTTGAAACAAAATAATCTTTATTTGATTTTCTTTCTAAAAAATTTGGCTTCGGGCAAGAACTTTTCTGGATATCTCCTTTTTTGGAAAGATCCCAAATTCTGAAATCTGAATTATCATATGCTATAAACATTTTTTTACCATTTTCTGAAAAAGAAATTGAATTAATGCTTCCAGTACCACCTTCAAGTGTTTTAACAATTTTTTTATTTTTAATGTCCCAAATTGCAATTTTTTTATCATCTCCTGCACTTGCTAAATATTTTTGGTCTGGGCTAATACTGATTGCTTTAACTTGTCCCTTGTGTCCTTTTAATAGATCTTTTCTTTTTCCATTTTTTTTATTAAATACATAAATAAGCCCATTTTTATTTGCAGCAAAAACTTTTTTATCCGTAAGTGCTAAAGAAAAAAATGAATGCCAAGAACGTTCTGTAACAACATTAAATTTTGTTTTAAATACACGTTTTTTTATTTTAAGTCTTGTAACATTTCCTTTATTTCCAGCTGAAAATAAATTTTCATAATTTTTATCAACAATAATTTCGTTTGAGCGAGATGGGAGTTTTTTTACAATTTTAAATTTTGAAAAGCTATAAATTCGTATGTTTCTTTCTTTTTTTCCGCCAAATGCTAAGTATTTTTGTGCTCCTATGTATGCAACTGTATTAAAAAAGCGTTTTGCTCTTTTGTTTATAGTATAATATGTATGTCTTTTAAGATTTATTAAGTAAACTGAATCTGAGCCACAGGCTAATTCTGTTCCATTTGGCTTAAAAGCTAGTCCTTTTACTTCTTTTGTAAAAAAGTCGTAAGTTTTTAGAAGTTTTCCAGAGGGATATTCCCATAGTTTCACAGTCTTGTCATCACTAGCAGTTGCGATAATATTCTTAGTAGGATGAAATGCAATACAACTAACAGGGCCATTATGTCCTCCTAGAATATTCATTTGTCTGTATGAACGTAAATCCCAGATAATAACTTTGTTATCCAATCCTGAAGATACTAAAAATTTTCCATCGGGGCTGTATTCTAAATCCAATATAGTTGAAGAATGAGATGTTTGAACACTTAGTTGTTGTGCGTTTATTTTAAAAACAAAAAATAATAAAGGAAATATTAATATTTTTGATAATTTCATAGCTTGAAATTTTAAGGTTTTAATTTTAGCTTTTTTGTTGAATATAAAACATGATTTTTTTATTTAATTTGTTATTTCTTTTGCCATTACATACATATAATCAGTATTGTAAATTTGAAAACTTACAGTATTTTCAAAAGTATTATATGTATAATTTGTAACTTCTTCCCAATTGTCTAGATTAAAATCTGTGCTTCCCCAATCATTAACAGATGTCCATCTTCCGTTAATAAGGTATGTTAAATCTATTATATCATACCCGTCGGGGTATCCTTGATAGTTCCAATTTATCCAAACATTATCTTCTGTTCCCCATTCATTAGTAGCCGGAATTTTTATTCTGAACAGTTTTGCATCAAACTCAGGGGCATAATCACTTATTAATTTATAAGTAACTTCAACAGCTGTATTAAAATCAATACTAAGGTGGTATGTATCTGAATTTGAATTTACTTCATTATAACCGTATGATTCATAAAAAGGAACAAAATATAGGAATTTTGAATTTTGTCTTCTTCCCAAACGAAGAATATCTATATAAACACCTTCATTTATAAATTCATACATATTAAAAACAGTTAGAGAGTCTAATGCGTTTTCAGGAAAATCAATGCTAACAATTATTTCGGGTTTATCATTTTCAGGATTATATTCAAAAAAGTTAATTGTTCCGCCATCTGGTCCTACAACTCTTCTAAAATCTGCATAATTATCTTCTAATTCAATTCTTTTGTGGCATGACGAAAATAGTATGGATAATACTATAGTTGAGATTATGCTTAAAATAAATGTATTTTTTTTGATAAATTTCATAGTTGTTATTTTTTAATATTTTAAATCTTTTTTGGTAAGATTAAATGATAATAAATTAATTCCTAATGATAAATTAAGAGTTGATAAAGATTTGTAATTTGCTCTTTCAGAAAGAGATATATCATTTGAAATATTTCCTTCTTCGTATTTATCTGCATAAATATCAACAGGTTGATTAGGTATTGATGACATTATATATGCGTTTAGTGTTACTGCATGATATTTAAATCCTATACCAAAATGATAGTAAAAGGTTGTTATCTTATAAGTGTCTAAATTTTTGAATATTATTTGATTAATATCTCTTTGGTTGTCTTCATTTATAGAGGTAGCAGAATAGTGTTGAAAATTTTCAAGATACATAACTGTTGCACCAATGTATAAGTGTGGACGTAATGCTTTTGCTTTTGCCAATCTGTAACCCAGAGAAAGAGAGTTACCCCAAAATTTCCATTTTAGTTTTATTGTATTGTATTCGATGTTATCTATGTTTCCATCAGGGTTAAATTCGTCAACAAAGTCTTTATAGTCAACAGAATTTTTATACTCTGCTTCATTATGAAAAGATAAATGAAAAAAATCTGCTTGGAAGAAAATGTGATTTCCCAAGTCGTATCTCATGTATATTGCAGGAGATATAAAATTTGATTTTACAGAACTTGTTTTAAATCCAGAAAACCTTACTGTTTCGTTTCTCTGATTTGAGAAGTAATAAACGTAGTCTGTAACATCATACTCATAATAATTCATCAAAGTAGCAGGAGTAGAAAAACCTTTTGCACCCAAGTGAAAAAATTGACCGTAGCTAATTCCTGATAATAAAAAGGATAATGATAAAATTAGTATTCTTTTATGCATTTCTTTCAGTTTTAATTAGTTAATTATTTTTTTTATAAAAATACAATTCTTAGTTTAAAATTCAAAATAAATTTTACGAAATTATTTAACGCCCACAATTGAGATTGAAGAAATAGTATCTCCCATTCCAACAAGAGTTATTGGTTTATCAATTAGAATTGTAGGTACAGCAATTAAATCAAAATTTTTATTTTGAAAAATACCTGTTTCTTTAATATTTGATTTTTTAAAATTTAGGTCTAAATATTTTGATAAGTTTTCAAGTTCTTTTAATCCGGTTTCAGAAACTTGTTTTCCGTGTGCCCAAAGTAAATTTTCTTTAATATTAACAGTCCCGGTTCCAGTTTTCCCTGCTGCTACTGTTGCTGCTAATTGCATTCCTTTTCGGTTTTGCTCAGAACTAATTTTAGATTTTTTTTATTGCGTAAAATGTACTATTTTTGGACTAAGATAAATTAAATTTAAAAAAAACAATATTAATTTTGTTTAATTCTCCTTCTATATTTTCCTCAAAGAAATTATTAAAACAAGTATAGCAATAAAAATTGAAATAATTCCTATTAAAAAAACACCTGAGTATCCAATTATTTCAAACAACCATACTCCTGCCAATGGAGCAAAAGCTCCTCTAAGCCCTGTAAATGATAAATGTACGGATTGATAATCTGCCGCATCTTCATCTTTCGCAAAATATGCTGAACCTATGTGCCATAACAAGCCCATCATTGCTCCAAAAACACCATAAGAAAGAAAAGAAACAAGCAAAGTGTAATAAATTTTTATTTCAAAAATTTCAATGTAAACCGGAAAATATTCAGTTAATCCCATAAACAATAAATACAAAAGCATTGCTCCGAAAGTGTAAATTGCAAATTTTCTAGGATTAATTTTTCCTAATAATTTTCCAAAAAGAGGAGTAAGTAAAATTGATACAGTTGTATAAAAATTCTTGTAAAATGCTATACCTGAGTAGTTTAGTTTTAATTCGTTTTCTAAAAATAATGCAATTACAGCAATTGTAACAAGCCATGCAAGACCATAGAACATAAAACCAATTTCAAAATCTCGGAATGCTTTATTCTTTTTTAATATGTTTATAATACTTCTTGTTACTTCTTTAACTGCTTCTTTTAAGCTCCTTTTATTTTTAGGTACAATTGGTGAATATTTTATTTGTGTAAGTATAAAAATTGAGCTAATCCCCAGTATTGCTAAAAAAGGATAAACATATGTGTAAGCATTTGGAAATATATCAAGTAGAAGACCAAAAAAGAAAGTAGCAATTAACATAACAATTTTATTTGCTGTTGCAGAATATCCATAAAGTTTACTAAAATTTTCATGCTTATAATTTGTTTTAAGAAAACCATTAATTGTAGGCATTATTAATGGATTTGCAGAGAAATATATTAAGAAAATTAGTAGAAACAGTATTTGAAAAAAGAAAATATTAGTAGTTTCTGTTATTGTTTTTGGAAAGAATAAAAGTAAAAAAAGAGGTGCTCGTGTTAGAATCGCAACAAGTCTTAACATTCTTATTTTTTTTATAGTTCTCTTTAAAATTTCGGTTAGCGGCACAGCAATTATGAGCACAACAACCGTAAACTGAAATAATATTCCTATTTGGTATGACGAACCTTTAAGTCCTTTAATTAAAACGTATTCATTTAAGGCTAGAACACCAAGGATTATACCATCAAAAATTGAAAAGACAAGATGTAATAGAAATGTTCTTTTTTCATCTTTTGATGCGAATGATATTTTAATTTTTTTTGTCATTTAACAATTTAGAAAAAGAATTTTAAGTGGCAAAGGTAATTTTAATGATTATCTAAAATCATTCTTGTCTTAAAAAGATATTAAAAACAGATTATAGCCCTTTTGTTAATCTATATAAAAATTGACAGAAAACAATAATTAAAAATACATAAATAATATTATATTTAAATAAGATTTTACTTTTGCGAATAATTAAAAATATTTATGTCAGGAAACAATTCACAAATAGATTTAAGTAAAAATAGAAATAGGTTTATTGCACAAGGTTTTTTCTTGGCAGCAGCTGTTGCAGTTGCTGATACTTCAACTATTCTTCCTTTAATAATTGATTATTTTAAGGGAGATGAAATTCTTGTCGGAATATTATCATCATTGATGAAAGGCGGTGCAATTATAATGCAATTATGGACTGCATTTAAGGCACAGGAACATGGTAAAGTTCTGAAATCTTTAAGAAAAGTTTTTGTATTTAGATTTTTAACTTGGTTCAGTGTAGGACTTTCAATATTTATATTCTCAGGATATAGCAATTTTCTTATTCTGGTGCTAATCAGTATTTTCTTATTTTTATTTTCTTTCTCGGCAGGTGTGGGTGTTATTTATTACCAAGAATTAACAGGAAAATCATTTACAAAAAAATATAGAGGAAAAGTACTTGCCTACAGACAAATTGCATCTGGAATTGCCGGAATCTTAAGCGGAGGTATTTCTGCCTTAATTTTAGAAAATTTTGCAAAACCCAACAGTTTCGCTTTTCTCTTCATTTTCAGTGGTTTAATTATGGCTGTTGGATTCTATATTTTTTGGAATTTTAATGAATTTGAAAAGAAAGAAACAGCAAAAAAAGAACAAAATTTCTATTTGTTTTTAAAAAATGCTGGCAAAGTGCTTAGAGCTGATAAAAGTTTACAAATTCAAATTTTAAGTAGGTTTCTTGCTTATGGTTTATTTTTAATTTTTCCTTTTATAATTCTAAATGCAAAAAACGAATTAGGAATAGCAAGTAAAGATATTGGATTTATAATTTCATTACAAATGGCAGGGGCAGTTGTTGGAAATTTTTTGTGGGGATTTTTAGCTTCAAGAAATATGAACAAATGTATAATTTTAATATCTTTTTTATTCTCAATTATTGCAATAAGTTCAGTTTTTGTTGCAAATAATATTTATGTTTATTATGCAATATATTTTGTTTCAGGTGCTGCAATAGATGGTTTTAGACTAGCATTTAGTAATTTAATTTTAATTATTGCACCCGATGAAAAACGGCCTGTTTATGTTGCTATTCAAAATAACTTATCTTCTGTTGGCTTGTTTTTTGCAATTCCGGGAGGAATAATTTTAAAATCTTTTAATTTTAATGCTTTAGCAATTATTACTTTGTCTATTTTGTTTTTAGGCTTAGTTTTTAGTTTCGGATTAAAAAAACAATAATTTAATATGCACTCAGAACCTATTACCTTTTTATACAACAAATATAACTTCAAACCGGCAACAATAAAAAAAATTGTTTTTGGCAAATCATATGTTGCAGTAATGCTTATGAATGGAAATATTGGATTGTCTGCAAATTTATACGACATTAAAAATGTGAATATTAACGAGTTACAAAAACCAAACTTTACAAACAGCGGTCATAGGAACATATTAAGTGCATATTATAACGCTGTGTTTAATAATAAAAAAGAATATTCTCTAAAATCAGATATATTTAACCTTATTGATTTTAAGAAATATTCAAATTTAGTAATGATTGGTTTTTCTGAGCCAATTTACAAAAAACTAATAGCAATAAATATTAAACCTTTCGTATTTGATTATTCATCTGATAATAAGGTTGTTATAAGCCAAGACAAACAAGCAAAGTATTTAAAAAAAGCTGACAGTGTTTTATTAACTTCAACTTCAGTTTTGAATAATACTTTTTTTGATATTGTTAAAAATACAAAAATTGAATGTGATATTTTTATGTTCGGTCCTTCAACTTTTATGAGTAAAGATTTTTTTAGATATAAAAATATTAAAGGACTTTTTGGAACAGTTTTTAATTCAGGAGATAATGATGTTATAAAACTAATTGAAGAGGGACAAGGCAACAGATATTTAAAAAAAAAGGGTAAGAAAGTTGCTCTATTAAATAATTTTTGAAATTATAAATTTGGATTTGCTTCGTAAACTTTTCAGTTTTTTATAGTTTCGCAGTTGTATATTATAAAATGGAAATCTACAAAAAAGAGTTTAAAGATATTTGGCTAAAAGCTTCTGTACTTGGAAGTTTATGGGGAAGTATTGAAATAATTATAGGTAGTTTTTTCCATAATATTAGAATGCCTTTGGCAGGAACAATACTTGCCGTATTAGGAATTAGTCTTCTTGTTGCTTTTGGGCAAACATGGAAAGATAAAGGTTTATTTTGGCGGGCAGGTTTAATTGCAGCAGTTATGAAATCTGTTTCCCCAAGTGCAATTCTTTTTGGTCCAATGACGGGTATTTTATTTGAAGCACTACTATTTGAATTTGCAGTATTTTTATTTGGAAGAAATAATATTGGCTATCTTATGGGTGGAATTTTTGCTCTTTACAGTGTAGTTATTCATAAAATATTTGCACTTTTAATTTTATATGGTCTTGATTTAGTAAGAATTACTGAAAATCTATATCATTTTATTATTAAACAACTTAAATTTCAAGAGCTTACATTTTTTGAAGCATTTTTTATACTTAGTTTATTCTATGTTGTGCTAGGATTAATAGCATCAATTTCCGGAATAATAATAGGAAATCAAGCTTTAAGAATGAAAGCAGATAATAAACCAAAAAATAAAATTTTTCTTGAAGATGATAAAGATAAAATCAATACAGAAGACCATAAAAGTTCTTTGATTTTATTGTTTTCACATTTGGCATTTATTATAACTGTACTTGCAATTACAAACATGATTTCGGTTGAGATAGCATTTATTCTTGCAATAATATACTCAGGATTAACAATTTATAAATACAAAAGAGCATTAAGATATTTTAAAAAACCCGGTTTTTGGTTTCAGATTGGTATTTTTATACTAATATCTGCAATTTTTTACGACGGATTTAATCAAGATACATATTTTACAAATGCCGGGCTAATTTCCGGATTAAAAATGGGAATTAGAGCAATTACAATTGTTATTGGTTTTTCCGCAATTAGTTCTGAACTAAGAAACCCTTTTGTTAAAGCTTTGCTATACAGAAAAGGTTTTTGGCAATTTTATACAGCATTAGGACTTTCATTTTCTGTTCTTCCATATTTAATGAAACATTCTGCAAGCCCTAAAATAATTTTAAAAAGTCCGCTTAAAGCATTAGTAAAAAACATTTTAGATGCAGAAATTATTTTAGAAGAATTCAAAAGTAAAAAAAAAGAAAAAAAAGTTATTATTATTAGAGGAGTGAGGCATGGAGGGAAAAGTACTTTTGCAGAAAACCTAGTTAGAACTTTAAAACAAAATAATAAAAAAGTTTTTGGTTTTCTTGCCAAAGGAACTTTTAAAAATAATATAAGAGCAGAATTTTTTCTGGAGAATATAAATACCGGAGAAAAAAAATTACTTTGTAAAGCAGAAGGTAATGAAGAACAAAAAAAAGTAGGTCGTTTTTATTTTAATGAAAAAGGGCTTGAATTTGGAAAAAAAATATTGGCAACAAACAATGTTAAAGATGCAGACTATATACTCATTGACGAAGTAGGTCCATTTGAACTAAAAGGAAAAGGATGGTCAAAATCTATTGAACAATTATCTGAAATTGAGACACATACTATGATTTGGGTTGTTAGAAAAAGTTTAGTTTATGATATTCTCAGGCGATTTGGAATAACTCATGCACTAATTTTCGATATTGAAAAAGATGATGTTAAAGATGTTTTTAAAAAATATATTTCAACATACTAATTATAAAAAAAAATACTTATAGAATAATTTTTATTAAATGGAAAAATCACCATTAGAAAAGTTAATTAAATCATTGACACGAGGAGAATTAAAAACATTTAGTTTGAGTGTTAAAAATGAAAAATCACCTGAATATTATAATCTTTTTAAAAAGATTAAACAAAGTTCTGATAAAAAAAAGACTGTTGTTTTTAAAAACGCACAAAGAAAAAAATATTTATACGATTCAATTTTAGAATCTCTAAATAAAAAAACCAATAGTATTGACGCAAATATTCTAAAAAAACTTCTTAATACAGAAACATTATATAAACGGCAACTAATAAAGGAAGCATGGAAAGAAATTAATAAAGCTCAAAAATTAGCAAAAAAACATGAACGTTTTGGATTGTTAATTTTTGAGCTTTATTAATTTCTTTCCATGCTTCCTTTATTAGTTGCCGTTTATATAATGTTTCTGTATTAAGAAGTTTTTTTAGAATATTTGCGTCA
>CAMZKV010000086.1 GCA_947311445.1 uncultured Chlorobiota bacterium | reverse complement strand
TAAGAAATTATTTTGGGCATTGCTGCTGCAATAGTCTTGTCTGCATCCATCATTAAAATAATTGGGGCAATCCAATTTTTTGTAACTTCAACATCTGAATTTAACAATATAAAATACTCTGCATCAATTTGTTGCAATGCTTTATTATAGCCTCCCGTGAAACCATAATTTTTATTAAAAAGAATAAGTTTTACTTTCGGAAAATTTTCTTTCAATAAGTTTATAGAATTATCTGTTGAGCCATTATCTGCAACAATAATCTCATTTTCTTCACTTTGTGAATATTTAATAACAGAAGGTAAAAACTTTTTTAAGAATTTCTCGCCGTTCCAATTTAGGATTACTATTGCTGTTTTTGTTTTTTTCAATTATTTATTTTTATTTAATGAATAAATACAATAGTCTTCATTATTAAAAACAACAGGATAATTTATTTTAATTTCTTCACCAAAAGTCTTTTTTAATATAACGATGTATTTTAGTCCTTTTGTTTTTAAATCAGTTATGTATTTGACATCTTTTATTTTTTCATTATAAGTTACCCAACCTTTTCTATGGGCAAAATACATTGGAGTTGGATAATCTCCACTATTTATAACAATTAAATCATTACTTTTAGATATTTTATTTAAATCAATTTCTAAATTTAAAATAGCTTGCTCTTTTTTATGAATTCTAAAATCGTGCTGTTGATTAAAAACCCCTTCAACTGCAATTGCAAATAAAATTAAAACTACAATTTTATTATTTTTTATAAAACTAAGGCTATTTGCTGCAACTAATGCCATTACAGGAACAAATGGAATTATGTAATAAGTATGGTGTGAAAATGTAAAGCCAGCTTTAAACACAATTACTAAAAATGATAAAAATGATATAGATAAGATATATATTATTTTTTTCTGCTTTTTTATAATAATAATTCCTAAAATAAAGAATATAAAAGCTATATATTTCATTGCAGTATCATAAAACCTATATAATGTTTGATTTATATCTGTAAAAATTTCTGATATTCCTTGTGCAAAACTTTTTCCCATAAAGAAATGCCAAAACCCAAAATGTTCAACCAAATAAGGAACCCAATAAAAATACCAATACAATGTATATAAAATGCTAAGTAAAGATGTTACAATAAAAACTATTTTATATCTTAATAAAAATTCTTTATTAAAAATAAAAAGAACTAAAATAATTAACATATATGCGGAAGGCAATTTCGATAAAGAACCAATAACAACAAACAATGAATAGAATAGTAGATTATATATCTTTTTACGTATATTTTTTGCTTCAAAATAATTTGTACCATAGTAAATACTCATTATAATAAATGACACCGAGAAAGTATCAGGCATTATTTTTCGAGAATATGCAAACCATACAGAAAAAAGAAGAATTATTGTAGAATTAAATGCAATTTGTTTTATGAAATACTTATTAATTAATTTGAAAAAGAAAAAAAGCCCAAAACTTGAAACAAATAGGTTTATAAGTCTTCCGTACCAATGCTGATAACCAAAAAGCTCAGAGACTAAATAAATTGAATAATTTAAAACAGGAAATTCCATACCTGTTATTCCTGTTTTTTCTCCTGCAAAGTCAACTCTTGGATATAAAATATTGTTATTAAGTTCATAAAAATTTCTTGCAACCATTGTTACAGTAGTCTGTCTCCAATTATGTGCAATTTCAAGAGGCGGGTTTGTTATTCCTGCTAATCGTATTATGAAAAATAATACAATCCAAAATCTTATATCTTTTAAAATTTCGATACTAAAATATGACTTAATATTATTCATTTTTAGACTTTAAATATTTTCGCAAATTCATACTCAATCTCATTCCTTATCCTCCTATATTCCAATATAATATCTTCTTCTGTGCCACTTGCTTCATAAGGGTCATCAAAACCTATGTGAAGTTGTTGTTTAACATCACCCGTAAAAACAGGGCAAATTTCTTTTGCATTATCACAAACTGTTATAACATAATCAAAACTTTTGTTAACATATTTATCCGTTTTTTTAGGGTAATTTTTGCTTATATCAATGCCAATTTCTTGCATAACTTGTACTGCATAGGTACTGACTTCTTTTGCAGGTTTTGTTCCGGCTGAATGTACTTCATAGTTTTTATTAAAAGATTTTATGATGCCTTCTGCCATTTGGCTACGGCATGAATTTCCTGTGCAAAGGATAAGTATTTTCATAAAAAAATGTTTTCACAAATATAATTTTTTTTTTCAAATATAAAGTTTTACTTTATAAATGAGTTAGGGCAAACTCATACTTTTATTTTTCAACACAATTTATTTGATTTAACAATTCAAACTAAGGTTTTAAGAATAATGAAACTAATAAAATGTATAAATCTAAAATTAATGTTATCGTGACACGTTAAAACGTGACACGATTTAAAGCAAATTAATACTTTTAACAGATTTTAACAAAGTCTGAGTTTGCCCTGATGAATGAGTATTCATTTTAGTAAAAAAATAATGAAACAAATATTAATTATTAACGGACACCCAAGAAAAGACAGTTTTAATTTTGTAATTGCAGAAACATATAAAAAATCGGCAATAAGAACAGGCGTAAGTGTTAAAGTACTAAACGTAATTGATTTAGAATTTGAAGCTTTTCAAACAAAATTCAAAGATTATGATGCCCCAAAAGATATTATTAATGCAAGAGGGTTAATAGCGGAAGCAGACCACATAGTATGGGTATATCCAATTTGGTGGTATTCAATGCCGGCAATTCTTAAAGCATTTATTGAGCAAACTTTTGTTTCGGGTTTTGCTTTTGAATATTTAAAAAGCGATAAAATATTGAAATGGAATAAGTTATTAAAAAATAAAACGTTTTCTATAATTTCAACTATGGATGCTCCTCCATTATTTTACAAAACAATAATTAAAGATGCGGGAGGCAAATTTCTAAAAGAAAGTATGAAATTTTGCGGAATGAAATTCAAATCGAGAATATATTTTGGTTCTGTAAAACTTTCGAGCGAGGAACAACGAAAAAAATGGTTAACAAAAATCGAGATTGCAGGAAAAAATCACAAATAATTTACGAAACAACAATATAAATATTTGCCCGACCAATTGAAGCCGTCAAACGGTTTTTATACAAATTAAAAACATACAAAATGAAAACAGTATTAATAACAGGAGCATCAGCAGGAATAGGAAAAGAAACAGCTTATGTTTATGCAGAAAATAATTTCAATTTAATTTTAGTTGCAAGAAGGAAAGAAAATCTTGAAAAAATTAAGCAAAACATTGAAAAAAAGCAAAAAGTTAAGGTAAATATTTTCGATATGGACTTATCAAAATCTGAAAGTGCAGAACAGCTTTATAATAAAGTAAAAGAAGCAAATTTAAAAGTTGATGTTTTAATTAATAATGCAGGTTTTGGTATAAACGGAGAATTCATAAAAATTGATATTAACCGAGAGGAAGATATGCTAATCTTAAACATGATAAGTTTGACAAAAATATGCAAACTATTTGCAAAAGATATGGTAAATAAGAAAGAAGGGCACATTATAAATATTGCTTCAACAGCAGCATTCCAAGGCATTCCAAAATTTGCAACTTACGCTGCATCAAAGGCTTACGTCCTTCATTTTTCGGAAGCAATTGCTCAGGAACTTAAAAAACACAATGTATTTGTAACAGTTATTAACCCTGGTGCAACACAATCTGAATTTGCTGATACGGCAGGTTTTAAAGGAGATGTTTTTTCAAAAGCTCCAAGTTCAAGAAATTTAGCCGAGTTTATTTTTACATCTGCAAAAAAGAAAAAAATATCAGCAATTCATGGTTTAAAAAATAAAATAATGGTTTTTTCGGGTCGTTTTTCCCCAAGAAATATGGTCGTAAAGATTGCGGGTAAAATGATGGAATAATTACTGGCTATTAGCTGTTGGCTTTTCTCAAACTAACAGCTAAAAACCAATAGCAAAAAATAATAAATATGAAATTCATTATAAACATAATAATTGCATTATTGTTTTTGCCATTAATTGATTATTTCAATTATAAGGCAATAAACTCTGCTTTTAACAATATTTTAAGCAATAATGTTTTTGCAAAATTAATATTTTTAGCAAGTGCAGTAATTGTTTTTTTGCTTATTGCAATTGCATTATTGCGTATGGGAAACACGCAAAGAGCGTTTACACCTAATTTATATTATCCTATTGTTACCTTAATAATTTTGCTGTATATTCCTAAAATTAATATTGAGCTTTTTTATTTTTTAGAAAAAATAGCCCTCTTTATTTTTAAGAAGCATTTGTTCCTAAATTATATAGGAATTGGGATATCTGCAATATTATTTCTATTTATTTTGCACGGAATTACAATTAATAAAACAAATTTCAGACTTCGGAAACAAAAAATTGCATCTTCAAAAATACCAAAAAGTTTTAATGGTTTTAAAATAATACAGATTTCAGATTTACACATAGGGAGTTTTCATAATAATATTGACGCAATAAAAAAGATTGTTGATATAACAAATGCAGAAAAGCCCGATTTAATTCTTTTTACAGGAGATATGATTAGTAATTATGCCGAAGAAATGGATGAGTTTATGCCGGAATTAAAAAAAATATCTTCAAAATACGGGAAATATGCAATTTTGGGAAATCATGATTATAGTGATTATGTGAAATGGAAAACAAAGGAAAATAAGCAAGAAAATTTATTAAAATTAAAACAAAAAACTGCTGATATTGGTTTTGTTCTTTTGAATAATGAAAATAAGAATATTGTTATTAATAATGATACAATTCAGTTAATTGGGCTCGAAAATTGGGGCTTGCCACCATTTCCTCAACATGGCAAACTTACAACAGCCATAAGGGGTTTAGACGAAAACAAATTTACAATACTTATGAGCCACGACCCATCTCATTGGCGTGCAGAAGTTCTAAATTTTCCTTTTATAGATTTAACACTTTCGGGGCATACGCATGCAATGCAGTTTGGTATTGAAATAGGAAATTGGCAATTCTCACCGGTTGCATTAAAATATAAAGAATGGGGAGGTTTGTATAAAAGCAAAAAACAAAGCCTTTATGTAAACAGAGGAGCAGGATTTATTGGTTTTCAAGGCAGAGTTGGTATTCGCCCGGAGATTACTTTGTTTGTTTTTGAATGATGAATAAATAAACCTCATTACTTTGCAGAAACTTTAGCTAAATAAAATGAATAAATAAAAAAGTATTTATAATCTCCGACTTAAATAGGGGGGTAATAAAGAAGGACATCTATATTGTAATTTCTTAATTTTCAGGATTTTAATTAATAAATGATTTTTTTGTTGGTTGTTTTAAAAATTAGTAGGGCTGGAATATTCCAAGATATAATTAATAATAAACTTTTAAAAAACAACTTCTAATTTTTTTTTTTATTTTTGCAACTTATTTTTAGCAATAATGGAAGAGTATAACAAAAAAAAGAAGCGTAGGTTACGCTTAACAATCTTTAATGAACATACTTTTGAAGAAGTAAAATCTATGAAAGTGTCAAGACCATTGATGTTTTCATTGATAGGAGGAGGAATATTAATTGTTTTTGTGTTGGTTATATTGCTCTTTATTTATACTCCTTTGAATTTATTAATACCTTCAAAAATTGGTGTAGAAACTAAAAATAATTCTATTGAAAATTCATTAATGATTGATAGTCTTGAAAAAAAAATAATATCAGAAAAAATATACCTAAATAATCTCAAGAATATAATTCGAGGAAAAGTTGTTACTGATACATTTAAGGTTAATAAGATATATACAGATACATCTATTGTAATTTCTAAAGCAGATACTGAAAGTTCTAATATAGAGAACATTATTAAAGCTGAGTTAGAAAGTGATAAAACAGGAATTAATTCTACCTCAAATGAAACAATTAAAAAAACTTTAAGTAATCTTCATTTTATTCTACCTTTGAAAGGCATAATAAGTAATAAATTTGAAAGAGAAAAGTCTCATTTTGGTATTGACATAGTTCCCGAAAATAATGAAACTGTTTTTGCAACATTATCAGGAACAGTTATTTTGTCAACTTGGAGTGTAGAAACAGGATATATAATTGGGATTCAGCATGATTTCAATTTAATTTCATTTTATAAACACAATTCTGTGTTACTAAAAAAAGAAGGAGATAAAGTAAAATCAGGAGAATCAATTGCAATAGTTGGAAATTCAGGAGAGCAAACAACAGGACCACATTTGCATTTTGAATTATGGCATAATGGAATTCCCACAGACCCAACAGAATACCTCTCTTTTTAAAATAGTTTAATTTGCTTTTTCTGATATAAAGATAAGTTTCTAAAAATATTTTCAATTTAAAAAAATGCAGTAAAGCAAAATGAATAAAATAAAAAAAAATATAGCAATTTTGGGTTCAACAGGTTCAATAGGAACACAAGCTCTTGAAGTAATAATAAAAAACAAAGATAAATTTAGTGTTGAAGTGCTTACTGCAAATAATAATTCGGAATTGCTTGTTAGACAGGCAAAAGAGTTTCTTCCAAATTTTGTTGTTATTGCCAATGAAAAAAAATATAAAGAAGTATCAGAAGCACTTTCTACATACCCGATTAAAGTTTTTACCGGAAACAAATCAATAGAACAAATTGTTGAGCTAAAAGAGATTGATGTTGTCCTAACAGCAATGGTTGGTTTCTCAGGGCTTTTGCCAACTATTAATGCAATTAAACACAAAAAAAATATTGCACTTGCAAATAAAGAAACACTAGTTGTTGCAGGAGATATTATTTCAAAACTTGTAAAAGAAAATAATGTAAGTATATATCCTGTTGATAGTGAGCATTCTGCAATATTTCAATGTTTAGTTGGAGAATTTCAAAATGAACTTGAAAAAATATATTTAACTGCCTCAGGAGGACCTTTTAGAACAAAAAGTATAGAAGAATTAAAATTAGTTACAAAACTACAAGCACTTAAACATCCTAATTGGGATATGGGAGCAAAAATCACAATTGATTCTGCAAGTATGATGAATAAAGGCTTAGAGGCAATTGAAGCCAAATGGCTATTTGATTTAAAACCTAAACAAATAGATATAATTGTACATCCACAATCAATTATTCATTCAATTGTTCAATTTGCTGATGGTTCCATGAAAGCACAAATGGGTTTGCCGGATATGAAACTACCAATTCAATACGCTTTAACCTATCCTGATAGAATAAAAAACAATTTTGAACGTTTCAATTTCTTAAATTACCCTGAACTTACTTTTGAAAAGCCAGATTTAGATAAATTTAAAAATATACAAATTGCTTTTGATGCTATGGAAAAAGGGGGAAACACTGCATGTATAATGAATGCGGCTAATGAAGTAGTTGTAGAGGGTTTTTTAAAAGATAAAATAAAGTTTTTGAAAATGTCCGAAATTATTGAAAAAACAATTAATAAAACTAATTTTGTCGCTCGTCCGTCACTTAATGATTATATAGAAAGTGATAAGGAGGCAAGAATTATTGCAGAAGAATATATTTAATGTTGCAGCTTTTTAAGATAACTTATTTATAAAAGTTAAGATTGTTAAATAAAATTAAATAGTGAAAATGTAACATTGTTATATTGCTTCATTGTTTTTTTTAAACAATTCAACAATGTATCAATGAAACATTTTAAGTATAAAAAAATATCAACTATAAGCAACTAATATAAAATTTGCTTGTGAAATAATTAAAAAAATAATAATATGGTTTTTCTTATAAAAGCAGCACAATTATTATTAAGTTTATCTATACTTGTTATAATACACGAGTTAGGCCATTTTGGATTTGCAAAACTTTTTAAAACAAGAGTCGAAAAATTTTATTTGTTTTTTGATGCATGGTTTTCATTATTTAAAATAAAAAGAGGAGAAACCGAATATGGAATAGGCTGGATACCACTAGGTGGATATGTTAAAATTGCAGGGATGATTGATGAGTCTATGGATAAAGAGCAAATGGCTTTACCTCCAAAACCTGATGAGTTTCGCTCTAAAAAAGCATGGCAAAGGTTATTAATTATGCTGGGAGGTGTTATAATGAATTTTATTTTGGCAGGTCTAATTTATATTATGGTTTTGTTTGTTTGGGGACAAGATTTTATTCCTGTTGAAAACATGAAATTTGGAATAACAACAAATGAAGCAGGAAAAAGCATTGGATTTAAAGACGGAGATAAAATAATTTCAATAAATAATGTAAAATTTAAGAAATTTAAAGATATCCAAAAAGAAATCTTATTGAGCGATAACAAAACAGTTCAAATAGAAAGAAATGGAAGGCAGCAGGAAATTCAAATAAATGATTCAAACCACATGAAAACTATTCTTTCTGGAAGAAGTGGTTTTTTGGGAATAAGATTTGAATTTGTTATTGACTCGGTTATACCAAAATCCGGAGCATTTGAAGGAGGTTTATTAAAAGGCGATAAATTAGTTGGAATTAATGACAGTTCGATACAGTTTTTTGATGAGTTCTTTAACTATTTTCAATCTCATAAAGATGAAAAAATAGAAATATCTGTTATGAGAAATAATAATCTACAAAAACTTACTGTAAAAACTGATACATCAGGTTTAATTGGAGTAAGACCAAAAGCATTAGCAGGGATTAAACTTGAACATCAAGACTATAGTTTTTTAAAATCAATTCCTGCCGGTTTAGTTATGGGAGTTGAGAGTGTGAAAGACTATTTACGCCAATTTAAACTTATTTTTAACCCCAAGACAGAAGCATATAAATCTTTAGGAAGTTTTGGTGCAATTGGAGATATGTTTCCGAGCATATGGGACTGGCATAGCTTTTGGCTTTTAACAGCAATTTTGTCAATTATGCTTGGAGTAGTTAATATTTTACCAATTCCTGCATTGGATGGAGGACACGTAATGTTTGTTCTCTATGAAATGATAACAGGAAGAAAACCAAGTGATAAATTTTTGGAGTATGCTCAAATAACAGGTTTTGTTATATTGCTTGCAATTATGGCTTATGCACTTAAAAATGATATTGTAAGATTCTTTTTTTAAAAAAATATTAAAAGATTTTTATTAAATACTATAAAAAAAGTAATATATTTGTACTGTTAATTTATTTAAAACTAAAAAAATGACTTTATTTATAATAGCAGGAATGATTGGACCTTGGCAAATAGCATTAATTGTTATTGTTGTGCTTCTATTATTTGGTGGCAGAAAAATACCTGAATTAATGAAAGGCTTGGGGCAAGGAATGAAAGAATTTAAGAAAGCCACAAAAGATTTGAAAGAAGAAGCTGATATGGACAGTGAAAAAGTTGATACAGGAGAAGTAAAATAATCAGTTTGAATTTTTCAAAAAAATATACAGCCGATGATAAATTCTTCGGCTGTTTTGGTATTCATAAAACAAACAATTATTATGAAAAAAATAAGCATAGCAATTCTAATTTTAATTAGTTTATTTTCATGTTCAGAAGAGAATGAATCATATTTGCCATCTTCAACCGGAGGACCCGGACATCTATTAGTAATAATGGCAAATCATAAATGGGAACAAAGTCCTGGAGAAGTAGTGAAAAATGCTCTAACAGTCGATTATGAACTTCTTCCACAGTCAGAGCCATTGTTTGATATAACACATCTTCCAAATAAATCTTATTCAAGTATAATGAAAAGAACTCGCAATATTCTTTTCACACAAATATCAGTAAATATTAAAAAACCAGAAGTTTTAATTGCTTATGATAAATATGCTCGACCGCAAATAGTTGTTGTTGTTAGAGCCAAAAATAATAAAGAATTTGTTGAAACTTTTAATAAATTTAAACCTAAAATTGTATCATCACTTATTGAAGCCGAAAGAAATAGGCTAATAAAAGGCTACAGCGGAAAATTATTGAGTAAAAATATTAATAAACAACTTAAAGAAAATCACAATATTATTTTAAGTATCCCTTTGGGTTTTAAGTTTGATGTTGACAGCCCAAATTTTATGTGGATTAGCCGAGAAACACCATATTCCTCACAAGGAATTCTAATTTGGGATTATCCATATACAGATACAAGCCAGTTTCATGTAGAAAATCTTTTAAATAAGAGAGATGAAATAACTGAAAAATATGTACAAGGACCTGTTGATAGTACATTTATGGTTGCAGATAGAATAATTCCTCCTAATTTTAAAGAATTTAAATTTAAAAATAAGTACACAGCCGAGATGAGAGGTTTGTGGAAACTTGGAGGAGCCCAAAAAGGTGTCTTTCAAGGAGGACCTTATATAAGTTTTTCGCAGGTTGATAAAAAAAGGAACAGAATAATTACTGTTGATGGATATATTTATGGAGGCAGAAAGAAAAAACGAAATCTTTTACGGCAACTAGAAGCAATTTTATATACACTTGATATTAATGAATAAAAATGGCAATATTTAAAGAAGTTAGAGGCTTTGAACCAAAATATGGCAAAGATTGTTTTTTTGCAGAAAATGCTGCAATTATTGGAGATGTTATAATGGGAGATTCCTGCAGTATATGGTATAGTGCAGTTCTTAGGGGAGATGTTAATTCAATAAGAATTGGTAATAATGTAAATATTCAGGACAATGCGAGTTTGCATACATTATATCAAAAGTCTGTAATTGAAATAGGAGATAATGTTTCGGTAGGGCATAACGCAGTTATTCATGGAGCAAAAATAAGCAATAATGTTTTAATAGGAATAGGAGCAATTGTACTAGACCAAGTTGAAATAGGAGAGAATACTATAATTGCAGCAGGTGCATTAATAAAAACAGGAACAAAGGTTGAGGCTAATAGTGTGTATGCAGGAGTACCTGCAAAAAAAGTTAAAGATATTGAAGCAAAACAAAGCAAAGAAATGATTAATAAAATTGCTGATAACTATAGTATGTATGCGAGCTGGTATAAATGAGATAAAAAGCCGATTTTAAAATCGACTTTCCACACTTTATTGGATAGTGTCTAATCTAAACTGTCATAATCTCTTTTTCTTTTTCAGAAATAATTTCTTCTATTTTTTTTACGGACTTATTAATTATTTCTTGGACTTTATCTTCGGCTCTTTTTTGTTCATCCTCTGAAAGTCCGTCTTCTTTTAATTGTTTAAATCCGTCCATTGCTTCTTTTCTTGCACCTCTTATACTTATTTTACAATTTTCTTCTTCTGCTTTCACAAATTTTACCAATTCTCTTCTTCTTTCTTCTGTTAATGGCGGAACATTAATTAAAATGCGTTCTCCATTATTTTGAGGGTTAAAACCAAGGTTTGCTTTTTGAATTTCTTTTTCTATAACAGCAATCATAGACTTGTCCCAAGGTTGAACAACAATAGTTTGAGCATCTATTGTGCCTACATTAGCAACTTGATTTAGAGGTGCTTGCGAACCATAGTTCTCAACAGTAAGCCCTGAGAGCATATGAGGATTAGCTTTTCCCGCTCTTAATTTAAGTAGTTCTTTTTGTAAGTGAGAAATTGAACTGTTAATACTCTCATCTAAAATTTCAAATTGCATTTGAACATCTTCATTCATTATTCTAAGGTTTATTGGTTAAACTTTTGCAAACTTATAAAAAAAAGAGTAAATATTTTTAGATATTAGTTTAAAATTAAAAAGAAATTTCATTTAAAAGTCCTGTTTGTACAACAATAACTAAAATTAAAAAAAAGTCAAAAAGTAATTCAGATAATATTTTTTTTCGAATAGAAAGAAAAAATAAACTGAAAGGAATTGCAATAGGAATAAAAATTATGGGTAATAAGCTAATAATTTGAATTGAAATTACAAAAGGAATTATTAAAGAAAATATAAAAATAAAAAAGAAAATTTTATAGTAATCTTGTTTGTCGGTTTCAATTGAATTAAAGCGAAATAAGATTTTAAAAAAAGATATTATAGAAAATAAAACTATAAAAGACCCCAAGAAGTAGTATATATATGGGGTTTCTATGGGTTCTTGTTTTTTAGTTAAAATTCCAAATATTTTAAATACAACATTAAAATTTGATGTTATTAAAAAATATATTGAAACAAAAATAAAAAAAGGAGTTATTAAACCAATTATTGCAGAAAGACTATCTCTCCATAGTTTAGCTCTCAATATAAAAAGACTAATAAATATAATTGGTACAAAATATAAGATATTTTCCCAAAATAAAAATGCTATAGAAAATAGCATTCCTGCATTCAAATAATCAAAAACTGCAATAGGTTTTCTAAGGGTTCTAAAAATTATAATTAAAGATGAAAGAACAAAATATATACTAATATAATTTGCTAAACTGTCTGTTAGAGATGTTGTTAATCCTAAAATTATTAAAAAAATAAAGCCATGATACCAATTTTTTGTTTTTGAAATACTAACTAAAACTATAATTTTGTTATATAAAACTCCATTAATTGTTAGAAAAATTGCAAGCAAAAGTTTATATATATATATTGAAAATTTTCCTGAAATTAAATGTAAAAGTTTATTGTATAAAAAAGCTCCTTGGTTTGCATTTATGTTAGTAAAAAAATCTTTGGATATGGAAAAAGTAAATAATCCTGCAAGAACAGGAAAAAGTAGAAGCATTAGAAGATTTTTATTTTGAAAAAATTTGAGCATATTTGTTTGTTTTGCAATAAAAAAAGACTGTTTTAAAAAATTAAGAATTAAAACAGTCTTTAAAATATTTTAGGCAGAAACTATTTTTTAGCTGCCCATTTTCTAATTGCTGTTCTAAACCATTTATCTGCCTCATCAGTCCATTTAAAGTTTTTACGGATATATGCCATAGTAGCTTTTTCAATATCTGTATATTTTGCACCATCTCTTACTTCTGCAAACAATTTTTCCGCGTCTGCCAATGAGATTCTTCCATCTCCTTGCCCTTTTACTAATTTTTCAGCTGTTTCTAAAAGCTCTTTGTCGTATTTCTTACCGTTAATTTCTTTGTAGTAACCCATGTTTTTTTTTTTTATTAATAATTGAGCTCAAATTTAAAAAATATTTTTTAATAAACAAAGTTGCAGCATTGCTTTATTTTCAGTTAGTACTGCTATAAACAGAATGATATGCTAACATACAGTAATTTACGGTAATGAAATTAGGAATTTACAAATTTATTTTTTTTCAGCAATTCTTAGTAAATCTCCAAAAACACCTCTTGCTGTAACTTTTGCACCTGCTCCTGCACCAATTATAGTAATTGGATTTTCTCCGTATGATTCTGTAAATATTTCAAAAGCTGAATCTGAGTTTTTTAAGCTGCCTAAAGTTGATTTTTTAGGAACTGAAACTAATTTTACAATTAAATTCCCCTTAGTTTTTTGTAAATTGCCAGATAAATCTCCTATGTATCGTAAAACATAATTATCTTCTGTTTTTTCTTTAATGGACTGATAATAAGGGTTTAGCGTCTCAATTTTTTTTAAAAATGTTTCAGTACTAACTTTTTGTAAGTTTTTAGGAATTAAATTTTCAATATGCACATCATTAAATTCGTTTTCTAAATCTAATTCTCTTGCAAGTATTAGTAGCTTTCTTGCAACATCATTCCCAGATAAATCTTCTCTCGGATCAGGTTCTGTTAATCCCAACTCCATTGCTTCTTCTAAAATACAGGAAAAATCTTTGTTTGAATCTGAAAATTCATTAAATAAATAGCTTAAAGATCCTGAGAATACTCCTCTAATTCTTGTTATGTTTTCTCCGGATTCATGTAAAATTCTAATTGTATCAATTATTGGTAATCCCGCTCCCACATTAGTTTCATATAAGTATTGTTTATTATTGTTTTTTATTGCTTTTCTTAATTTTTTATATTTATAATAACTTTGAGTGTTTGCAATTTTGTTTGAAGATATTAAATCGAATCCATTTTCGAGTAATGAAATATAATTATCGGTAAATTTTAAAGAAGCTGTGTTGTCAATTGCTATTAAGTTTTCTAAATTATTGTTTTCAGCAAATTTGATTACTTTTTGTATGGAATTTCCTATTTCATTAGAATTTGCATACTTTTTTTCCCAATCTTTGTTTATTCCTTCTTTGTTAAAAATTATTTTTTTTGATCCTATAATTGCAAAAATGTTAAGATTTGTTTCTTTTTTTCTAAGAATAATATTTTTAGAATTCAAAATTTGGTCTATTAATGAGCTTCCAACAGTACCTTTTCCAAAAATTGCAATATTTATATTTTTAGATATTCCAAAGATTTGAGAATGAATTATGTTTACAGCTTTTTCAACTTCTTTATTTTTTATAACTAAACTTATATTGTTGCCATTAATTGTATTGTTTATAAGTAATATGGAAATGTTATTTTGGTTAAGATAATTTATTGAAGATGAAAATTTAGATATTTTTTGCCCTATAATTGTTATAACAGAAACATCATCAGATACACTTATTGAGCTAATATCTTTTTTTAATAGTTCAAACTTAAATTCTTGTAAAAGTATTTCCTTTGCAATTGAAGATTTTTTTTTAGAAATAATAAAACTAACACCTTTTTTGGAAGAACCCTGAGAAATTATTCCAATACTAATGTTGTTAATGCTTAAACTCGTAAATATCCTAGAATAAATTCCATTTTTTCCAAATAAACCTTTTCCTATAATATTTATCAAAACAATATTTTTTTGAACGGAAATAGATTTAATCCCTTTTTTATTTCCATTATTGGTAATTAAAGTTCCTTTGCTTTTGCTGTTAAAAGCATTTAAAATATGTAGTGTGATGTTCTTCTCTAATAATGGACTAATAGTTTTTGAATGTAATATAGAAGTTCCAAAACTTGCCAACTCACCAGCTTCGTAGTAATTGATTTGTTCTATTATTTTTGCATTTTTAACTGTTTCTGGGTCTGCTGTATAGATGCCATCTATATGAGTGTAGCTTTCAATTTTTTCTGCATCTAAATAATCAGCAATTAAAGATGCAGAATAATTAGAACCGTTTCTTCCAAGAGTTGTTGTTTCATTTTGGTCGTTTGATGATATGAAACCTGTGATTATAGGAATACAGTTTTTATTAAAAGAACTAAAAAAATCAATAGTATTCTGTTTAGATTTGTTCTCGTTAATATTTGCATTTCCAAACGAACTATCTGTTTTTAGAAATAATCTACTATCAATGGCTTTACTACATATACCTTTTTTGTTTAGAATTTCAGAAATTAACTTAACTGCAAAAATCTCACCTTGTGCCAAAACTAAATCTTTAACTTTTAGGCTGTAATCTTTTGTTAGCCTAACTCCTTGAAAAATATCTTCTAATAAGCGAAATTCCTTTGTAAGATTTAAGTTTTTAAAGGGCTCAATTTGTTTTTTTTTAAATTGTTCCCAATCATATGTAAATTTATTCCCTTTTTTTGCTTCATTCAAAAAAAGCTCTAATTTATCCGTTGTATTTTCTCTTGCAGAGAGTACAATATAAATATTTTTCTTTTTTTTTCTTTTTTCTTCAATAATAGATATAAAATTATCTATTCCTTTTTCATTTGATAAAGATTTTCCGCCAAATTTCAATATTTTCATAATTATTAGTTTAAAATATAGGATTTAAAATTCTTATAATTTGTTCATGTTCAATTAAAAAAGCATCATGCCCATCAATAGATTTAATTTCATGAAATTCGTTTTTAATATTTAGTTTATCTAAAATTGCCTTTGTTTTAACATTCTCTTCTTTTGTAAAAAACAAGTCTGTATTAATTACTATTTGTATTATCTTAGCCTTTATAGGCTTTAAAATTTCTTCTTCAGATTTTTTATTGTTAGCAATATTTAAAGTTTTAACTAAATTATTAACCATCAAATATGCTTTTACAGAGAATCTGGATGTTAATTTATTCCCATGATAATTTAGCCAAGATTCAACACTAAATAAATTATTTTCTTTTGTTTTTTTGAGATTAAATTTCTTTGTGAAAGAAGCAGGAGTTCTATAAAAAAACATTGCTGTTTTTCTTGCATCTTCCAAAGGATGTTTAGAATTTAGCAAAATACTTTCTTGTACTGCACTATGTCCAATAATCCAATCACTTGATTTGTAGTTAGATGCAACAGGTATAAGGTATTTAATGTATTTAGGGTAGAGGCATGCCATTTCCCACGCTATTCCTCCACCAACTGAACCTCCAATTGCTGCATATAGTTTATTTATTTTTAGTTCTTTTAAAACAGTATGAAAAATCTTTGCTATATCTTTACTAATAAAATCTTTATAGTTTTTAATAAAAAGATTATCATATCCATTTCCCGGAATATTAAATGCAATTACACTATATTTTTTTGTGTTAATTAATTTATTGTCTCCTACAATTTCTTTCCACCAACCTTTATTCTTACTATTTAAATCTGAGTTTCCTGTTAAAGCATGATTTACTAAAACAACTGGTGCTGAATGCAGTTTTTTTCCAAAAATTTGATAAGATATATTCAAATTTTTTATTTGAATACCTCTAAAAGTTTTATACTCTTTTATAGTATGAAATAATAATTTGCTCATTTTGATAAATTTATTGCTTGTTCTAAATCGTTTTGTAAATCTTCAATATCTTCGAGTCCAACTGAAAGTCTTATTAAGTCTGTTCCTACACCTGCTGATATTTGCTCCTCATCAGTAAGTTGTTGATGTGTTGTGCTAGCAGGGTGAATAATTAATGATTTTGTATCTCCAATATTTGCTAAAAGAGAGAATATCTTTACGGAATCTGTTAGTTTTTTACCCGCATCATAACCACCTTTTAAACCAAAAGTAACTATTCCACTTTGTCCGTTTGGCAAATATTTTTTTGAAAGATTATTATATTTATTATTTAATAATCCAGGATAATTTACCCATTTAACATTTTCATTTTTATCTAACCAATTAGCCAGATATAAAGCATTTTTTGAATGTTGTTTTATTCTAACTTCCAAAGTTTCTAAACCTTGAATAATTTGAAAAGCATTGAATGGGCTTAATGCACCTCCAAAATCTCTTAAACCTTCAAGTCTGAGTTTGGCAATGAAAGCATTTTCTCTAAAGGCATCATAATATTTTAATCCATGATATCCTTTTGATGGTTCAGTAAACTCGGGAAATTTGCCGGATGACCAATCAAAAGTTCCGGAATCAATTACTGCTCCTCCAAGAGAATTACCATGTCCGCCAATAAACTTTGTTAATGAATGAATTATAATGTTTGCTCCAAATTTAAAAGGGTTTAGTAGTGCCGGACTTGCGACTGTATTGTCAACTATTAAAGGAATTTTATTGTTTTTTGAAACCTTTGCAATCTTCTCAATATCAAGAATATCCAGCTTTGGGTTTCCTAAGGATTCAATAAAAATTATTTTAGTGTTTTCTTGAATTAAATTTTTAAAATTCTCCGGTTTATCTGCATCAGCAAAACTTGTTGTAATCCCAAATCTTGGTAGTGTAACGTTTAACAAGTTATATGTTCCTCCGTATAAACTTTTTGAAGCTACAATATGATCGCCGGATTTTAAAAGGGTTAGAATTGTAGATGATATTGCAGCTGTTCCGGATGCAAAAACTGCAGCACTTATACCGCCTTCAACTGCCGCTAAACGTTTTTCAAGAATGTCGTTTGTAGGATTGTTTAATCTTGTATAAATATATCCTGCTTCTTTTAAACTGAATAAATTTGCTGCTTGCTCTGTATCGTTAAATACATAAGATGATGTTTGGTATATGGGTACAGCTCTTGTGCTTTCAGTTAAATCTGTATTATGTCCTGTGTGTAATGCTTTTGTTTTTTGTTTTAAATTTTTCATTTGTATTTTTTTATTGTTTGTATTTTCTAAAATATAATTATTGAATTTTATGAGCCTTTCTCATGCGTAGCATAATTATAACATTTATAAAGCAAAACGGTCGATATAAATCATTCCTTTTCTCCTTTCTTTTTTGTTAAAAATTATTTTCATAAAACTATTTCTATTCAAAAAGTTTTTGCCTCAATAAAGAAAAAATATTCTAATTTATTTATCGTGCGTTTTGCATCGCAAAAGGTATAATTAGTGTAAATAAAAAAAGTCCCTTAGTTTATGTATTACCTAAGAGACTTTTAAAAATAGTTTTATATAATTTTTAATTTGGGTAATACAATGGCATTATGTACATCATAATATACATTTGCATTCCCATATTTTTAGTTATTATAGTTTTATTTTTTTTCAATTGTCTAAAATTATATAATTGATTGATGTTGAATAGGTTGCTTGAATGTTCGTATTTGTAATAATTGTGTTGTTCTGCAAATAGGAACACTTGCTTTCTTCTGCAAGTAATCTGTATGCTGTGTTATAGTTTTATGCCTTTGGGTGTCAAAGTTTTTGTCGTTGGTGTTTCATTCTAATTTTATTAAAAAAAAAAGCCTTTGCAATTGCAAAGGCTTTGTGTATTTTAGTTTTCTATTTTTTATACATTAATGTCCTTTGCGTAAATTGTTTTACACATCATAGACATCATATTTTTATTTTTGTTTCTCATTTCAGTTTACAATAGTAATATTTATTTTAATTTTTTACAATTTTTTTAATTAAATTCACTTTAAGCATTAAGAACTATATGCTTTATTTTTTAAGCTTACTTTTTTTAAAACGGCGTTTTCTGATTGCTTTTCTTATAAAAAATCCTACCAATCCAGAAATAATTAGTACAGGCCAAATGTAGAGTAATCCAAGGAGGAATACTAAAAAGCCTTCCCAACCTCCGCTAAGAGCTTTCCCTACTTTGTGGAAAAATCCATAGGAAACAGTATCATAATCTTGATGAACATAAACAGTTATAGTGCTTAAACCTACTTGGTTTTTTAAATACCTTAATCTTCCTTCTTTTGCTTCAATTTCTTCACGTAGCTTTCTTATGTGTTCATTTACTTCAAGAATTTCAGAAATTTTTCGTGCTTTTTTAAGAAGTTCAATGTATTGAGCTTCAACTTTCTTCTTGTTTTCTATTCGTGTTATTAAATCAACATATTCTTCTGTAACATCGCTTGTGTTTATTGATTTAGACTCAAAACTTTCTGCTTCACCTTCTAAATCTGATAATAGTTTTTCGAAATTTTCAGCAGGAACTCTTATAACAATTGTATTGCTTATGCTGTAAGAATTGTTGTTTTCATTTTCAGAAGCTACATAGGCTTTGTTTTTTTTAATAATTTTAATAATATTTGGTTTAGATTTTTGATAATCTGAAACACCAAAACTAATATTTGCTGTTTTAATAATTTTTTTAGCAATATTTTTAGTTTTATTTATTATGTTTTTATCATTATTTAATTCTGTTGTTTCATTTTTTGAGAAATCTTCTTTTTTATAAATCATTTCTTCTGATTCGGGCATATAATCCATATCTGAACTAGGTGCATAAGATGCTTCTTTGTTTTGTTCGGAATAGTTTCCACAGCTTAAAAGAAATATTGCAATAACTGAATAAATTAGAATTTTTGTTTTCATCATTAAAAATTTAGTAATTAAGATATTCTATTTTGTATAAAGATACATAAATTTTAGATTTTCAGAACTAATACTAAAAAGTTATTTTTATTTTATATTGAAATAAAGGTCTTATTATTTTTTTTTCTTCAATTTTCTAACAACATCAATAACAGTACCGTCAACCCATTTTATTGCAGCAATTATTTCATCAGTAAAATCTGGTTTTTGGGCTATACCACATATTTTTTCAGCTTCTTCTTTTAATTGTTGAATTGTTTTTATAGGTAAGCCTGAATTTTTACTTGCTTCAATTAAATCTTTTCTTAGCGGGTTAATTGCAATTCCTCTTTCAGTAACAATAACATCAATTAGTTCGCCGGGCCCTACAATTGTGGTTACTTCATCAACAATAACAGGTATTCTGTTTCTGAAAAGAGGTATTGGAAGTATTACAGTTTTACTAAAAAGACAATTTTGCCACCCACCTATTCCGTGCATTAATAATCCGTCTGAATGTGTTACTACATTTCCGTTAAAATTTATGTCAACTTCTGTTGCCCCAAGAATAACAACATCAACCATAGCTGCAAAATTTCCTTTGCTATGATAATTATAACTTGTAAAAGGACTTGTCCAAGTATGATTTGGGTTTTCACGCATTGACCGAACTCCTTCTAAATCAAATGTTTGTCCGTCAAGAATGTATTCTATTAAGCCTTCTTCTAGCATTTTAACAAGGAATTCATTACTTCCGCCTCTTGCAAATCTTGCTTTAATATTTTTTTCTCGCATTATATCTCCAAAATATTTGCTTACAGCAAGAGATGTTCCTCCTGCACCTGTTTGAAATGAAAAACCATTTTTTATAATTCCTGTTGCTTCGCAAAAATTAGCGGTCATTTCAGCAAGCAAGAGTCTGTCCGGACTTTTAGTTATTTTAGTTGTTCCTGAAATTATTTTGTCAGGGTTTCCAGCTTTATCAACTTTTACGGTATAATCAACAAAATTTCCTTGAATTTGCCACGGTACACATGGAAAAGGAACCATATTGTCGGTAATAACAATAACTTTATCTGCATATTGAGAATCTGCGAGAGCAAAACCGAGTAGTCCGCTTGCGGAAGCTCCTGTTACACCGTTTGCGTTTCCAAATTGGTCTGCTGTTCCTGCTGCAATAATTGCAATATCTATTTTCACTTCTCCGTCTTGTACGGCTTGGTATCTTCCTCCGTGAGAACGTAAAATTGCTGTTCCTTTCATTTTTCCTTGCGAAGTAAATTTTCCAAGAGGTCCGTTCATGCTTCCTTCAATGCGTTGGATTGTTCCGTCTTCAAGATATTTAATGAGATGTTCGTGGCAAGGGAATGATGCAGAAGGAAACCAGCGTAGATTTTTTACTCCCATTTCCTTAGCAATATCAAAAACTTGGTTCATAATTAAATCTCCATTACGAAAATGATGGTGAGAAGATATTGTCATACCGTCTTTTAATCCGGCTTTTATTAATGCTTCTTTTATAGTTGGAACTTGTTTGTTTCCGTTAGTTGGAAAATTTGCATTTGTAGGAATTTTTGGTGCAAATTTTTTTCCTTCCGGTTTGTATTTGCCTACACCTTTGTATGGCACTTGCTTTTCTCCGTTTATTTCTATGGGAACAAATCTTCCGGCTGCGTTTTTTACTTGTTTTGACATTATTTTTTTAATTTATGCTTTCACTATTTTATGTAATATTTTTTATTATTTCTTTAACAGATTCTATAACTGCATTTGTAACTGTTTGTATTTGTTTATTAGTTAAGTTGTAAAAAACAGGTAAAGAAATTTCTCTTGAATAATTGTTGTATGATGTTGGGTAATTTTCAATTTTATAACCTGTTTTTTTATAAAAAGACATCATTGGCAATGGTATAAAATGAACATTTACCGATACTTCTTTTTCAAATATTTTTTGAATTATTTTGTCTCTTTGGTTTTCTGTAATGTTTTTAATTCTGAGTGCATATATGTGGTATGAAGATTTTTTGTTTTTTGTTTCATATTTTGGAATTTCAAAAATGTTATGTTTTGAAAATATTTTTGAATAAGAATCAAAAATTGATTTTCTTTTAAGTAAAGTGTCGTTTTCATATCTTTCAAGTTCTACTAAGCCTATTGATGCAGAAATGTCTGTCATATTAGCTTTATATCCTGGATTTATAATATCATACCTCCAATTTCCTATTTTAGTTTTTGCTAATGCGTCTTTGTTTTGCCCGTGCAATGCAATGATATTGAAATGTTTATAAATTTTTTCTTTATTGAAAGGGTGGGGAAGATTAAAATTTATTGCTCCACCTTCTGCTGTTGTTAGATTTTTTACTGCATGAAAAGAAAATACACTTATATCGGTTAAATTTCCTGTTTTTTTGCCAAAATATTCTGCTCCAAGAGAATGGGCAGCATCAGAAAGAATTAAAATTCTACCTAATTTTTTTTGTATTTCAGATTGTGGTTTAAAAAGTTGTTTTATTGTAGTTTCATTAACTAATTTATTTATTTCATTATAGTCGCATGGCATACCGGCAAAATCAACCGGCATTATAACTTTTGTTTTTTGTGTAATTGCTTTTTTTATTTCAATGACAGAAATATTAAAATCGTTTTTGTTTGTGTCTACAAATACGGGTTTTGCTCCACAATGCACGATAACGTTTGCTGTTGCAGCATAGGTGTATGCAGGTAAAATAACTTCATCTCCTTTTTTCACACCAAACCATTTTAAAATCAGTTCTAATCCTGCTGTTGCAGAGCTTACTGCAAATGTAACTTGAGAGTTGCAATATTCAGATAATTTTTTTTCGAAAAGTTTTGTTTTCGGACCTGTTGTAATCCAGCCTGATTTTAATGTGTGGGTAACTTCGTTTATTATTTTTTGGTCGATTCTAGGAGGAGAGAAAGGTATCATTATTTATGGTTTTTCAGGATAGAATATTCTAGCCAAGGGTTTTTATATTTTTCAAAAAACAAAAATACAAAAATTGTTATTAAAAAACCTATAAAAGAACCGGCAACTGTATCTTGAAGAAAATGCCATGACAAATAAACCCTTGAAAAAGCAGTTAAAAGAGCAAATAAAAAGATGAAAAATTTTAAACTTTGATTTTTAACAATAATTGCTATTAAGAAGAATATTGCAAAGGCAGTTGCTGAATGTCCTGATGGAAAGGAATAATGTATTCCTGGGTCAGTGCCTTCAATAATGCTTAGTTTATAATTTCCTTCATAGAAATATTTGAAAATATGACTTGGTCTGTTATTTTCGGGAAAAACAATTCTTTTTAGGAATTGTACAATTCCAGATATAAAAAGATTTGAAATTGTTGCAATTATTGCCCACCTGTATTTTATGAAAAGTAGAGCAAATACAAATATCGCTGCAGAAATGCCACTTCCTAAGTGAGTTATGTATTTGAAGATAAAGTTAAAGAAAGTGTTTTGATGCGAATTTATATAAATATGGATGTCAATTTTGCTGTATATTAATATAAAGTATAATGCTGTAATAAGAAATACGGCAAAAGGGATAATAAAAAACTTGTTTTCCTGTAGTAGCTTTTTCATTATTTTTTTATGAACTCAACTTCAAAAAGTTTAGGCCATTTTTTTCCTGTAACAAAAATTTTGTTTGTTTTATTATCAAAGGCTATTCCGTTGAGCACATCTGTATCTCTTTTGTAGTCGTTCATGGGTAAAAGATCTTTCATATTTATATATGCAATAACTTTTCCTGTTGCAGGGTCAATTTTTACAATTTTATCATATTGATATATGTTTGCATAAATAAATCCGTTAATGTATTCTAATTCATTGAGATATACAACTGCTCCATTGTTGTCGTAAACTTGCAATGTTTTTATTTGAGAATATGATTGAGGTTCAAGAATTTTGATTTCTGCTGATCCGTTTGTCATAAATATTTTTTTGTCATCAGTGCATATTCCCCAACCTTCTCCTTCATAAGAGAATTGGTCAATAGTTTTAAATGTTTCAAAATCATATACATATCCTTTTCCTGCTTGCCAACTTAATTGAATTATTTTATTATTAAGAAGTACAATTCCTTCACCGAAAATGTCTTTTGGGATTGCAAATCCGTGAATAATTTCACCTGTTTCAAGTTTTACTTTTCTAACTGTTGATGCTCCTTTTAATCCGGTAGCTTCGTATAAAAACCCTTCGTGAAAGAAAAGACCTTGTGTGTATGCTTTTGCATCGTGTTTATATACGTTTTTTACTTTGTAAGTGTAATTTTCAGGAGTAATGTCAGAAAATAGAATAATATTTTTATTGTATTTAAATCTATTGTTTTCTTTGTTTAGTTGAATAAGGATATTGTTTTTTCCTACTTTTGATTTTTTTGTATTCCATTTAAAATCAGGTTTTTCCATTGTTAGTTTTGAAACTTCAGTATTTTTAATAAATAAAATTACTGTGTCTGTTTTTGATATTTTGCTTTCAGAAATTGAAATATTGATTATATCGCCTACAATATGTTTTTCGGTTTCATTTGAAACCAAAAGTTTAAGAGGGTTGTCTGTTTTTTTAGAGATATTATTGTTTATGGCTTTGTGGGTTTGTTTTTTTCGGTCATCAGATTTGCAGGAGGCCAATAATAGAGTAGCGAAAAATAAAAGCGAGAAAATTATTTTTAGTTTATTCATTTATTTTGTTTTTTGTTCATTATTTGTTTAGGAGAAATGTAATCTACAAGTTTACATGAGTTTTCTTTTAAATCTTTCCATTTCCCATCAAATTCTACAACAACAATATCGGCAGTTTTCATATTTAAATATTTGCCGGAAAGTTTTTCTGCAAGTGATGTCCAAGTTGGGTTATGTCCAAAAATCATAAGATTTTCAATGCTTTCATCGGTATTTTTTATAGTTTTAATTATTTCTTCGGTATATCCAAAATAGAAACTTTTATTCCAGATTATTTGTTTGTTGTATCCTGAATTTTCGGCAACAGCTTCTGCTGTCATTTTTGCTCTCAATGCAGGAGAAGACAATATTAAATCAGGAACAAATCCTTTTTTTTTTATTTCTTTTCCTATTAGGGGGGCAGCAAATTTACCTCTTTTGTTTAGAGGTCTGTCGTAATCTCTTATGGAACCATCGGTCCAATCGGATTTTGCATGACGCATTATTAAAATTTTTTTCATTTTTTTAGGTGTTTTTTATATCCACAAAAATAATAGTTTTTTTTATAAAAAGAGTAACAATTTAATTATTGTATACTAATTTAAATTTATGAGAAAACTATTTTTTATTAGGTTTAAATTTATTTGATAAATTTTTGCGAAGCTGATTTTTTGCTTGTTGATATTTTTATGATATAAGTACCTGTCTTTAAGTTAGATATGTCAATTGATTTTGGTTTAGAATTATAAATTGTTATACATTTTTTTCCTAAGTTGTTAAATATTTCAATTTTTTGTATTTCAAGGGGTTCAGCTTTGTAATTAATATTTAAAACAGAGTTAACAGGTATAGGATATATTGAGAAAAAAGAAGGTTTAATATTCTCAACAGAAGTAAAATAGTCAATCCATCCGTCTCCATCTGAATCTTCGCAAAAATCTCTTAATTTCCATATGTCGGGTGTACTCCAACCTGTTGATGAGTTACACTGGTATTCAAATTCTTCTCTTGGACGAGTTATTATTGGTGCATCAGTAACATAAAGGTCTGTAAGAAAATCCATGTTAATTTGTTGGTTGCTGTTATTTCCCAGTGCAACATTTTTAGCATCTGTATTTTCTTCAAAGACATATTCAGTTAGTGCATGAGAAATTCTGTTTATTGCATATACATCCATTGCGTTATAAGTATTGGTGTAACTTATGTAATGATTTGCATCATAGGAATAAGTGTCTCCATTGTAGGTATATGTTGTAGGGTCCGAGTAAACTCTAATAAAATCTTTGTCTTCAACAGGGATGTTAATTAGTTGAAATACTGCTCTTATGGCACGTTCGTCTGTGTTCCAAGTATAATCTTCGCTAGAACTTTCGTCATCGTTAGAAATTTCGATTACTAATTTAACATTAGGCGGATAATTTTGTAAATCGTTTATGTCTGTTAAAAAAGTTAACCAAGGAGTTGTTGTAAAAATAAATCTGCCGTCTTCTCCCCAATTATGAGGAGTTCCAAATATGTTTTTACCTACCCAAATAGCAGCACCTCCTCCGAATGAATGTCCCATAAGTCCAATTTTTGTTGTGTCTATCCAATCTGAATAATAATTGTATGTTGTTTCTGTTATCATTTCCAGTGCATTAGGATAACTGGAATTTATGCTACCGGGATTTGTGTTTAATATGTGAACAACAGAGTATCCATGACTTGCCGTAAATCTAAAAAACTTATCATAAGTATCTGCATTTTTACCCCAGCCTGAAATAAAAAAGATTGCTGGTGCATGATATGGAGCAACATCAGGGTGATAAAAAGTAACTGTACCTTTGTTAGTAAAGTCAATTTCGGTTTCTCTAATAACATTATTATCGCCCCAGCTACCATATCCGTTGGCTATACCTCCACTTAAATCGTTTAAAGATGGATATAAATTTTGTCCGTTTATTTGAAAGAAAATAACATATATAAAAAGACTGATTAAAACTATTTTTTTCATCATTGTTTTTTTATTAAGTTGTTTTATATTCCTAAACTTTTAACTACAATTTCAGCAATATCCATAACCTTTGCATCTTTTTCTCTGTCTGCCATTTTTATTCCGTCTTTCATCATTGTCATGCACATTGGGCATGCAGTTGCAATAATATTACAATTAGTTTTAAGAAGTTCTTCGGTTCTTAGTTCATAAACTTCTTTATCTCCTTTTTCAGCTTCTTTAAACATTTGTGTACCTCCTGCACCACAACATAATGAACGGCTTTTGTTATTTTCGGTTTCAGAAATTTTTCCTATTTTATTTAAAACAAAACGTGGAGCATTATATTCTCCGTTTCCTCTTCCAAGGTAACATGGGTCGTGAAATGTTATTGTTTTATTTTTAAGAAGTTCAGTATTCATATTAATTTTCCCTTCTTTTATTAAAGATTCTATTAATTGAGTGTGATGTATAATTTCATAATTTCCACCTAAATCCGGATATTCATTTTTGAGGGTATTAAAATCGTGAGGGTCGCAAGTAACAATTTTTGTAATTTTATATGAGTTCAGAACTTCAATATTCATCATTGCTTGCATTTGAAAAAGGAATTCGTTACCTGCACGTTTTGCATTGTCGCCAGAATCAGTTTCTTCTGTTCCAAGACAGGCATAATCTACTCCTGCATGATTTAATATTTTTACAAAGTTTCTTGATATTTCAATACCTCCTTCGTCATAACTTCCGGCAGAACCTACCCAAAAAAGATATTCAGGGCTTTTTCCTTCTGCTACTTTTTCTGACATAAGAGGGACTTTTATTTCTTCTTCTTCATTATTTATAGAAATTTTTAAATTGTCAGCCCAATTAAAACGGTCGGCAGCGGAATATTTCCAAGGAGCACCATTGTTTTCTATATTTGTTGACATTGAGTTTATTAAAGATGGAGCTGCGGACTCTTCCAAAAATATATATCTACGCATTTCTAAAATCATTGAAGGATGGTCTATGTTTATTGGGCATTCTTGTGCACAAGCATTACAGGTTGTGCATGCCCAAAGTTCTTCATAACTTGTATAATCGGGATATAATGATTTGCCGTCTGTATATGTTTTTCCTTCTTTTAGAAGACCATTCATTTTTTCTTCCATTCGTCTTCGGTAGTCTAAAACAATTTTTCTTGGAGAGAGGGATTTTCCTGTAAGATTTGCAGGACAAACAGATGTGCATCTTCCGCATTGTGTACAAGCTAATGAGTCTATGTAATTTTTCCATGTTCCGTCTTCAACGTCTTTCATTCCAAACCTTTCAGGGTCTGATGTGTCATCAATTGGTGGAACTTCTGCATTTGGGTCGAGCATTAATTTAACTTCGTTTGTTACACTATCCATATTGCTCATTTTAGTATATGGTTCTGTTCTAGATAAATATACGTTTGGGGCAGACATGAAAACGTGAAAGTGTTTTGAATAAGGAAGATAGTTTGCAAAGAAGAAAATTAAACCTATGTGAGCCCACCACATAAATAATTCAATTGTGTGAGCATATTCTATTGGAATTATACCTGAAAGGATTGAACTTATAGGAAAAATACCATGTGCAACTTGTTTTGCTGCAACTACATATGCAGCATTCATTCCTATTAAAGTTACCATTAAAAGAAGTATAAGAAATAGGGCAAATGAAGCATCTTTATGGTCTTTATGTCTCATTTCTTTGCCTTCAAAACGTTTTATTTTAAGGAAATTACGTCTTATTAAAAAGGCAATAATTAATATTAGTATTATCCAAGCAAAAATATCTCCTGCTGCAATTATTATATCATATATTATGCCTAGTACCGAAAAGGCTCTATCGTTCAACGGATTGTGATCAAAAGGTGTTCCTAAAAATCCGTCTAGCATCATTTCTGCTGAACCAAAAAGAATTAAAATAAATCCCCAAAGAACTAATGCGTGCATGAATCCGACTATTGGAAAACGCATAATTTTAGTTTGCCCTAAAACAACTTTGAGTGTTCTTTTTATGCGTTCTCCAACATTTTTAATTGAATATGGTTTTTTCAGAAGATTAATAATTCTAAAAATTCTTGAAAAACTCCAAGTTAAAATTCCGAAAGCAATTAGTGTTATTGCTATAAAAATTATACGTTCAGTCATGATAATATTGTTTTATAATTTATTTTTCAAAGATAAAAAATATTATGCCTGCATAGTAATATTTATTCTAATTTAGAATGTTTTTAAATTGGTAAGTGTTAGTTTCCGTCAAAGAATAGGTCTTCTTTAAGTGTTCTTATTCTTTGGTTTACATATTTATAAATTTCACTTTCTTCTTCTTTGATATTCTGTTTGTTATAAAATGTTGCAATTTTTTTATAATATTTTAAGGCCGTTTTTTTATTTCCAAGTTTATCGTGTATTATTGCAATTTTGTAGTTGTCATCTACATATCTTGTTTCAAAAATATTGTATTTTTTATCGTACATATGCAGAGCCTTCTTATATTCTTTCTTTCCGCTATATGATTCTGCCATATTGTTATACATATAATAAGATGCTTTTTTTTCAAATTCAAGAATTTTAAGTGTTTTTTCTGAATATTCAATACATTTGTCGTATTGTTTTAGTCCAAGGTATGTTTTACTTAAATAAAAAGAATTGGAATAAGAGTTTGGGTCTCTTTTAAAGATTTCAATATTGTATTTTAAGGCATCTTTATATTTTTTTGTATCACATAGTGCCATTCCAAGACGTTTTATAACATTATAAGAAGAATCTCCGTATTGTAGGGCTTTTTTATATTGAGGAATAGCCATGTAAAAATGGTTTTTTGCAAAGTATGCATCTCCACTAATTTTGTAATATTTAGAATCTAGAGAATCATTTTTAATTCCTTTTTTACAAATTTCAATTGCTTTGTCTGGCATAGATGCTTTTAAATAAAAATTTGCTAAGGCTTTTATATTTATGTTGTAAGTGCTGTCTAAAAGGTATGCTTTTTTATAAGATTTAATAGCTTTTTTTCTTTGTTTAAGTTTTTCATATATATATCCAATATTTCTATGATAATATGAATTTGTTGAATCTTTTATAAGTAATTTTTGTGATATTTTGAGAGCATTTTTGAAATCTTCTTTTTCAAAATAAAGCTTTGATAAGTTGTTAAGAGCAGTATAGTTTAGAGAATCAATATGTAAGGTTTTTTTATATAAGTTGATTGCTTTTTGTTTGTTTTTCTTTGAAATTTTAGCATATGTATTTATGAGTTTTATATTTATGGTGTCTGATGAGTATGCTTTTTGTAAAAATGTTTCAGCTTGTTGGTATTTGTTTAAAGCTTTATATGATAATCCTAAAATGTATAGAGCTTCTGCGTTGGTGGGGTTTTGTTCAATTATTTTTGTTCCAAGGTTTATTGCGGATTGAAAATCGGAATTGTAAAAAAATTTATTAAGTTCTTCAATGTTTTGAGAATTAATATTTAATGAAAAACCAAAATAAATTATTAATAGTAAATAGAGTTTCATGCGTCTTAAAAAGTTAAAAGTTTGAAAGTATGTCTTATACTGAAATAGGTTGACTCTTTTTTTGAGTTTATTTTGTTGATAATTATTCCCAAAAAGTTATTTCCGAATAATTTTCTTTGACATTTTGAGGTGTCAGAAAAATATTCAGAATAACTTTTTTCTTTTCATATTTCATGTTCGCAATATACATTTTTTTATTTATTTTT
>CAMZKV010000085.1 GCA_947311445.1 uncultured Chlorobiota bacterium | reverse complement strand
GAAAGAAAGAAAGAAAGAAAGAAAGAAAGAACAAAATAATATAATATGTTTAACAACATTATTCATATCTTTTTTAGCAATTAAGGCATATAAAAAACTTGCATTTTTACCTCTTTTTTATTAAAATTGTATTCTAAACCAAAACAAAATGAAAAATTTTCTATATAAAACGGGAGTTTTTCTGAATTATATTTTTGCAGGCTTATTACTTTTATCCTATACGTCTGTACATATAAGCCCGGATAAGGTTCATTATTTTGCACTCTTCGGTCTGTTTTTTCCTTTTTTAGTTATTGCTAATTTCTTATTCTTACTTTTTAGAATATATAAAAAAAAGTCTCATTTTTTCATTTCACTTATTGCTCTTTTGTTGGGAATAAATCATATTAGAGATTTTTATGCCTTCAACAATAAAGAAATAATTTCAAATTCTGAAAACAGCCTTAAAATAATGACATACAATGTTCGAATGTTTGATTTGTATAAATGGAATGAAAACAAAAATGCAGGAGATAATATCATAGATATTATAAAAAAAGAAAATGCAGACATTATTTGTTTGCAAGAATTTTTTTCAAACAGAAAAAATAAAAGAAAACAAGAAATAAAAAAAATACAAGGAATAAAAGATTATATAATTTCATCTAGAAAAGGAAGGACTTTATTTGGAAATGCAATTTTCAGTAAGTTCCCTATTATAAATCATGGATATGTAAATGATGGTTCGGAAAACAATAAAAACATATTTGCCGATATTAAAAAAGGCAAGGACACAATAAGGATTTACAATATCCACCTCGCCTCAATACACTTAAACAGAGATGATTACAGGTTTATGAACAATGTTAATTTGAACAATAAAGATGAAAACATTGAAGGGGTAAAAGACATAGGAGAAAAATTGTTGAATGCTTATAAAATTCGTTCTCATGAGGTTGATGCAATTTCTTTAGATATTGAAAATTCTCCATACAGAACCATTGTTTGTGGAGATTTTAATGACACACCTATTTCTTACACATACAGAAAGCTGAAAGAAGGTTTAAAAGATGGATTTATTGAAGCTGGGTTTGGTATAGGCAACACTTATGTTGGGAATATTCCTTTTTTTAGAATTGACTATATTTTTCATAGCCCTAATTTACAATGCGTAAAATACAAAAGAATAAAAAAATCATTTTCTGACCACTACCCTATTCTTACTGAGCTTACTTTTTAACCAGAATTATTTTGCTACGCATGAGAAAGTTTAAAAAAAACTTCTAAAAAAATGTCGGTGTGGCTTATAGCCACACCGACATTTTTTTAGAAGCAAAATCAAAATTATTCTTGCTCTGCCAAAAACTTTTCAGCATCAAGAGCAGCCATACAACCGGAACCAGCAGCAGTTACCGCTTGCCTATAAATTGAGTCTTGAATATCTCCTGCTGCAAAAACTCCTGCTACATTTGTTTTTGATGTCCCCGGAATAGTTCTAATATAACCTATTTCATCAGTATCAATATATTCCTTAAATAAATCTGAATTTGGTTTATGCCCTATTGCGGCAAAAAAACCATCTATTTTTATTTTTACTTCTTGTTCATCAGCTTCTCCCATTCTTTTTACAAGAGTTGCCCCTGTAACAACATTTGTTCCTGTTATCTCTTTTGTGTTGTGTTCGTAAAGCACTTCAATATTTGGAGTGTTTTCAACACGTTTAATCATTGCTTTTGAAGCTCGCATATATGGTTTTCTAACAATTAAATAAACTTGTTTTGCAAGACTTGCAAGATATGATGCCTCTTCGGCAGCAGTGTCTCCACCTCCTACAACAGCAACATTTAATCCTTTATAGAAAAAGCCATCGCAAGTTGCACAAGCAGATACTCCTGCACCTTTAAATTTAGTTTCCGATTCTAAACCAAGATATTTTGCTGTTGCTCCGGTTGCAATTATTACTGATTCTGCAAGAAATGGTTTTTTATTATCGACAATCACATTAAAAGGTCTTTTTGAAAAGTCAACTGATGTAACTTCTCCCCAACGAACATCTGTTCCAAAGCGTTCTGCTTGTGCTTTAAGGTCTTCCATCATAACAGGACCTGTAACTCCCTCAGGATAACCGGGAAAATTCTCAACTTCGGTTGTTGTTGTTAACTGACCACCTGCTTCCATTCCTTGAATTATAACAGGATTAAGATTTGCTCTTGCAGCATAAATTGCAGCAGTATATCCGGCAGGACCAGAACCAATAATTAAACATTTTACATTCTCGGCAGCTTCTAATTCTCCTGCCTTTTTGTCATTATCTTCGTTTACGTCTAATGTTTTAAAGAAACTCATATTTTTTATTTTTTTCTGTTTATATCAAATTTTCTGCCCAATATAACAGTTTTTAATTTATTAATTGTGCATTTCTGTACTTCCTTTTTCAAAATGTGTTCCTTTTCTAAAAAATAACAAATATGTCAGTATTAAAAAAAAATGCCTCATTGAAATTCAATAAGGCATAAATAGAAAGTTAAAAAAAACTATTTTAAAAGTTTTCCAAGTGTTCCCATTATTCCACCACCGGAACCTCCGCCGGTTAAAGCACCAAAAATATCCATAATTGGAGATGAATCGTCGGCAGGAGTTGAATTATTTTTCTGTGTTATTTTTTTCAATAACATAGGAAGAATTACAGATGCAGCCATTTTAGCAGCGCCTTCACCTAGTCCGGTTTTTTTTGTAAGACCCGAAATAACATTTTCCATAATATTTCCTTGCAATGAATTTGCTCCTTCGTTATTATCATCATCAGAAAATAAATTCATAATATTTCCTAATCCTGAGTTTGAAGTCTCTTTTGCAACTTCATTTTTTGTTACAGAACCTATGATATCTAAAATAGAATCTAATTTGCTGTTAGGAATATCCTGATGGTCATTAATTGCACCTAATGCTTCGTCTTTTAATCCTGATAAGAGTTGTTCAATCATTTTTTTATAATTTAGAATTAATAATATTAAAGTATAAAAGTAAGAACTTAAAACAACAACTCAAAATCATAAGCCCTTTATTTACCAAGGGAGAAGGCATTATATTGATTGTTAATTAATTAATTTTCTATAAAATTCAATTAAAATTTATAATTTTGTTCTAATTAATCCATTTTTTTAATGAAATTTATCTATTCAACATCTATTTTTCTTTATTCTTTGCTTGTTAAACTTGCTTCATTTTTCAATAAAAAAGCAAAACTAAGACATAAAGGAAGTAAAAATACATTTAAAAATATTCAAAATTTTATAGCTGAAAAAACGATATGGATACATTGTGCATCACTTGGAGAATTTGAACAAGGAAGACCTATAATTGAACTAATTAAGAAAACAAAACCGGAATATAAAATTGCCTTAAGTTTCTATTCTCCTTCCGGATATGAAATAAGAAAAAATTATGAAAATGCTGATATTGTTTTTTATCTTCCGGATGATAATAAAAAGAATGCAAGAAAACTTATCAAAATTCTTAATCCGGAAATAACTTTTTTTATAAAATATGAATTTTGGTATTGGTATTTAAACGAACTTAGAAATAAAAGTATTCCTAGCTATCTTATTTCTGGAATTTTTAGAAATGAACAGGTATTTTTTAAATTTTACGGTTCTTTTTACAGAAAAATATTACATAATTTTTCGCACCTTTTTGTTCAAAACAAAACATCAAAAGAACTGCTAAAGAGTATAAACATTGAAAATGTTAGTGTTGTAGGAGATACTAGGTTCGATAGGGTAATTGAGATATCTGAAAATAGTAAAAAATTTCCTTTAATTGATAAATTCACTAAAAACAAACTCGTTTTTATTGCTGGAAGCACCTGGAAACCGGATGAAGAAATAATTTTTAATTTTATAAATAAAAATGAAGATAAAAACATCAAATTTATTATTGCTCCACATGAAATAAAAAATGAAAATATTAACAGGATTAATAATCTTTCCAACAAAAAAACTTTAAGACTTTCTCTTGCAGACAGCAACAATATTGAAGAAGTAAAAATTTTAATTATTGATAATATCGGTATGCTTTCATCTTTATACTCATATGGAGATATTGCATACATTGGCGGAGGTTTTGGAGCAGGAATTCATAACACTTTGGAAGCAGCAGTATTTGGAATTCCTGTAATCTTTGGCAAAAAATATCATAAATTTGATGAAGCAATAGCACTTTTAAACAGAAAAGCAGCTTTTTCAATTTCTAATAAAAAAGATTTTAATTCTATTCTTAAAAATCTAATTTCAAATGAAAATTTCAGAAATGAAACAGGCGATAATGCAAAAACTTATATAAAGGAGAATGCAAATATCAGTAAGAAAATTCTGAATAAAATTGATTTTTAATATTTTCTTAATTAAATTAGCCGATAATAAATAATATGATACACTCATAACTTTAAACTTTATACTTTTAACTTTTTTTAGAGACATGAAACTTTTTCCAAAAACAATACTAGTTTTAATATTAATTTCCATATTATTTTCTTGCAAAAAAAAGAATTTTGAGAAAGATAAAATTGAATATCCTGCCCAAGTTGGAGATAATCAAATTATTGAACATTATGCTTATACACTTTCTTATAACGAAACTCATGAGCAAGCAGATTGGGTAGCCTATGAATTAACACAAGCCGAAGCAACTGACACAACATACGCAAGAACAGATGATTTTAGAGAAGACAGTGAAGTTAGCTCCACAAGTTCTCAACTATCTGATTATGAACAAACAAACCAAACTTACGCAAGAGGTCATTTAGCTCCCGCAGCTGATTTCAGGTGGTCTGAACAAGCAATGTCTGAAAGTTTCTTAATGAGCAATATGTCGCCGATGATTCATGAATTTAACAGCGGACAATGGTTATCCCTTGAAAAAGAAGTTAGACATTGGGCTGATATTTATGATGGCGTATATGTTGTTGTAGGCGGGGTTCTAACATCGGGACTACCCACAATTGGAAGCAATAAAGTTAGTGTTCCTGAAAAATTTTATAAAATAATTCTTGACCCCGACAGAGAACAAGGCATTGCTTTTATTATGCCTAACGAAAATATAACAAGCACTTTTAAAAATTATGTTGTTTCAATAGATGAAGTTGAAGAAGCAACAGGTATTGATTTTTTTCCTGAGCTTGAAGATAAATTAGAAAACAAAATTGAAGAAAGAGTTAATATGTCTAAATGGGAATTTAAGTATTTTTGATGTGAGGATTTGTTGATGAGATGATTTATTGATAAGGTGGTTTGTTGATGAGATGATGATGTATTAATTATATAAATTGAAAAAATTTACAAAACCCAACTATGGTATTTAAATGTAAGAATTGCGGAGCAAAACTTGAAGTTGATAAAAGTGAAGAAACAATTAAGTGTGAATATTGCGATTCTGTCAATAAAATTGATTTTTCGGCAAATGATTTTTATCGAAAAATGACAAATAACTCTAAAAAATACACTAAATTTTATCTAATTTCTTTTGCAATTATATTCTTATTTGGTTTCGGATATTCTTTTTTTATAAATAAACAGCTAATAAATAAAATTCCTTTTACAGATAACGAAACATATTATGGTGTTCCAAAATACAACTATTCTAGTGATGGTGGTTTTTTAATTAAAAACAACAATGACGAGTTTCTTGATATTGTAACACTTGCATTTAACATTGAAGACAGTCAAAATTATTTACAAATTCTTGATGGAAAAACAGGAGAAAGAACGTGTTCTGTTAAAATTGACAAAGAAAGAAAGTCTGAGCTTGTTGTTATAAACAATGAATTTATTTTTCTTGCAAAAGATGATTTTACATTAACATTGTATGACAAAACAAATCTTTCTGAAATAAAAACTTTTTTATTAAGTGATAAATTAGATAAATATTACTACTCTGAAAATAAGTTATTTATAGAAGCATATGATAATACCAAACAAATAATTGATTTAAAAACTCTTAATCTTAAAAAAGAAAATTTCACTAAAAAAATAAAAAGAAAAGTAGGTAAATATACACATAAAAATTTTGCAATTTCCGGTGACATTACATATTCAGTAAAAAAGAAAGAAAAAAGTAGCAGAGATATATTTTCAATTATTGCAAAAAAAAACAATGAAACTCTTTGGAATATCCCATTAGGCTATGAAGATGTTACATGGTGGGATGGTCCTGTTATGGTTCTTACAGGGCAAACTATAATTACCTTCGGTAAAAAATATACTTCGGACAACTTAGGATACATAATTGGAATTGACAAAACAGATGGAAGAATTGTTTATGAAGTTCTAAAAAGTGGGAAAAGTTGCCGTCTCTATGATTTTTACTTTAACGGAAGATATGTTATTGCAAATATTTCAGGCACATTTCTTGCTATTGAACCAAGCACAGGAAAAACAAAATGGACAGCGGGAAATGCTTGTAAATAGGTGCAACTTTTTATTAAAATTTAATCTTATAAAAAATATACAACTTAATCCTTTTTTTTCGTTACTAAAACAAACTTAATCTTTTGATACAAATAAATACTTTCAAGCTAAAATTTATTTCAGCTTTTTTATTCTTTTATTTAAGCAGTTTTTTGCTGGAAGCTCAGGACAGAACATTGTTCAATATGCCCGACATACAGCAATCTACAATTATAAATCCTGCAATTCAACATGATTGCGGATTATTTATTGGTATTCCTGCAATTTCTTCTTTAAGTTTTAATATTGCAAATACAGGTTTTGAATATAAAGATGTTTTTAAAAAATTAAACACAGAAAGTTATACAATTGATATTAAAACCTTAGAAAAAAAGCTTCGTAAGTGGAATTATTTAAAAAGCAATTTAAATTTAAATATTTTTGCAATAGGATATAAATTAAATGACTATTATTTTTCTTTTGACATAAGCAATAAAACTGATTTGAAATTTGGATATCCGGACGATTACATAAAAATATCGCATGGCAACGGAAATTTTCTTGGAAAAAATTATTTGCAATTAGCTCCTTTTTTAAGTGCAGTTAATTATAATGAATTTGCCCTAGGAATTTCAAAAAAAGTTGATTATAAACTTACAATAGGCGGAAAATTAAAATACATAAATGGTACTGCAAATGCACAAATTACAAATTCATATTTTAAATTATATACAGATGAAGATATGTATGATTTAAAAGCTGTTGCAGACATGAAAACTAACATATCTTTCCCTGTTTCAATTAGTTACGATACTCTAAACTTTCCCTCTGATGCAAAAATAAATGATTTTGATATAAAAAAAGACTTTCTTTTTAACGGAAATAGAGGTGGAGCAATTGACATAGGTGCAATTTATAAACTCAATGAACTTATTACAATTTCGGCATCAGTTTTAGATATAGGTTTTATAAAATGGAAGAAAAATACACACACTTATCAAGGAAAAGGAGAATTTGCTTATGATGGTGTTGATATTTCTAAATACGTGGGAAAAGGAATCTTTAAAAAAGATTACAACTTAGACTCATTATTGGATATTATAAAAAATGAATATGCTGATTCTTTGCAAAAATCATACAATCTAAGTAATAATTCATCTTCATATTATTCTTTTTTACACCCTAAATTATACGCAGGAGCAGTTTTTAATTATTCTGAACAACTAAATTTTGGGCTTTTAAGCCGTACTGCATTTTTCAACAAACGTTTATACCCTTCGGTAACATTATCTGCAAATAGTAATTTTTGGAAAAATCGTTTTCAAGCAAGTTTATCTTACTCTGTTATGAACAATAGTTTTAAAAATTTGGGTGTAGGCTTGGGTCTTAAACTCGGATTTGTTCAAATTTATGCAATTTCAGATAATTTTTTAGCCACATTTAATCCAAAAAGCAACAGAAGTTTTAGTTTGCATTTCGGAATTAACTTTATGTTTTCTTGTACTGAAAAAGATAATAAAAACAAAATACGCAATAATAATTTCAGTTCCGGCAAAAGAAATAGTGACAGTTTTTGGAACAAAAAAAGAAATAGCCGAAATAACAAAAGAACAAAAGGTAAAGGGCGTAATAATAAATGTCCTGCTTACAAATAATTTAAAAAATTATTTTTTCAAAACAATTCTAAAAGTTGTACCTTTCCCAATTACTGATTTTTTTATGAATATTTTACCAAAGTGGTAAGTTTCAATTATTCTTTTGGCAAGAGACAACCCTAAACCCCATCCTCTTTTCTTAGTAGTGTAACCGGGCTTAAAAACTGTTTTAAATTGAGATTTTGGAATTCCTTTTCCTGTATCTTTTATGTCAATATTTACTTTATCATTTTTTTCGATAACAGAAATTGTAATTTTTCCGTTTCCTTGCATTGCATCAATTGCATTTTTACACATATTTTCAATCAACCATTCAAAAAGTGCTTCATTAATAGGTATTAAAAGTTCTCCTTTTTTATCATAATTTAAAATATAATCTACTTTTTTTGATGTTCTTATTTGTAAATAGGATATAGACTCATTTAAAATACGATATAAATTGTCTCTTACCAGTACAGGAGTTGAGCCAATTCCTGAAAACCTTTCGGTTATTGTTTCCAAACGTTTTATATCTTTTTGAACCTCATCAATTAAAACATTATCAACATTTTTTAATTTTAGCATTTCAACCCATGCCATTAGAGAAGAAATTGGAGTACCCAATTGATGTGCTGTTTCTTTGGACATTCCTGCCCAAAGTTGATTTTCTTCATCTTTTCGTGAAGTGCTAAAAGCAAAATAAGAGATTCCTACAAAAAATGCAACAACTATAATTTGAATGTAAGGATAGTAGTATAAATTCTTCAACAAATCTGAATCTTCGTAATAAACATAATTTTTCTGCCCTGCAAGATACTCAATTTCAATTGGTTCGTGCTGAGATTTCATTTGTTGCAATTTCTTTTGCAAGTATGTGGTGTCGCTTACTTTCTTTTCGTTTAAGTTTCTGTAAGTAACAATTTTCATTTCATTGTCTAGCAGAATTACGGGAATAGTCTTGTTTTCAAGAACAATTTTGTAGAGAGTTTGACTAATTTCAGCATCGAGAGGTGCTTCGGTTGTTTCAATAAGTGCTTCTGCCCAAGTATGTATTTTTTTTCGTTCTTCTTCGGATATTTTTTTTGTGATATAACCAGAATACAAAATAAAACCTATACCAATTAATATTGCAAAGATAAAAATAGCTAATTTAACTTTTTGTTTTTTTGAATATATATTCATTTTATATCTGTTGAATTTTAAAAACGTTAAATCAAGCATAATGTTGCACTTTGCTTACTTTGCAAACTAAAAATCATAATAAAAATTATTTAACCCTGTTTTTATACCAAACATTATAAATGTATTTTTCTCGGTAAAATCAGATATTTTTTTTGTTCTCACATCTACACTTGCGTAAAATTGAAGATTTGTTCTTTTATTGAGAATATATCCTCCTGTAATTGTATTATGCGTTATATTTATTGGTTTAGCAATGCTTAAATAAGTGTTAAAATCAGTTGAATAAATATCTGAAAATGTAGATTTATTATTCAAAGTCAAATTATTATATCTAAAATCTACAAAGAAAGTTTTGTAGTGCATTGTTGCATTTACAAAAAATTCTTTAAAATCTGAACCCGCAGGATGGGCAAGTTCTTGGTTATAATGAGACCATGTTTGATATTTTATGTTTTTGTGCGAATATGTTCTTGGTTTTGCAATATTATATTCTGCCTGAAAATATAAGTTTGCATCTTTTAAGTAGGTATGCAATAAATCAAAGGCTTTTATTCCTACCTGATAAGCAAATTTTCCTTGTTTTGGGTCATCTATTGCAATTTGCCCATAAGTTTGTATCTTTTTTATAATTTTTATTTTTGCATTAATTCCTGCTAAAACATTATCCTCTGAGTCAAAACCATTTACACCTGTTCTTAATCCAATTATAGGAATAAAAAAATCAGCCTTAAACTTATTTGAATATCCTGCTGATGTATCAGTTGTTCTGTAAATTACACCTTCAAAAAGACCAATTTCAAACCTGTTTTTATAGTTGTATGAAAGATAATTAAATGTTCCATGTTTTTTTGTATGATAATCATAATATGCTCCTGAAAAGTCTTGAAACTCTGTAAACATTGTTACATATTTAAAAGATTTATATGTAAAACTAAATTTTGCAAAAGGATAGTTTGAACTAATATCTGAAAGCAATAAGGACCTATAGCCCTCTCCTATAAAGTTTTTATCTTGCCCTATTTGAATATTTAACCAGTTATAAGGTGTGTATGAAAGATATGCAGAAGAGGAAGAAAAATCAAAATTCTCTTTATTTTTATTATTCTTTTTTAATGCCCCTTGCCCAGGAACTACAAGCCTGTTCCATGACCAAGTGTATATGTATGTTCTAAATTTTGCTTGGTTTTCTCTGAAACTTGAATAAAATGATATTTTTCTGCCAATATTTCCTTTTAATTCAATTCCTCTTGTATTTATATTGTATGTGTTAATATTATTTTTTGCGTATTCTACATAAAACAATGGATTTATATATAAATCAAAATTCCCTTTTTCAACTGTTATAAAATCATCAAACATAAGTGCCCTCCAAAACCAATTATTTTTATGCTTTTTAAAAAACTTATCTTTTCTTTCAAAATCATATAAAACTGAATCAATTTTAACAATTTTAATTATATCCGATTTTAGAATCGGTTTAAATGCTGTATTAATTGCTATATTTTTTTTATTAATTTCATAGCTCACTTCATGTTCATAGAAATTTCCTAGAGGCATAAATTGTTGTTGTGAGAAAGCAATTTCAGGAATTAAAAATAAGATTGTAAATGTCAGAAAATTAGTTAATTTCATAGAAATTTTTGTTATTTAGTTTTCAAATTTATCAAAATATACTTGCAAAAAAAACACTAAATTAAAAGCCATATTTATCTAATCTGTGTTTATCATCATCATCATAAAAAATATTTAAATAGTTCTTATATCTCATTTTGCTAATTTTTTTATTTTCAACTGCTGTTTTCACTGCACATTCGGGTTCGTGAGTATGTGTGCAATTATTGAATTTGCAATATTCTTTTAACAATTTCATTTCAGGAAAATATTCTGCTAAATCTTCTTTTTCTATATTTTGAAGACCAAAGCCCTTTATTCCGGGAGTGTCAATTATAAAACCTCTTCCAATTTTGTGCATTTCTGCAAAAGTTGTTGTGTGTTTTCCTTGTTCATGGGATTCTGATATTTCAGATGTTTTTAGTTTTAACTTTGGGTCAAGTAAATTTAATAAACTTGTTTTTCCTACTCCTGAATTTCCCGAAACTACAATGGTTTTGTCTTCAATAAGTTCAATAATTTCATTAATATTTTTATTTTCTTTTACGGAAATTTCAACACATCTATATTTCACATTTTCATAAATCTTTCTCAAATCAAATAATACCTTTTTATCTTCTGAATTGTAAATATCAATTTTGTTGAAAACCAAAATAGGCACTATATTATTTGCCTCACATGCAACAAGATACCTATCAATAAACATAGTATATGTTACAGGTTTTTTAAGGGTTATAAGCAAAAAAGCATAATCAATATTGGCAGCAATTATATGAGATTGCTTTGATAAATTTGTTGATTTTCGAATTAAAAAATTTTTTCTCGGATATATTTTTTTTATTACAGCTTTATTGTGCTCTTTTTGAAACTCAAAACCCACATAATCACCTGTTGCAATCGGATTTGTATGTCTGAAACCTTTTGTCTTAAATTTTCCTCTTAAAACACATTCAACAATATCTTCTTCATAGCTTACAAGATACCTGCTCCCTGTTGATTTTATAACAATGCCTTTATTCATCATCTGCAAAAATACAACTCTTTGTGATTTTTTTGCGAAATTTTTAACTTTAATTTAAATATGCAACACTGGGCAAACTCACACTTTGTTAAAATCTGTTAAAAGTATTAATTTGCTTTAAATCGTGTCACGTTTAAACGTGTCACGATAACATTGATTTTTGACTTATATATTTTATTAGTTTCATTATTCTTAAAACCTTAGTTTGATACCAATTGTTAAATCAAATAAATTGTGTTGAAAAATAAAAGTATGAGTTTGCCCTAATAATTAAAATTATTAACTTTTTTACATCCCATAGTTTTTTTAATTTTGTTTTCTCAAATATACAAACATTCTAATCGGTATCATTAAATAAAACACAAATAACAAATATATACACCCATGGACATTACTAAAAATAAGTTTTCCCCGTACATCTTTAATTATATACAAATTAACTATTAACTTTATACATTCAAACTTTTAACTTTTTTAGACATATGCAACTAAATTTAAAAAAATCAATCGCTTTTTTCGACCTTGAAACTACAGGAACTGATGTTGGAAAAGATAGAATTGTTGAAATAGCAATTTTAAAAGTTAATCCTAACCAAAGTCAGGAAACTAAAACAATGCGTATAAACCCAACAGTTCCAATACCAAAAGAAAGCTCTAAAATACATGGTATTTATGATGAAGATGTAAAAGATGCCCCAACCTTTAAACAAGTTGCAAAAGAAATTGCAAAATTTATAAAAGGCTGTGATTTAGCAGGTTACAACTCTAACAGATTTGATATTCCTCTTTTGGCAGAAGAGTTTATAAGGGCAGATGTTGATTTCTCAATAAAAAATCGCAAGTTTATTGATGTACAAGTTATTTACCATAAAAAAGAGCAACGCACACTTTCGGCAGCATATAAATTTTATTGCAAAAAAGAACTTGAAGGAGCCCATGGGGCACTGGCAGATACACTTGCAACTTATGAAGTTCTAAAATCTCAAATTGAAATGTACGATGATATTGAAAATGATATTGAAAAATTATCTCAAATTTCATATCATCAAAAAACGGCTGACCTTGCCGGAAGAATAGGCTATAACAAAAAAGGAGAAGAAATATTTTTATTCAGCAAACATAAAGGCAAAACAGTAGAAGAAATTTTAGACAAAGAACCGGGTTTTGTAAGTTGGATGCTAAATTCAGACTTTCCGCTTTATACCAAAAAGATTTTAACTGAAATTAAATTGAGGAAGAGTGGGTTTGGGAAATAGAGTTATTGGATTTTAGTGTTATAGGGG
>CAMZKV010000084.1 GCA_947311445.1 uncultured Chlorobiota bacterium | reverse complement strand
TTTAAATTTAAATCTGTAACACAACCGCATCAAGTACTACATTGACACAAAAAATTAAAAAGGGTTGCATCTACAACCAACAAACTGACTTTATGTCTTATTTGTTGCCTAATTTACAGTATTATATCGATAAATATGCCTTTTTTTCCGAAAAAAAACATAAAAAAATAACGGCACAAAGGTTGATATTTCAATGCAAAAAAACAAATACTAATTAAAATAAAAATATAAAATGGGAAAAATAATAGGTATAGACTTAGGAACAACAAATTCATGCGTTTCTGTAATGGAAGGAAACGAGCCGGTTGTTATTCCAAATAGCGAAGGAAAAAGAACAACTCCTTCAATTGTTGCTTTTGTTGAAGGCGGAGAACGGAAAATTGGAGACCCAGCTAAAAGACAAGCAATTACAAACTCTGAAAAAACAATTTTTTCAATCAAACGGTTTATGGGCGAAACTTTTGACAAAGTCCAAAAGGAAGTAAAACGTGTACCATATAAAGTTGTTAAAGGTGAAAATAACACTCCACGAGTAAAAATTGATGACAGACTATATACACCACAAGAAATTTCTGCTATGATTCTTCAAAAAATGAAGAAAACTGCAGAAGATTATTTAGGGCAAGAAATTTCAGAAGCAGTTATTACTGTTCCTGCGTATTTTAGCGACTCACAAAGACAAGCGACAAAAGAAGCGGGAGAAATTGCAGGTCTAGAAGTAAAAAGAATTATTAATGAACCAACTGCTGCCGCATTAGCTTATGGACTTGACCAAAAAGACAAAGACCAAACAATTGCAGTTTTTGACCTTGGTGGAGGAACTTTTGATATTTCAATTCTTGAACTTGGCGATGGTGTTTTTGAAGTAAAATCAACAAACGGAGATACACACCTCGGAGGTGATGATTTTGACCAAGTTATTATAGACTGGTTAGCAGAAGAATTCTTAAAAGATGAAAACATTGATTTAAGAAAAGACCCAATGGCACTTCAAAGATTAAAAGAAGCCGCTGAAAAAGCTAAAATTGAATTATCAAGCTCAACAAGTACAGAAATAAACTTGCCATACATAATGCCTGTTGATGGAATACCTAAACATTTAGTTCGTTCATTATCAAGATCTAAATTTGAGCAAATTGCAGATAAATTAATTCAAAACGTCTTAGCTCCTTGCAAAAGCGCTATGAAAGATGCCGGGCTTTCAAATTCCGACATTGATGAAGTTATACTTGTTGGAGGTTCAACAAGAATACCTGCAATTCAAAAAATTGTTGAAGATTTCTTTGGAAAAAAACCTTCAAAAGGTGTTAACCCTGATGAAGTTGTTGCAGTTGGAGCAGCAATACAAGGTGGTGTATTAACCGGTGAAGTAAAAGATGTTTTATTACTTGACGTAACTCCTCTTTCAATGGGAATTGAAACTATGGGAAAAGTAATGACAAAAGTTATTGAAGCAAACACAACAATACCAACTAAAAAATCACAAACTTTCACAACTGCTGTTGATAACCAGCCTTCAGTTGAAATTCATATTTTACAAGGAGAAAGAGCAATGGCTTCGGATAATAAAACAATAGGCCGTTTCCATCTTGACGGATTACCACCTTCTCCAAGAGGAGTTCCTCAAATTGAAGTAAGTTTTGATATTGATGCAAACGGAATTCTTAATGTTTCTGCAAAAGATAAAGCAACAGGCAAAGAGCAAAACATTAGAATTGAAGCCTCATCTGGTTTATCCGACGAAGAAATTAAAAAAATGAAAGACGAAGCAGAAGCAAATGCTGATGCAGATAAAAAAGCGAAAGAAAAAATTGATAAAATTAATCAAGCTGACGGTTTAATTTTCCAAACAGAAAAACAATTGAAAGAATTTGGAGACAAACTTCCAGCAGATAAAAAAGCACCAATTGAAGAAGCTTTAACAAAACTAAAAGAAGCACATAAATCTGAAGATTTAGATGCTATTGATAAAGCAATGAATGAATTAAATACTGTATTCCAAGCAGCATCACAAGAAATGTACAGCCAAGGTGCACAAGGAGCAAATATGAAAGATGCAGACATTAATAATCCTCACGCAAAAGAACAAAGTGACGGTGAAAAAAAATCTGATGATGATGTACAGGATGTTGATTATGAGGAAGTAAAATAAACAATCAGTAATATTTAGAATTAAGAGCCGAGCAGAAATGCTTGGCTTTTTTATTGAAACACTAATATTTTTTTTAAAGAATGTATTTTTTTGTAATTTTGCAAGTACCAAAAACTTAACATCAAAAAAACTCACTATGATTACCTACAGCTTCAACAAAAAAACTAAAATAGTTGAATACTTAATTGAGGGTGAAAACACTATTAAAGAATTTACAGATTATTTATTTGCTTTAAGCAAAGAAAAAGATTTCCCCGAAGTTTTAAAAATTTTCTCTAATGGAGAAAAAGGGTGTTTTGCAAAAAATATAAACCCCGAGGATATGTATAAAATTGCAGAAGCTATTAAAGAATTATTAAAAAAACATAAAAGAGTTTATACTGCATTTATAATATCAACAGCAATGGAGACTGCTTTGGCAGAATTATATAAAGACTTTAGTAAAGCCAAAAATTATTATTTTGAAGTTTTTTATACAAAAGAAGCAGCAATTAACTGGTTAAATAGTTTTTAATTAAAATAATTTTAAATTATGATAACTTATACGTTTAATAAAAACACAGGAATAGTTGAAACAACAATAAAAGGTTACGTTTCAATTACAGATTTAATAAAGTATATAGAATCATTACTTGAGGACAAAACATTACCAAACATTTTAAAAATATTTACAGATGCCTCTCAAGGTAGATTTGAGAAAGATATAAAATATGAAGAATTACCTAAAATTGTTGAAATTAATAATAAACATCTACAGCAACGTGAACTAATTTATACTGCATTTATAATATCAACAGCAATGGAGACTGCTTTGGCAGAATTGTATAAAGACATTAGTAAAGCCAAGAATTATTATTTTAAAGTTTTTTATACAAAAGGAGCCGCATTAAATTGGTTGAATAATTTTTAAGATTATTTTTGCAATATGCAAAGCTATTTAAAAATTAAGGAGGAATTCCTACACTACATCTGGAAAAATAATCTTTTTAATGAAGATGAATTAATAGATTCCGAAGGCAACAAAATTATTGTTGAAAATACAGGAATTCACAACCACGATGCAGGACCAGATTTTTTCAATGCAAAAATAAAAATAGGAGATACTCTGTGGGCAGGAAATATTGAAATACATGTAAAATCATCCTATTGGGAAACCCATAAACATAATACAGACAAAGCTTATGACAATGTTATTCTACACCTTGTTTATGAACACGACAAGGAAGTATTTAACTCAAAAGGAGAAAAAATACAAACGTACCAACTTAATTTCAACCATAAGTATTTAGCTAACTATGAGCAACTTATAAAATCAAAAAATATTATTGCCTGTAATAGTTTTATGAATAAAACAGAAACATTTATTTTAAATTCGTGGTTTACAGCTTTACTTATTGAGCGTATTGAACAAAAAACTTCTTATCTAAAACAAATACTAAGGTTTACAAATAATAATTGGGAAGAAGCATTTTACATTTCACTTGCAAGAGCATTTGGTTTTAAAATTAATGCTGAACCTTTTGAACTTTTGGCAAAATCATTGCCATCAATAATTCTTGCAAAAAATAAAGATAATATTTTTAAGTTGGAATCTTTGCTTTTTGGACAAGCAGGGATGTTAGAAAACAGTAATTATGAAGACGAATATTTTCTTTCATTAAAAAAAGAATACATTTTTTTAAAAACTAAATATAAATTAAAAGCAATAGAACCTCATTTATGGAAGTTCCTGCGTATTCGCCCAATAAACTTTCCAACTGTACGAATTTCACAATTTGCCCAATTAATTTATAAGTCATCACATTTGTTTTCAAAAATACTAGAAAGTAACTCAATTGAAGATATTATTCAAATGTTTGATTTAAAGGCTAGTGAATATTGGAATACACATTACACTTTCAAAAAAACTTCGAAAAAAAATATTAAGAAATTTGGAAAACAAGCAACTGAAAATATTATAATAAATACTATTGTTCCAATTATGTTTCTATATGGAAAAGAAAAAGGAAATGAAAAAATTAAAGAAAAAGCTATAATATTTCTAGAAAATTTAAAAGGAGAGAAAAACAAAATAACTAAAAAATGGGAAGAAGTAGGTTTAGAAGTGAAAAATGCTTATTTTTCGCAATCTTTAATTCAACTTCACAATGAATATTGCCTAAAAAAAAGATGCTTAGATTGTAGAATAGGGAATAAATACCTTAAAATTTAAAAAGTGAGAAAAGAGTTCAGAAATATATATATTGCATCAATATCTTTATTAATTATTCTTATATTGGGAGTAGTAGGATACATGCACCTTGAGGAATATACTTTTATTGAAGCTATATTTATGACCATAATAACAATATCAACTGTTGGCTATCAAGAAGTTCATACACTATCTAACAATGGAATGATTTTTACTATTTTTCTGATTATAATAAGTTTAGGATTTTTCGGATATTTTTTAACTTCAATAACAAGAATTTTTATTGATGGCGAATATAAAAAAATTATAAAAAAACATTTTAGAACTAAGAAAATTATGAAATTAAATAATCATGTAATTGTTTGCGGTTTTGGTCGTAACGGTAGGCAAGCTACCATAGATTTATTAGAAAATGGAGAATCCGTTGTTGTTATAGACAACAAGACAAAAGTTTTGAAAGAAGATATAAATGAAAAAATTGTAAATAATAAAAATTTTTTATTTGTTCACGGAGATGCTTCGCATGAAGAAAGTTTATTTAAAGTAAACATAGCTAATGCAAAAGCAATGATAATAACACTTCCAAATGATGCAGAAAATCTTTTAATAATTTTAACTTCAAGAGATATTAATACTAGAATGAAAATAATTTCCAGAGCATCAGACGAGCATACATATTCAAAATTGAAACGTGCAGGAGCAGATAATGTAATTATGCCTGATATAGTTGGAGGTTCAAGAATGGCAAAATTAGTAAGTGAACCGGATATCATTGAATTTTTGGAAATGATTATGCTGAGAGATGGTGTTGACATTAATCTTGATGAGATTTCTTGTGATGATTTAGCATCTTGTTTTGTGAATAGTACAATTTCAGATTTAGATATTCGAAAAAAAACTGGAGCTAATATTATAGGTCTAAAACTTGGAAACGGTAAATATGTGTTTAATCCGGGAGGAGAAATAAAACTTAAACAACAAGATAAAATATTTGTCCTTGGAGACAATAATCAAATTCAAGAATTAAAACAACTTCTTGAAAGTGGACATTATTTTGATGATAAAATTTAAAACTTTAAATATGTTATTTATCCTTTGGAATTTGAACTTTTAATAATATTTTTGTAAAAAATTTAAAAATTTGAATATTCAAAAAATAAATAATGGCTAAAATTAACATCAGTGAAGTCTTAAATAGACTAGGAATTACAGAGTTAAACCAAGGAGTTTCAACAGGAGCAGAATGGTTTGATACTGAAGGAGCAATAACAAACTCAATTTCACCAATTAATGACAAAGAAATTGCAAAAGTAAAAAACGGTACTCTTGATGATTATGAAAAAGTTGTAGTGAAAGCACAAGAAGCTTTTAAAATTTGGAGAAAAGTTCCTGCTCCTGAAAGAGGAGAAATTGTAAGACAAATTGGACTTGCACTTCGAGAGAAAAAAGACGATCTTGGTGCTTTGGTTACTTATGAAATGGGGAAGATATACCAAGAAGGGCTTGGCGAAGTTCAGGAAATGATTGATATTTGCGACTTTGCAACCGGACAATCCCGATTAATAAACGGTGTTACTTTAAACTCTGAACGTACAGAACATGCTTTAAGAGAACAATACCATCCATTAGGGATTGTAGGAATTGTTACCTCATTTAACTTCCCTGTTGCTGTTTGGGCATGGAACTCTGCACTTGCTGCAATAGCAGGAGATGTTGTTATTTGGAAACCATCTTCAAAAACTCCTTTAACAGCAATTGCAACTCAAAGAATTATAAAAGACGTTCTTATAAAAAACAATGTTCCAGAAGGAGTATTTAATCTTGTTATAGCAAAATCTTCTGTTATGGGAGATAACTTTGTAGGAGACAAAAGAATTGCTCTAATGTCTGTTACAGGCTCAACTGCTGTTGGAAAAAGAGTTGGAGGAATTGTTGGAAAACGTCTTGGAAAAACAATTTTAGAGCTTGGCGGTAACAATGCAGTTATTATTACTCCAAATGCAGACATACCAATGGCAATTGGCTCAACAGTTTTTGGAACAGTTGGAACAGCAGGACAAAGATGCACTTCTACAAGGAGAGTTATTATCCATGAAAGCATTTATGATGACGTAAAAAGCAGATTTGTAAAAGCATATGAAGGAATTGCAAAAAAAGTTGGAAATCCCTTAGACGAAAATACATTAGTTGGTCCTGTAATGGACAAATATACTGTTGAAGCTTTTGAAAGAGCAGTTAAAGAAGTTAAAGAAGAAGGCGGAAATATTGTTTTTGGTGGCGAAGTTTTAGGTGGATTTGAATCTAAAAACTATGTTATGCCATGTATTGCCGAAGCAGAAAATCATTATAAAATTGTTCAAGAAGAAACATTTGCTCCTATTGTATATTTAATTAAGTATAAAGGAGATATAAACGATGCAATTGAAATAAATAATAGTGTGCCGCAAGGCTTATCATCTGCTTGTTTTACTCTCAATATGAGAGAAGCTGAAACTTTCTTATCGCAAGTAGGTTCAGATTGTGGAATTGCCAATGTAAACCTTGGAACTTCAGGTGCTGAAATAGGTGGAGCATTTGGGGGAGAAAAAGAAACCGGAGGCGGACGAGAATCCGGTTCAGACTCTTGGAAAGTTTATTCTAGAAGACAAACAAATACTGTAAACTATGGTTCAGATTTACCATTAGCACAAGGTATTGAATTTGATTTCTAAGCAATTAAAGTAAATTATTATTTCAAACTCCGATGGAAGAAACTTTCATCGGAGTTTTTTTATAAATAAACTATAAAACAAGTAAAATTTCTTACTTTTGAGATAAAATGTTAACAAACCATTTTTAGCTTTTAATATTCACCCCCCCTAAACAAAAAAAATGAAAGCCTTTCTTTACGATACTGCAAAAGAAATTCTCCACAAATACAAGGATAATATTTTATCATACTGTTTTGTGTTTCCTAACAAAAGAACAAAATTTTATTTCAGAAAATATTATGCAGAAATTTATGGAACATCATCAAAAGCTCCGGATATGCGAGAAATTAGAATTCTCACACAAAATTTCACAAATCTTTCGGAACTTGATAACTTAAACCTAATTTTTATTCTTTATAAAATTTTTAAAGAAGTTGAGGGGAAAAATAAATATAATTTTGATAGTTTTTATCGTCTTGGCGAAATAATTCTTTCTGATTTTAATGAAGTTGATAACTGGCTAATTGACCCCAAACAAATTTTCCAAAACATAAAAGACATTAAAGAAATTGATGCACAATTTGACTGGTTAACAGAAGAGCAAAAAGAAATGCTAAAATCATTTTGGGTAAATTTCTCTCCTGAAAACTATAGTGAAGAACAAAAAATGTTTATTGAACTTTGGAATATACTACCGGAAATATACAAAAGATTTACTGAAAAGCTACTTGCGAACAAAACCGTATATGGAGGGTTAAAAAACAGAGAGCTTTCAAAACTTATTGATAAAGAAAAAATAAGCACAGGAAAATATAAAAAATATTTATTTATAGGTTTCAATGCCTTAAATAAAGGAGAAATTAAACTCTTTAAACACTTAAAAAAAATTAATAAAGCAGAATTTTATTGGGATACAGACAAGTACTATCAAAACGACAAAAAGCAGGAAGCCGGCGATTTTTTAAGAAAGAACTTTAATGAACTTCATATAAGCTCTAAAAACTTGCCTTCAAATCTACTTAAAAATAAAAAAATAGACTTAATAGGAGTTCCTTTAAATGTAGGACAAGCAAAAATTATCCCCTCTTTATTGAAAAATATTGATCTTAAAAACGAAGCCGAAAACACAGCAATTGTTCTTGCCGACGAACACCTCTTATTTCCTACTTTAAGTTCCTTGCCAGAAGAAATTAAAACAATAAATGTTACAATGGGATACCCTTTTAAAATGACACCCTTATTTGGTATCATTAAGCAATACACAGCACTACACACATCATCAAACATGGGAGGAGCATCTTTTTATCATAAAAATATAATTGATATTCTAAGGCATCCTTTTGTGAAAAACTTGGAAACTGAACTTGCAAACCAAACAATTGCTGAGATTGAACAAAGCAATACAATTTATGTGCAAAGTAAAAACCTTATTTCGCACAATTCAGAATTATTTAAACTTTTATTTTCAAGAATTCCGGAAAAAGACGCTTTGGATATTTTTCTATCAAATATTCTGAATTTACTATTTATGATGTTTGACAAAAGCAAAGATGAAGAAGAAAATACTGTTAAAACGCTTGAAAATGAATACATCCACAAAATTTATATTAGAACGAAACAAATTCGTGAAACTTTTAGAAATAATGATGTTGACGTAGGTCTTAAATTAGGTTCTGAAATTTTAATGCAAATTTTAAGACAAGAGCAAATTCCTTTTGAAGGCAATGCTGTTGAAGGAGTTCAATTAATGGGAGTTTTAGAAAGCAGAAATCTGGATTTTAAAAATCTAATAATTTTGGGTATGAACGAAGGCAATATGCCAGCAGTTTCTAAAAAACCTACGTTTATTTCACAAAGTATGAGATTTGCATTTGAAATGCCCATGATAAAATATCAAGATGCTGTTTATGCTTACCTTTTTTATAGTCTTATTCAAAGAGCAGAAAATATTTCACTCGTTTATAACAGTATTGTAAACGACGGTAATTCAGGAGAATTAAGCCGGTTTATACTTCAACTTAAAAATGAAACAGATTTACCAATAAATGAATACCATTTTAATCAAACACTTTCGTTAAAGAAAAAAACAGAAATAATTATTGAAAAAGACCCTGAAGTTAGGCAAATATTAAAAGAGTTTATACTTGAAAATAATTCTGCAAAAAGAAAATTCTCTCCAGCTGCAATTAACTTATATATTGATTGTTCCTTGCAATTTTATTTCAAATATATTGCAAAATTTAAAGAACAGAATACTGTTGAAGAAGAATTTTCACAATCAGCCTTTGGGCAAATATTACACAAAGCATTAGAAAACATTTATTCTGACATTAAAAAAGAAAAAAACACTAATATTATTGAAAAAGCAGATATAAAAAAGATTTATAAAAGAATTCCTTCATATGTTAACACCGCTTTTAAATCAATTTATGGAAAAACAGAGAATTACACAATAACAGGGAGTCAAATTATTATTCAAAATGTTATCTCTAATTATGTAAGTACTGTCCTTAAAAAAGATGAAAGTTATACAGCTTTTGAAATTATTTCAGTTGAAGATAAAGACAAATTTATATCTGATATAGAGATAATTACAGATGGCAATAAACAAAAAGTCAGTTTATCCGGAATTATTGACAGAATTGACAAAAAAGATGGTATATATAGAGTTATCGATTATAAAACAGGTACTCAAAAAAACAAATTTAATTCTATTGAAGAATTATTTAATTCTGAAAAAACAAACAGAGCAAAGCACGTTCTTCAAACATTTATATATCTTTTAACTTTCAAAAACAGCAATATTGAATCCAATTTAAAAATAAAACCTGCAATTTTTTATGTCAGAAATATGAAAAATAAGGACTATTCTTCATCAATTTTTATGAAAAAAAATGAAATGGATGAAATCTTAACAAATAAGTTATTACCTGAGTTTAAAGAACACTTACAACAAACATTATCCGAAATTTTCAGTCCAGAACTTCCTTTTGAACAAACAAAAAACAAAAAGAACTGTGAATATTGCAGTTTTTATGATTTATGTTATTAAAACTGTTTCTTAACATTTTTAAAAAAGCTATTCTTTATACTATTCTCATCATTTTTTTTATTTATTTTGCGTCATATTTTTTGGTATGAAATAATTTATTTTCATACTGTTTTAATTTTATTCACTATATAAAAACTACTAAATGACAAGTAAAGACTATATTAACAGAGAAGATAAATTTGGTGCACACAACTACCATCCACTTCCTGTTGTTTTAGAAAAAGGAGAAGGCATCTATGTTTGGGATGTTGAAGGCAAAAAATATTTCGATTTTCTTTCAGCATACTCTGCTGTAAATCAAGGACATTGCCACCCTAAAATTATTAATGCAATGACAGAACAAGCAAAAAAGCTAACACTAACTTCAAGAGCTTTTTACAATGATGTTTTGGGTGAATTTGAAGAATACATTACTAAATATTTCGGATACGATAAAATTTTACCAATGAACACAGGTGCAGAAGCCGATGAAACAGCTTTAAAACTTGCAAGAAAATGGGGTTATGAAAAGAAAGGTATTCCGGAAAATGAAGCAAAAATAATTGTTTGTGCAGATAACTTCCACGGAAGAACAATTACAATAATTTCAATGTCAACTGACCCTGAATCCTATAAAGGTTTTGGACCATACACACCCGGTTTTATAACTGTTCCATATAATGATATTGATGCTTTAGCAAAAGAAATTGAGGATACAAATATTGCTGCATTTCTTGTAGAACCAATACAAGGAGAAGCAGGAGTTTTTGTTCCTGACGAAGGATACTTGAAAAAAGCATACGACTTATGCAAAAAAAACAATGTCCTTTTCATTGCCGACGAAGTTCAAACAGGAATTGCAAGAACAGGAAAATTATTAGCTGTTGACCATGAAGAAGTTAGACCTGATATTTTGATTCTTGGAAAAGCACTTTCAGGAGGAGCAATGCCTGTATCTGCTGTACTTGCAGATGATGATATTATGCTTGTTATTAAACCGGGTGAGCATGGTTCTACTTTTGGGGGCAATCCTGTTGCAGGAAAAGTTGCAATTGCTGCTCTTGAAGTAATTAAAGACGAGAATCTTGCTGAAAATGCTGAAAAAATGGGCAAACTTTTCCGAGACGAACTCAAAAAAATAGACTCTGACATGATTGAACTTGTTAGAGGAAAAGGGCTTCTTAATGCAATTATTATTAAACCTAAAAACGGAAAAGAAGCATGGGATGTTTGCATGAAATTAAGAGATAACGGATTGCTTGCAAAACCAACACATGGGCACATTATTCGTTTTGCTCCTCCATTAACAATTAATGAAGAGCAAATTATGGAAGCTGTTAGAATAATTAGAGAAACAATTTTGTCTTTTTAAAACATTACATATCAAATAAATAATATTTAAAGGCTGTATATTTTTACAGCTTTTTTTGTATAAATACCTATATATTATTATATTTGTATCTTGAGTTTCCTCAAAATTATTCAAAAATTAATTCCAACTGACTTTTTGGTAGTTCCGGTGTTTTTTTCGTTATATATTCTATGCCGTATTTATTGCTGTAAAGATAGTTATAAATTCCATCAGCCATTGCATAATTATAAAATGTAGGTATTCCGAAAAACCTTTTTGACATAAAAAAAATCTTTTCAAAAATCATTTTCAATTTTAGGTTTTTTCCTACATATATTGATGTAAAATATGCGATTGCCAAAACCATAACAACAATATTTCTTATTCCAATATAACTTCTTACTCTCACATCTTCAAGGTTATAACTTTGTTTTGTGTATCTAAAAACCTCTTCGCATTTCCAACGGGTTAAATAAATTTCTACTATTTTCCAAACCAATTCCGGAACTATATTATTCACCATTTTATTAGTAAAAAGCAACATAGGAACTTTCCCAAACCCCTTTATTATTACTAAGTTAAGTTCTGCATCTTTTAAGTCATTTATTTTTATTACTGCAGAACCATAGCTTATATTCTTTACTTTTTTATTGCCTTCTTTAAAATACGTAATTTTTGCTTTATGTTTACACTCAAATTTATCTGCAAAAGTCCTGATATTAAATATCTTACCTTTATGTATGACATTTCTGTTCTGTTTCACTAGGATAACAAATTTTTTATTTTCTGTTACAAATTTTCTAAAAAATAGGACATTATCTCCTCCCCTGTCAATTGTCCAAATACCTCTATTTTCGATGTGAATACTCACCGTATCAATGGCTTTAATGATTTCAGCATTAGCACTTTTAAAATCTTTGGCTTTTTGCGAATAAGCTACATTATACAATGGAATTGCGTCATTATCAGTTATTTTAGAGTCTACAACCTGACAAAGCCAATATCCATTTGCTTTTTCATTTTTACTGCCATCTCTTATCTCACATAAATTTTCCATTTTTTTAGCATAAGGTTTAACAATTTCTTCTGGGTCTAATGCTAAAACTGTATCTTTCAATATCTTATTAGATGCAAGTCGTGATATTGTATCATTTATAGATTCTGTAAAATCAATATCATCAAGATTTCGACTAAGTCTATCTTCTGTTTTGATTAAAGGAATATTCTCTTTCAGACTGCGAGCAATATTAGACAATTTCACATCTTTACTTGCCTGTATACCGAATATTAACTCTTTGATTAATCGTTGTTTAGGCTTTTTAAATCCTTTTGAAATGATTCCTGAAAATTTTGAAATTTGTAGCTTTATTTTATTTGTTATCTTTGCATTGGAGTCCATTACTGATTATTTTAGTTTGTGTTTCAACTACGAAGATAGTCATTGGGTTCCATTTTTGAGGAATCTTGAAAAAAAGACTAAAAAAAAGGAGTTCCCACTTGTAAAATTTATTTTTAGGATGAATACCAACGTGTTACAAGATTCTAATAACAAATTTTAAGGAAACTCAAGTTAAATTTAAAGCCTCAGACAGAAAAGGAATTTACAATATTATTGTTAAAGGATACAATTCTGATGGAGAAATTTTCTTTGGGAAAAAGCAAATTACAATTAACTAAAAAACATTAATGAAACACAAATGACAAAGATTTTGACACCCAAAGGCATAACTATAATTCAGCACAATAATTACGTGCAAAAGAAAGCAAGTGTTCCTATGTGCAGAGCAAAATAAATATTATTAACAATAAGAACACAGGCAACTGATTCAATATCAATTAATTAGAAAAATTTAGACATATGAAAAAATATATATTTGAATTAGAAATGAAAGTTCGCGATTATGAATGTGATATTCAAGGAATTGTAAACAATTCAGTATATCAAAATTATTACGAACACACAAGGCACGAATTTATAAAAACTGCAGGAATGGATTTTGCAAAATTGCACGAACAAGGTATTGATGCTGTTGTTTACAAAATTGAAATTGATTATAAATTACCTCTGAAAAGTGGCGATATATTTTTCTCAAAATTAAATTTTGAAAAAAAAGGGGCATTAAAAATTATATTTTTGCAAGAAATTTTCCGAAAAAAAGACGAAAAACTTTTGAACAAAGCAAAAATAACAACTGTTATCCTTAAAAATGGCAAACCTATTAAATCTGATTTTTTTATTAGCAAACTTTCCAAGTTTTAAAAACTTAGAAAGTCTAAAAAATTACCTGTTAAAAAGAAGTTCCCTATATTTTGGCAAAGACCACATTTCATCATCAATAATTAATTCTAATTTGTCAATATGATATCTTATTTTATCTAAAAACGGTTTAACATCATTCTCATATTTCACAATCTTATTTCCACAATCTTCAATTTTATTAGCTTTCTTTCGCTCGTTTATCATATCAAAAACTTGTTTACTTATTGAAGTTGTATGTTTAGAAATATCCTTTATTGTAGCAATTCTTCTTTGAGCCATATTATCAAACTCATTCTTATCTGTTATAATTTCTTTTAAATCTCTAACACTTTTGATTAAAACATTTTGATATTTAACAGCAGTTGGAATTATGTGGTTTTTTGCTAAGTCCCCTAAAACTCGAGACTCAATTTGAATTTTCTGAACATACTGGCAATTCTTAATTTCATATCTTGAATAAAGTTCTTTTTCATTTAATATTTTATTTCTGCTGTATAAATCAATTGTCTTTTTACTGATATACGCTTTAAAAGCCTCAGCAGCAGTTAATACATTTGTCAATCCTCGTTCTTTTGCTTCTTTTACCCATTCTTCACTATATCCATTACCCTCAAATCTTACAATTTTAGATTCAATAATATATTTCCTCAAAATTTGAAGAATAGCTTCATCCTTTTTAATTTTATTTTTAATAAGTTTATCAACTTCAATTTTAAATTTCTTCAACTGATCTGCTACTGCAGTATTTAAAGCAATCATAGGTCCGGCATTGTTTTCTGCCGAACCTACTGCCCTAAATTCAAATCTATTTCCAGTAAATGCAAAAGGTGAAGTTCTGTTCCTGTCGGTATTATCAAGAAGTATTTCAGGAATTTTACCAATATCCAATTTAAGCTCAGTTTTTTCATCAGCAGTCATTTTTTTGCCAGAAACTCTTTTTTCAATATTATTAAGCATTGTATCCAATTCTTTTCCTAAAAATACTGAAATAATTGAAGGAGGAGCTTCATTTGCACCAAGTCTGTGTTGATTTCCTGCCGAAACAATTGTTGCTCGGAGCAAATCGCCATGTTCTTTAACTGCTTTTACCGTATTAATTAAAAAAGTAAGAAACTGAAGATTTGATTTTGGCGTATTCCCTGGTTTTAAAAGATTAATTCCTGTATCAGTAGCCATAGACCAGTTATTATGCTTACCGGAGCCATTAATACCTGCATAGGGTTTTTCATGAAAAAGAACTTTAAATTTATGTTTTATGGCAACTTTTCTCATTACTTCCATAAGAAGCAAGTTGTGGTCGTTTGCAAGATTTACTTCCTCAAAAATTGGAGCACATTCAAATTGATTTGGAGCAACCTCGTTATGCCTTGTTTTAATAGGAATTCCTAATTTATGTGCTTCTATTTCAAAATCTTTCATGTATTCAAGAACTCTTTCCGGAATAGAACTAAAATAATGATCGCTTAATTGTTGGTCTTTTGCAGAAGCATGCCCCATTAGTGTTCTTCCTGTTAAAGACAAATCTGGTCTGGCACGCCATAAAGCCTCATCAACCAAAAAATACTCTTGCTCCCAACCCAAAGTTGTTATTACTTTTTGAATTTTTTTATCGAAATAATTACAAACATCTGTGGCAGCACTATCAATTTCTTGAGCAGATTTTAGTAAAGGCATTTTATAATCAAGAGCTTCGCCTGTGTATGAAATAAATATTGTGGGAATACAAAGAGTTTTTCCAACAACAAAGGCAGGAGAAGAAGGATCCCAAGCTGTGTATCCTCGTGCTTCAAAAGTATTTCTTAATCCGCCATGTGGAAAACTTGAAGCATCAGGCTCTTGTTGCGCAAGTAACTCACCATCAAACATTTCAAAAGGAATACCATTTTGGTCAATATTTAAAAAAGCATCATGTTTTTCTGCAGTATTTCCTGTTAAAGGGTGAAACCAATGCGTATAATGCGAAGCACCTTTACTTATTGCCCAATCTTTCATACCTGCTGCAATTTGATCGGCTATTCTTCTGTCTATTCTATTGCCTGTTTCAATTGATTTTTTAACTCCTTTATAAGCATCTTTAGATAAGAATTTTTGCATCTTTTCAAGACTAAAAACATTCTCTCCAAAATAATCGGATATTTTAACTGCGGGAAAATCTGTATTTATAATAGAACGTTTATTAAGCTCTTCTAATGCAGTAAAACGAATTCTTGCCATTTTATATATTTTTTAAAGTTTATTTTACAAAAAAACAAAATTTTTATGAAAACACCTAATAATTTAGGACTAAAAATGAAAAATATACTTTTTAAAAAGAAAATACACAAAAAAATTGGAGTTACAAAATAAAAAAGGAGTAGATATTAAAACTACTCCTTTTTTATAAATTACAAAATTAACAATTACAAACTGTTATAATATTCGAATATTTTTGCTAAATCACTGTCATTTTTAAAACTGAGATTATTCTCATTAGCATATTTTTTAACAGATTCAGATTTGTCTTTGAAAACTTTTAGGATTTTTTTCTTTGTTTTTTTTACATTTGAAATCTTACCATCAGAATAAATATAGTATTTTTCTTTTTTTAAATATTTCTTTGATTTACTTCCTACATCCATAGCTTGATTGTAATTAGATTCTAATAAAATCAATTTAGTATGTTTTAGAAGACTAATTTCTCCCTCATATAAAATTAAAAAAAACCCAATTCCAACTTCTGTATTAAAATTAGAAGTGTTTTTAAAAATATCACGTATTCCTTTTTTATCAACCCATACTATTTCTTTTACTAATCCTATTGATATAGTTTTTATTTCATTGTTAACTTTAATATCAATTTGATTCATTTTTAAATCATATTTTAAAGGATAGTTTTCAATTCTCTCTCCTGAAAAAAGTCTAATTGTTCCGACATTCCATTGGTCATTGTAATAATATGAACCTTCAATGCTTTTGGGTTTCGATTTAAAATTCGATGTTCTGATACTTCCGTTTCCTGTAAAAACAACAATTGCATCATTAGGAACTCCATTTTGTGCAAATATACTTATGCTGAATAATATTAGTATTATTGTTACTCTATATTTCATATTATATTATTTATTTTTTATTAACTAATAATCCTGTCCTTTACCGAAATGATTGATGTATTTGGCTTGGTCTTCACCAAAAGCACTGTAAACTTTTCCTGCTTTAATTTTATATGTTGCTTGTTCTCCGATAATTTCAGAAAATAAAATTTTATATTCATCTTTTTCAGAATCAATTAATAAAATTTCAGCAAGGTTTTCATTCTTAGTTCTTAATTTTTTATGACAAACAGGGCATAAAAAATCAACATATGTATTTTCTTCAAATTTACAATTAATATGCTTAACAATTTTAAAATCAGATAGTTACGGTTAAAACAATATTAAACCACCTTGTTTATCAATCTTTGCCGTTAAAATAATATGATTATTTACTTTTAAAGCAGTTTTGCAATGCGGACAATAATATTCGTTTTTCATAACTTTGGATTTAGGATGTTATAAATTAAAATAGTTGCAATTTTTATTTCATTAATTCAGCATAATATTTATAAAATAACGGAATTGTTTCAATTCCTTTATAAAACATTTCTAAAGGATTATTTTCATTTGGAGAATGTATTGCATTACTTTCTAATCCAAATCCCATTAAAATTGTTTTTATTCCAAGTACTTCTTCAAAGGTTGAGATAATAGGAATGCTTCCGCCACTTCTAACAGGAACAGGTTTTTTTCCAAAAACATCTGTATATGCTTTTTCTGCCGCTTTATATCCGGTTATATCAATAGGTGAAACATAGCCTTGCCCACCGTGAAGTGCTGAAACTTTTACTTTAACTGTTTTTGGTGCAATTGCTAAAAAGTGTTCTTCAAACAATTTACTGATTTTAATATTGTCTTGATTAGGAACCAGTCGCATTGAAACTTTCGCATATGCTTTTGAAGGTATAACAGTTTTAGCACCTTCGCCTGTATATCCAGCCCAAATTCCGTTAATGTCCAATGCAGGTCTTATTCCTGTTCTTTCATTTGTTGAGTATCCTTTTTCACCATCAAGCACATCAATATCAAGTGCTTTTTTGTATTCAATTTCATCAAAAGGTGCTTTTGCCATTTCTGCTCTTTCAGCATCTGAAACTTCAATTACATCATCGTAAAATCCTTTTACTGTAATTTTGCCGTCATCGTCAACAAGACTTGCAAGCATTTTTGAAAGAACATTAGCTGGGTTTGCAACTGCTCCTCCAAATAATCCTGAATGCAAATCTTTATTTGGTCCTGTAACTTCAACTTCCATATAGCTTAAACCTCTCAAACCTGTTGTAATTGATGGAATATCAGGAGCAATCATTCCTGTATCAGAAACTAAAATTACATCAGCTTTTAATAGGTCTTTATTGTTTTCCATAAATTTACGAAGATTTGGAGAACCTATTTCTTCTTCTCCTTCAATAATAAATTTAACATTACATGGTAATTGGTTTGTTTTTACCATGTATTCAAATGCTTTTGCATGCATAAATCCCTGTCCTTTATCATCATCAGCTCCTCTTGCATATATCTTCCCATCTCTAACTTCTGGTTCAAAAGGTGGACTATCCCATAAATCAATAGGGTCAACAGGCATAACGTCCATATGTGCATAAACTAAAACAGTAGGTAATGAAGAATCAATTATTTTTTCACCATAAGTTACAGGATTTCCTTCTGTTTCCATAACTTGAGCCTTGTCCGCGCCTGCATCTAACATTGTTTTTTTCCAATATTCTGCAGCTTTGTACATATCTTCTTTATGCTCTTCAAGAGAACTAATTGAAGGTATTCTAATTAATTCAAATAATTCTTCTAAAAAACGGTCTTTATTATCCTCAATGTATTTTTTTAAATCTTTCATTATTACAGTATGTTTATATTTTTAAAAATTCTATTATCAATTCGTAACGCAAAAATACTATTTTTTATTTGAAAAATCTGCATAATATTTAAGTTGTTTATACCATTCTTTTCCAAATTTTTTAATCAAAGGTTCTTTTAAGAATTTATACACAAAAACATTATGTTTCTCTCCAAATAAAACAGCTGATTTACAAATATCCCAAACATCATAGTTTACTGCTTTTAAATCGCTTATATCTTTAGTTCTAACAGGATATAACCAACAAGACAATGGTTTTCTGAATTTTATTTTTCCAGCTAAATATGCTTTTTCAATACCGCAAGATGCTATTCCGTCGGTATCAAAAACGGTATATGCACATTCTTTTCCGTCAACTAATGTTGTTACATAATCTAATTCTTCATCAACATAATACAAACCTTTTTTTTCAATGGCTTTTATTCCTTCGGGTCTTAAAAATTCTTTAATTTTATGATACTCTTTTTCAAGAAGTTCAAGTTCATCTGTTTCTAATGGTGCACCGGAGTCTCCTTCAACACAGCAAATTCCCTTACAAACTTTCAAGTTGCAAGCAAACTTTTTTTCAATAACATCATCAGAAATAATTGTATTTTCTATTTGAAGCATTTATCTTTATTATATTTTATTTGCAAGAATATGAAATTTTTATCATTTTTGAAAACATTATAAACCCACTTTATGTATTAAGTCTTACATTTTTGCATCAGGTTTAGTTGATTTGAATAAATATGTTGAAAATAAGAATATGAGTTTGCCATAGAAATACTAATGATAAAGCAAGTTAAAATCAAATTTATTAATTATGAAGTTATTAATGATATACGTTAAAGAGTTTTCTTACACTCCAACAATAAAAACTTTAGAAAATTTTAAAGAACATACAGAAAGCAAAACGTTTAAAAATGCTCTCGTAGGTTTTATTCAAGTTGAAGAACATGATACTGAAAAAGCTGTTTTAAAAGTTGAAAAAAACTTAGTTAAAAATTTAAAATGGGGAGCAAGAAAAAACGAAACAAATTTTATTGTTTTACATTCTTTTGCACATCTTTCTGAAAGCAAGGCATCTCCTGAATTTACAAAAGAAATATTTGATTTGGCTGAAAAAAGATTAAAAAACGCAAATTACGAAACAGCTCAAACACCATTTGGGTATTTTTTAGATTTGAATATTAATGCTCCCGGTTTTTCTCAGGCAAGAATGTTTAAGAGTTTTTAGTAAAAATTTTATCAATTTAAAGTCTGTAGAATAAGTTTTTTTTTAATTTTTTAATGTATTCAACAAAATTGATTCTTTTACACAAAAATTACGACATCAGGATTATCAAAATTATCAATCAATATTTCTTTAACTCTTTCTTGCCAAAGCTCTCCAAATGTAACTTTCTCTAAATAAGTTGCTTGTCCCGAGATGCTTTTTTGCATTAATTCTTGCATTTCTTGTTTTGGAGGAACAATTGGATTATAAGTTAAATCAACAACTTCATAATTATCAAGCCTAGTAAATCGTATTAAACCATCAATATCTGCATCATATTCTAATAATGAATGCCTAACAAATTTACCTGCTATTCCTTTAAAACCTGTTTCTTTTGTTGCTCCTGTTATGTGGCTTATAACATTTGAAATAACACCTGTTACCCCCTCATCAATTGTATTTTTAAATTCAACTTTAATTTGCCCTCGCACAGGAAGACATGAAGGGTAAAGTTTCTCAAGTGCTTTTGCACACATCATATATGCACCTGCAACAGTTGGGCAACTATGCCCAGCAGCTTTTACAACTTCAGTATAATTATATTCTACAATTCCATCTTCAAATGTTCCTAAAAAATTGGATAATTCATCTTTTAACTTTATTGTTTTTACTTTATTGAAAAAATCTGGGTATTTCATTTTAAGTTTTATGTTTTTATAATGAAACCGCTGTAAGGAATAAAAAAATCCTGACATGGTTTTATTTTCTCATTTTTTAAAAATAGAATTGAATAAAACCTTGTATAACTTTTCCTGTTTCTCTGTTAAGTTCTGAGCCAAACATACTGTGAGGTATTGAAAATATTATTAAGGTTACAATTGCTGCTATAATTACAGATGTTCTGTTCTCTTTTTTTATATTCATTAAAAAAGCAATTAACCATGCAATAAAACCTATAAGTAGCTTATTATCAGTCAAATCCCAACCAAAAGGAACTCCTGCCCAATATTCTAAGAATGCAAATTTTTGCACAATGGGTCCTAGTATCATTCCTCCTATTGTCATTAATATTAAGGTTATAACTGTGTATAATTTTAAATTTGGCATTTTAAAAATTGCAAAAAGACCTGTTAAATTTGCAAGAAGCATCGCAAAAAACATAAAGAAAATATGAGGCAACAAAATATAATTCGGAACTCCTCCTTTAAATCTTATTACAATTGGTTCTTCTTTGTAAAGGAATTGTTTTTTTCCATTATTTTCAATAACAATATTGTATAAAAGTTTACCGGCAGGTGGCTGATGCGGTAATTTTGTAGTCATAACTTTTTCACCATCAATTGTTTCATGCTTGAAAGTTTTTTTAGTCCAATCTTCTTCCGGTTTTGGAGGATAGTTTTTAAAATATAAATAGGCATTAACATTTGCATCATCAATATCTAGCGTAATTGTAGCATCATCATTGCCTCCATGACTTCGCAATAATTTTAAATCGTATTTTTTATCATTTAATGTAATACTTGTTCTTTTTGGGTAGGTAGGACCTGTCATTTTTTGATATACTCGTGCACCAATCATAATTATTAATGCTAAAACCCAAAGCAATATAGTTTTTTTCATGTGTCTAAAATTGTATAATTAATTTATATATAATAAGTTGCGTGTATTTTTATTTTTTAATAAGTTTTTTACTCTGCACATTGGAACACACGTATGTGAGCCTTTTTTATTCTATATTTTTTATGAAACAGCATTAAACATTCCTATGGATGTTAGGCATTTATAATGGGTGTTTCATATTTTTAATTTAAAACGTTTCTAAATAAGATGCAAATATAAAAAACTACCATTTACAAACAAGCTTTCCAACAGATTTTCTTTTTTGAAGATATTCATGAGCTTCTGCCAAATCTTTTGCATAAAAGACTTTGCTTACTACTGGTTTTATTTCTCCTTTTTTGTACAATTCAACAACTTCTGTCATACATTCTTTTAATATATATGGCTTATAATCACCAATTTGTAACATATTAACACCAATTATTGCTTGCGAATTTCCAAAAAATTGAGTAGGTCTGTATTTTCCAAATCCAAACAAAGTTTTTAATTGTCTGTACAAACTTTTCTTATCAGTATCACCGGCAATTTGTGCAGCACCGTACATTGCAAGTCTTCCTCCTGGAGCAAGAAGTTTCAAAGCTTTTTTTACATAATTTCCACCTATAGAATCAAATATTACATCAATACTTTTATCGCCTTTTTGTTGCTTAATGTATTCATAAAAATCATTCTCTTTATAATTTATGGGAAAATCCACTCCTTGCTTTTGAAGATATTTTAACTTCTCTTCTGAACCGGCAGTACCATAAATAATACAGCCCTTTCTTTTTGCAAGTTGCACCAAAGCTGTTCCAACTCCACCTGCGGCTGCTTGTATTAAAACTTTTTCTCCTTTACGTAAGTTCATACTGTATTCAGCTGCATAATAGGCTGTTGAGTATTGTGTTGCCAGTGCAGTTGCAGTTGCAGCATCGGTATCTTCTTCAATAGGAACAACTCCATAGTAACTTGTATTTACATGTGTTGAATAAGCACCAAAACGTGTTAATGCAGTAACTCTTTGCCCGACTTTAAAGTCTTTTACTTGATTGCCAAGTTTTGTAATTCGTCCAACAACATCATAGCCAATAACAGTTGGAAGTGGCGGGCATGCCTTATAATAGCCAAGCCTTGCCATAACATCGGCAAAGTTTAGTCCGAATACTTCAACTTCAATTTGAACTTGATTTTTAGTTGGTTCCTCTAAATTTATTTCTCTTAATTCAAAAGCTGTTTTTGAACTTCCATTTTTAATTAGGTGATATGCTTCCATTAAATTTATTTTTTGAATTTCAAAGAAACACTTTTTATAAGACATCTTCAAACAAACTTGCTAAATTTATAAAGTTTATTTCCTAGATTTATTTCAAATTAGAAAAAAGAGGATATTTTTTTTGCTTTAAAATGTTAAAAAAATACAATAAGGAAAAAAATCATTATAAATACAAATTAGCTTTTAACTTTATGCTTTCAAACTTTTAACTTTAAATAATATCTTTTGAATAAACAATTGAGTTAACCATTTTTTATGAAAATGTATAATTAAGTAAACAAAAAACATTAGATTTGTTTGCTTAAAAAAAACAAATAAATGAAACACCCACGACAAAAATTTTGACAACAAAAGGCATGACTATAACAGAGCATACAAATTACTTGCATAAGAAAGCAAGTATTCATATGTGCAGAACAGCACAACTATTACAAATATTAATTTAACTTACTCAATATAAATTAATTATAAAACTTTAGATACATGAAAAAACTATTAAAATTAATCGCTATTTTATTTTTAACATCTAATATTTTTGCCCAAGACAAAAGCGATTGGCAAGGCGATGTTCCAGAAGGATGCACAACAATTACCGTAGGTAAATTAGCAACAACTGATGGTTCTGTTATAACTTCACATACTGACGACAGCCATAAAACTCGCTCTTGGATGGATATTATTCCTGCAAAAAACCATAAAAAAGGGGCAAGAGAAACCATGTATAAAAGAACAAGCCTTGACAGTTTTGCAATGAAAACATATAAACATACACCAATTGGTAGTATTCCGCAAATTAAACATACATACCAATTTGTAAATACTGCCTATCCTTCAATGAATGAACATCAACTTGCCATTGGCGAATCTACTTTTGGAGGAAGACCTGAATTGGTTTCAGATAATGGTTTAATTGATTGCCAAAGATTATGCCAGTTACTTCTTGAAAGATGCACAACTGCAAGGGGTGCAATACAAACCGCAGGGGAGCTTACAAAAAAATATGGTTGGATTGACGAAGGAGAATGCCTAACTATTGCTGATAAAAATGAAGTTTGGCATTTTGAAATTCTAGGACCCGGTAAAGGCAAAAAAGGTGCTGTTTGGGTTGCTCAACGCGTACCCGACGATGAAGTTTCGGTTAATGCAAATGCAAGTAGAATACGAAAAATTAATGAAACTAATAAAGACTTCTTTATGACTTCTGAAAATATTTATTCTCTTGCAAAAGAAAATAATTGGTGGAACGGAAATAAAAATGATTTTGAATTTTGCTATGCTTATGCACCAAAAAGCAGGAAATCTGTTGCAGCACGTCGTAGAGAATGGCGTGTTTTAAGTCTTTTTGCACCATCATTAAATTTACATCCTGAAGATGAAAACTATCCTTTTTCGGTTAAACCTGATGAAAAAATAAATTTGCAAGATATTGTAAATGTTTTTAAGGATTATTATGAGGGCACACCTTATGATATGACAAGAAACATTATAACTTATGACCAAAATGGAAAGAAAAAAATATCGCCCCTTGCAAATCCATTTTTACCCTATGACCAATTAAAAATTAGCAATGTTAATGGTGGATGGTTTCATGTCTCAAAAGATGGACATATTGAATTTTTAGGAGAAAGAACAATTGCAAGATGGTACACAATGTACGGAACAATAATTCAATTAAGAAATTGGTTACCTGATGAAATTGGAGGAGTGCTTTGGCTTGCACAAGATAACATTGCAACATCAATATATATACCTGTTTATGCAGGAACTACAAATTTGCCAAAATCATACAAAACACCCGGCAGAATTAATGGTTTTACAAGAAAATCTGCATGGTGGGCTTTTAACAGACTCGGCACTTTAACTGCACAGCGTTGGGGAGATATGCGACATGATGTTGATGCAGTTTGGAAACCTATGCAAACAAAATTGTTTGAAAAACAGAAAGATTTTGAGAAACAAGCAATTAACATTAAAAACATTACAAAAAGAAAACAATTTATAACAAATTATACTCTAGAACAAGGAAAAGCTGTTGTGAAAAAAGCATGGGACTTAGGAGACTTTTTATGGACAAAATACGACGAGAAGTTCTAAAAACATAAAAAAAGGGATTGTTTATCAATCCCTTTTTTTTAAAATATTTACAAATATTCTATTACTCAACTACCCAAGTGCTTCCACTGTTTAATAAATCATCCATATTTTTAATTTTAGATTTTGCTTGAACATCTTTAATTTGTTGCTCAAGTAAATTCTCATAAGATGGAGATTTAACTTGTCTTATTATTCCAAATGCAACAGGATATCCATCGGCTAAAGACATATTTATTAATGCCAAATGCAAATATGGAGTTTCTTCATGTGCATTATGAACTAAAATATCTGCTTCAGAAATTCCATCTTCACCAATTTTTACAACTTTCAAACTAAAACCATCTAAAATCAAACCTTTCTTTTTATCTTTTCCAAAAAGCATTGGTTTTCCGTGCTCTAACCAAATTTGATTATCATCTCTTGTTTCTTTTGAGGTTATATCATTGAAAGCTCCATGATTAAAAATCACACAGTTTTGTAATATTTCTACAACAGCAGCTCCAACATGCTTATCTGCTTGAATTAAAATATTTGTTGTTTCTTTTACCTTTGAATCTATTGAACGTGCAAAAAACTTACCATGTGCTCCAAGAACTAGCTCTCCCGGGTTAAATGGTTTTTCAATTGTACCAAAAGGAGAAGATTTTGTAATTTGCCCAAATAAAGAAGTTGGAGAATACTGTCCTTTTGTTAATCCATAAATTTGATTATTAAAAAGTAAAATATTAATATTTACATTTCTTCTAATTTCATGAATAAAATGGTTTCCTCCAATTGCTAATGCATCACCATCTCCTGTAATTTGCCAAACACTTAATTTAGGATTTGCAACTTTTACACCAGAAGCCAAAACTCCGGCACGTCCATGTATTCCATGAAACCCATATGTGTTCATATAATATGGAAATCTTGATGAACACCCTATTCCAGAAACTATTGCATAATCTTCTTTTTCGTGGTCAAGCTCAGCCATAGCTTTTTGTACTGACATTAATATTGCAGTATCACCACAACCGGGACACCATCTATTTTCTTGATCGCTTTTAAAATCTTTGAATGTATATTTTGTATCGCCCATGACTATTTATTTTCAATTAATTGTGTAAATTTTTCTTTTAATTCTACTACCGTAAATGGTAATCCTTGCATTTTATTGAATTTTTTAAAATCAAATTCAGGGTGGTTCATTTCAAGATAACCTGCAAATTGCCCTAAATTTATTTCACAAACTAAATGTTTTTTATATCTTCCTAAAACTTCTTTTGTATTCTTAGGAAGAGGATTTATATAGTTAAAGTGTGCATGAGCAACTTTTATACCTTCTGAATTTAATTCTCTTATTGCTGTTGTAATATGACCGTATGTACTTCCCCATCCAATAACCAATAAATCGGCATTTTCATCTCCTTCAACTTGAAGACCAGGAAAGATATTTTCTAAATTTTTAACTTTATTTTCTCTATATTTAGTCATTAATTCATGGTTTTCAGGAACATAAGAAACATTTCCTGTTAAATCCATTTTTTCAAGTCCTCCAACTCTATGTTCATATCCTTTTGTGCCGGGTATCGCCCATTCTCTAACCAAATTTGCATCTCTTTTATATGGCATATATTCACCATCTTCTGCTGCTTTTACTTTATGTTTTATTTCAGGCATATCTTTCATTAAAGGAATTTTCCATGGCTCTGTCCCATTTGCAAGAAAGCCGTCTGTTAATAATAAAACAGGGGTCATGTGTTCTAATGCAATTTTTGATGCCTCAAAAGCATAATCAAAACAATTAGATGGTGTGCTTGCAGCAATAACAGGAACAGGGCTTTCTCCGTTTCTTCCATAAAGTGCTTGAAATAAATCTGCTTGCTCAGTTTTTGTTGGTAAACCAGTTGAAGGTCCACCTCTTTGAACATTTACAATTACAAGTGGTAGTTCTGTAATTACGGCTAAACCAATTGCTTCTGATTTTAGAGCTAAACCGGGTCCAGAAGTAGATGTTGCAGCAAGATGTCCTGCAAACGATGCTCCTATTGAAGTTACAATACCACCTATTTCATCTTCTGCTTGAAATGATTTTGCACCAAGATCTCTTCTTTTTGCAATTTCAATTAGAACCTCTGTTGCCGGTGTAATAGGATAGGAACCTAAAAAGAAGGGTAAATTTGCTTTTTCGGCAGCTGCAAGCAATCCCCATGCTGTTGCAGTATTTCCATTCATATTTCTATACCTTCCTTTTTCAATTGTATCCGAATGATGAACTCTAAATGAAGGCATTGCATGAATTGTTACAGCATAATTAAATCCTGCACGTAATGCTTTTTTATTTGCATCTGCAACCTGTGGTTTTTTTCCAAATTTTTTATCAAAGAACTTTTCTGTATGATCCAAAGGTCTATCAAAAATACAGTAAACCATTCCAAGAGTAAACATATTTTTACTTCTTGCCATACTTTTAGAATCTAGACCTGTTTCTACCAGTGCTTCTTTTGTTAAAGAAGTTACAGGAGCTTGAATTACATTAAAATCTTCATAAATTTCTTTTAATTTATCTTGTAAACAGCCTGCTTTTTTGAAGTTCTTATCAGTAAAAGCATCAGTATCTATAATAATTGTACCTCCATCTTTTACCCAGCGTATATTTGCTTTTAAAGCTGCCGGATTCATTGCCACTAATACATCGCAAAAATCTCCAGGATTTTCTATAATTTTTCCAAAATGTAGTTGAAATCCTGAAACTCCCCCTACTGTTCCTTGAGGTGCTCTTATTTCTGCAGGATAATCAGGAAAAGTTGATACATCATCACCTATAAGTGCAGATGTATTGGAGAACTGGGTTCCCGTAAGTTGCATACCGTCTCCGGAGTCTCCGGCAAATTTTATAACGACTTCGTCAACTTCAATTATTTTTTTAGCCATAATAATTTTAAATTGAATTTTTATTTCAAATTTTGTGATTTCTTATAAAAGGCAAATTTAAAAATATACTTGTAAATATATACAATCTTATATATGTTTTTAAAGTATTTTTTATAAAAAATGAAATAAATTGAAATTTTAATAAATCTTTTTTAAAAAAATTGTATTTAAAAGAAATATTTCTAATTTTGCATTCTTCATAAAAATAATAATATAAAAATAATATAATAATGGATTTTTTAAAAGTTGTTGAAAGTGCTTTTGCAAAAGAATTAGATTTCCCAGAATTTGGTGCCGGTGATACTATTACAGTAAGTTACAAAATTAAAGAGGGAGAAAAAGAAAGAATTCAAGATTACAGAGGTATTGTTATTCAAAGAAAGGGCGAAGGAACCACAAAGACATTTACAGTAAGAAAAACTACAGGAGGTATTGGAGTTGAAAGAATATTTCCATTGTTTTCGCCTTCAATTGACAAAATTACTGTTAATAAAAAAGGTAAAGTAAGAAGAGCAAGAATTTTCTATTTAAGAAAACTAACTGGTAAAAAAGCTAGAATTAAAGAAAGAAGATTTTAAATTTAATCTTTTATAAATATAAAAAAGACAGATAAAATAAATTTTATCTGTCTTTTTTTAGTTTAATTATAATTTAACGTTAAATTTTATTTTAACTTCTTAAATTCCAATTCATCAAAAAAGAAATCAGGATTTGGAATATCAATTTTTAATTCCTCAACTTTGCCATCTGCACCAATAATAAATTGTACAGTTCCTTTTGGAAGTGTTGGAGAGTTTTGTAATTTAATTTCAAAAGTATCATAATGCCAATGAGATAAATCTCCAATTAATACATCGGATGGAAGAAAATCTAAAACAAGATGCCCATCTTTTAAAGTAACTTCTGCATTTCCATACAAATCTCCGCCATAAGTTCCACTATAATCTTCTAATTTTAAACTTGGTTTTGTATTTAAAACTCTGTTTTTTATTTTATTATCTTCTTCTTTTTTATGCATCTTTTGTCCGTAATCATAAACCATTTTATAAAACTCACTCCAATCTTTGCTTGTATCTCCAAAGTAATCTTCAATAATATAATACATCATTGCAGAGGGCAAGTAATTTATGCTATTTGTAAGAACTACAATTCCAAATTTTTCTTCTGGTACAAACATTGTTTGAGAAATCATTCCATCGGCACCACCTCCATGATTTACAACTTTAACCCCTTTAAAATCAAACAATGACCAAGCAAGCCCATACGTACTAAAATGTTTTGTAGGAAAATATTTTAACCATGCTTCGCTTGAATTATCTGGTGTTTGAGTTGAGTGCATTTCCCAAACTTCCTTTGCATTAAGAATTGTATCGCCTTTATAAACCCCACTATTCATCTGTAATATAAGCCATTGGCTCATATCTTCAACATTTGAAATTATTGCTGCTGCTGGTGCAACATTGTCCCATTGCATATATTTTATTGGTAAAGGTTTTATATCAGAAGCTGTATGATGTGGCATTGCAATATTCATATTAGGTTTAATTTCTGGAACTGAAAGTAAAGAATAATTCATTCCTAATGGTTTAAAAAAGTGATTTCTAACATAATCTTTCCACTGAACTCCCGTTACTGCAGGAATAATTTGCCCAGCTGCCGAAAACATAATATTTGAATATCCAAAATGTGTTCTGAAACCATATTCAGGTTTTAAAAATCTTGCTCTTTTAATTACTTCTTCTGTTGAATAGTTTGTTTCGTACCAAAGCAAATCGCCACTGAAAGTTTTTAATCCTGAACGATGGCAAAGCAAATCTCTAATTGTCATTTCGCCTGTTACATAATTGTTATAAAGTTTAAAATAAGGGAGATAATCAACAACTTTATCATCCCAATTTATTTTACCCTCTGCAACCAATTGCGAAAGGGCTGCCGATGTAAAAGATTTTGTGTTTGATGCAACTGCAAAAAGTGTTTTTGAATTTACTTTTCCTTTTTTACCGAATTCTTTTACGCCATATCCTTTTGCAAAAGCAATACTATCGCCTTGAACTACTGCAACTGCCATTCCGGGTATTCCCCATTCTGTTAATGCTTTATTAAGGTATTGGTCAAGTTTTTCAAAATCAATTCCTTTATTTTCTTGGGCAAAAATACTTGTTGAAAAAAGTATTGAGAAAAACGTAATAATTATTTGTTTTGAGTATTTCATAATTAGTAATTTTATTTTTTGTATATTAATCACTAAAAAGTTAGTTAAAAAAAAATAATATTAAAAGTTTTTAACTTCCTCTGTTTCTAATCCTGCATGGTATCGTAACAACATAATCTATAACAAATTATCTTCAAAATATGATACATAGTCTTCTGGAAGTAAGCCGTTTTGAATAAATTCATTAAAGCATAAATCTTGTTGAATTATTTTCCCTGTGTAAATATCGAAAATCCATGCATGAAGCATAGGGTATTTTTTTCTTTTTAATGCTCTTTGATAAATTGGTATTTTAATTAAATTTTTTGCTTGCTCCAAAACATTTATTTCAGAAAGCCTGTCCATTCTTTTTTGCGTGTCTTTTATTTTAGAAAGTTCTTCATTATGTTTATTGTAAATATCATTTACGGGAGTTATCCAATTTTCAACAAGTCCTTGGTCAACTCCATCAACAGCAGCGGCAATGCCTCCGCAACTATAATGTCCAACAACAATAATATGTTTTATAAAAAGATGCTCAATAGAATATTCCAAAACTGATAAAAAATTTATATCAGTCATATTTATTTGGTTTGCAATATTTCTATGAATAAAAATTTCACCTGGTTCTGCTTTTAGCATCGAATTTAAAGGAACTCTACTATCGGAACAACTTATCATTAAATATCTTGGATTTTGTCCTTTTGAAAGTTTCGTAAAATAATTCTTATCAGTTTTTAGCTTTTCTTTAATCCAATCTTCATTATTTTCAATAAGTTCACTTATTTTTAAACCTGTCATTTTTTTTTAATTTAGACTTTAAAGATATGTTTTTTTTTCTAAATGTAAAAAAAGAAGACAATAATGACAGTAAGCATCTAATAATCAGACATTTTGTCGCACAATAACATTTTTCGCATGACACATTTTCCGCTTTTAAGATAGGTCGTATATTTGCAAGAAACAATTTCAATAAAAAGATTATAAACTAATTTGACGCTACATTGTCCTATCGGACTAATGCGTGTCTACAAAAATAATATAAATATGAACTTAAATAATTTTACAATAAAATCACAAGAAGCTATT
>CAMZKV010000083.1 GCA_947311445.1 uncultured Chlorobiota bacterium | reverse complement strand
TAATTTAAATTGAGGAATTTCTTTTTTTATTTTTTTTTCAGTAAAACTTATAGGTAAACCTCCGGTATTTAATTGACTAAATAATTGAAAACTAAATAAAAAGAATAATAATAAAATAAGTGATATCTGTTTTTTCATTTTTAAGTATAAATACTTACAAAAATACATTTTATTGTGTAAAAAGAGAAATACTATTAAAAGTAATAGAAATTTTTAACTTTGCAAAAATCAAGTTAGAGATTAACCTTTTCTATTAAAAAAACATATAACTAAATGCAAACAATAAAGTTTACAGACTTCTTCGAAGAATTCAGACCTTATAATGAAACTGAAGCAAAAGCTGCAATTTCTCGAATAAGTAAAGATGAAAAATTTAAAAAAGTTATTAAATATTTTTATCCTGAATTTAACAATTCTGATTATCAGACTTTTATGAGTTCAATATCTTCAATAAACGATTTTCAGATTAAAATAATGCACAATATTATTCATAAAATTATTAAGCAAACTTCAACAGGTCTTTCTTATTCTGGAATTGAAAATATTGATAAAGAAAAAAATTATGTTTTTGTTTCAAATCATAGAGATATTTTTTTAGATGCTTCAATTTTACAAATTATTTTAGTTGATGAAGGTTTTGACACAACAGAAATAACTTTTGGTAGCAATTTAATGACAGATAAGTTAGTTTATGATATAGGAAAAATTAACAAGATGTTTAAAGTGTACAGAAAAGGTACACCAAAAGAATTGTTAAAAAGAACTTTACAACTTTCAGAATATATAAGATACACAATTTTTAATAAGAGACAATCAGTTTGGATTGCACAAAGAGGAGGTAGAACAAAAGATGGTTTTGACAAAACTCAATCCGGCATTATTAAAATGTTAAATTCTTCCGGCACAAAAACATTAGAAGATAATTTAAAAGACATCAATATTATTCCTATTTCTGTTTCTTATGAATTTGAACCAAATGACCATCTTAAGGTTAAAGAATTACTACAAGACAAAAAATACCAAAAGACTAATAATGAAGACATTAATAGTATAATCGATGGAGTTAATAGTAAAAAAGGAAGGATTAATTTTTCTATTGGAAAAGTTATAAATGAAAAACTTAAAGGAACTGAAAGAATAAAAAGAACTAATGAAAAAATAAATAAAATAGCGAAAATAATTGATACACAAATATATAGAAATTATAAACTTTGGGAAAACAATTACATCGCTGCTGATTTACTCAATAATTCAGACGAATTTTCAGAATTTTATTCTCAAAAAGAAAAAGATTATTTTTTAAAATATATGAAAAATCAACTTTTAAAAATTGATAATACATCTGAACAAGCAAATGATTTATTTTTAAAAATTTATGCTAATCCTGTTTTTAATTATAAAAATAATACTTAATCTTTACATTTATTTTTAATAAAATTATAATCAGATGAAAAATAAAATATTAAAAATAACAGATAAAATCTTTGATACTTTATATCAAAATATTGAAAGCGTAAAAAGTTTCAAGGCAATTAGTACATCTTTGGTATTGATTTTTCTTTTCTCATTATTTTTGATATTCCTAAATAACATATTTACATTACCAAAAATACTATCAAATCAGTTTTCACATAATTACTTTTTTGCTGTTGAAATTGTTTTTATGCTACTTCTTGCAGTTGAAATTATTGAAATGGTTCTTGTTCTTCCTCAATCAATTACGGATTCAATTGCAAAACAATTTGAAATTTTTTCTTTAATACTTTTGAGGCAAGGTTTCAAAGAATTTTCATATATAAAACTTCCTATTGAAATAGAGAACGTAAGTATTCCGGCAAGTCATTTATTATCTGATATTTTTGGAGCTTTAATAATTTTTGCAGGAGTTTTAGTTTTTACTAAAATGCAAAAGCACCGAAAAATAACAAACAGCGAAAAAGAAAATAAAAGTTTTATAACGGCAAAAAAAGCTCTTGCACTAATTATGATTTTAACTTTTATAAGTATTGGAATTTATGATGTAACACTTTACATTTCACACAGACAAACATTTCGTTTTTTTCAAATGTTTTATACTGCATTAATATTTACTGACATCTTAGTTGTAATTATTGCCCTGAGATACAGTCATTTATATTGTGTAGTTTTCCGAAATACAGCATTTGCTTTGGCAACAATTCTTATAAGATTTGCACTTTCATTGCCTCGTTTTTTTGATGCATCTATGGGAATAATTGCAATTATATTTGTTATTGGAATTAGTTTTTTTTACAATAAATTTATGTTTGAGAGAAAACTAAACGATAAAATTATAAAATAAAAAGTATTAAAATTTAATAAAATTGGACACAAAAGAACTATTAAAAAAAGTAAGAAAAATAGAAATTAAAACAAAAGGTTTGTCAAAACAAATTTTTGCGGGAGAATATCATAGTGCATTCAAAGGAAGAGGAATGACTTTTAGCGAAGTGCGCGAATACCAGTATGGAGACGATGTTAGAAACATTGATTGGAACGTAACTGCAAGATACGATAAAGCCTACATTAAAACTTTTGAAGAAGAAAGAGAACTTACAGTAATGTTGCTAATTGACACAAGTGCATCGCAACTGTTCGGCACAAAACAAATGTTTAAAAAAGAACTTATTACAGAACTTGCAGCTGTGCTTTCTTTTTCTGCAATCCAAAATAATGATAAAGTTGGAGTAATATTTTTTAGTGATAAAATTGAGAAATTTATTCCTCCAAAAAATGGAAAATCTCATATTTTAAGAATTATAAGAGAGCTTATAGATTGCAAACCAAAAGGCTCAGGCACAGATATTTCTGAAGCATTACGATATTTCACAAATACAATAAAAAAGAGAAGCACCGCATTTATAATTTCAGATTTTTTTGATAATAATTTTCAGAAAGCATTGCGAATTGCAAACCACAAACACGATATTGTTGCCTTACATATTTATGATGAGAAAGAATATAAACTTCCAAATATAGGTTTATTAAAAATACACGATGCTGAAACAAAAAAAGAGCTTTGGATTGATACTTCTTCTAAAAAATTCAGAAATAAATTTGAAAAAGATAGACATTCTTTTTATTTAAAAACAAAAGAAATTTTTGACAAAACAGGTGTTGACAGCCAACGAATAAAAACAGGAGAGGATTACATAAAACCCTTATTAAAATTGTTTAAGAAAAGATAATTTTCTTATTTTACTAATAAAATTTCTATAAATCATGAATTTTAAAATTAGTAAATCTTGGAAAAATATTTTACAAGATGAATTTGAGAAAGAATATTTTATACAACTTATTGATTTTATAAAACAAGAATATAAAACACAAAAAATATATCCTCCAGACTATGAAATTTTTAATGCTTTTAATCTTTGCTCCTTTAACAATCTTAAAGTTATAATAATTGGACAAGACCCATATCATGGTGAAGGACAAGCACATGGCTTATGTTTTTCTGTTAAAGATGGAGTAAAGACACCTCCATCGTTACGAAATATTTATAAAGAGTTACATGATGACCTTGGCAAAGAAATTCCTAAAACAGGAAATATTTCTCATTGGGCAAAACAAGGTGTTTTAATGCTAAATGCAACTCTAACAGTTAGAGCAAAACAGGCAGCTTCGCACCAAAAAAAAGGCTGGGAAACTTTTACTGATTTTGTCATTAAAAAAATTTCGGATGAAAAAGAAAATCTTGTTTTTTTACTTTGGGGTTCTTTTGCACAAAAAAAAGGATGTCTTATTGACAAATCAAAACATTTTATTCTAGAATCGCCACACCCCTCCCCTTTTTCTGCTCATAAAGGTTTTTTAGGGAACAGGCACTTTAGTAAAACTAATGATTTTTTGGTTTTGAAAGGTTTAGATAAAATAAATTGGTAAAAATTTATATCTTTGTTAAACAACTAAATACAATCTTCATTAACTTCAATAAAACTAATTATGGAAATATTTTGCCACAAATGCGGAACAAAAAACTTTGATAGAGATACCTGCTCAAATTGCAACACATTGCTTATGTTAGGTAATAACACTAAAAAGTTAAAAACTATTAGAAAAGAAAAAATTCAAATAGACTGTCCTTGGTGTTCAACAGTAAATAGAGTAACTGACGAAACAAATTGTGTAAATTGTGGAGGACCATTACCTGCAATACCTCATAATAATGAAGGAATGGACAAAGGGTTGCCTCCCGGTTCTGTTCCAAGAGAAATTCCAAAAGTGTATATTAAAAAACTAAAATATAAGAATGTGCATTTCATAATAGGTTTTTTTTTTCTGTTCCGTTTTTTTGGACAATTATTTTTCCAATAGTTGGATTTTTCCTTATGAGATACGGACTAAAAACTGCAAACAAAAAACTTTTTGCATTAGAAAACGGTATAAAAGCTGAAGGTGTTTTAGTTGATATTTATAAAGACACATCTCAATCAATAAATGGGAGAAATCCTTGGTTGTTAGAATATGAGTTTAGAACGGAATCAGGTAAACTTATTACTGCAAAAAAAACAGGTGCTTGGAATAAAAACAATAGATATAGAAGACCAAACGATTATCTTTGGATAGTATATATTCCAGACAATCCGGAAATAAATGCAATTTGGCCTCCTGTTGATTAATTTTAAATAAAAAAATCCGAAGAGAGTATCTCCGTTTTCTTTAATTTCTATAAAAAGGTTTATTTTATAACCGTTCCTTTAATATGAAGAACTTGGCTACTTTTTTCAATATTCATTGTCATTGTAACCGTTTTATTAAAAACTCCTATGGTTTCAGCATCATAAGTAACAACAATTTCAGTTGATTTGCCGGGTAAAATTGGTTTTCGTGAATATTCAATTTCTGTACAACCGCATGAGCCTTTTGCATTTGTTATAATTATAGGTTTCCCGCCTTTATTTGTGAACTTAAAAACAACATCTGTCGGATTATATTGTTTTATTTCGCCTAAATCAATATTCATTGTATCCCAAACAACTTCAGCTTCCTTTCCTGAGCTTAAAGTTCCCGTACTATTTCCCCACTGGGCAAATAAATTTGAAGCAGTTAGAGTGCTTATAAAAAGTGTAATTAAAATTATTTTTTTCATGTGTCTAAATTCTTATAATTAATTGATATTGAATAAGTTGATTATGTTTTTATTGTTGATAATATTTATTTTGCTCTGCACATAGGAACACTTTCTTTTCTTCTGCACGTAATCATTGTGCTGAATTATTGTTATGCCCTTAGGTGTCAAAATCTTTGTCGTGGGTGTTTCATTTTCATTTTTCTTTATTTAATAAACGTTTTTAAATCTAGGTTTATTACGTTTGTATGACAAAAAAGCTTGCCGTTTAGTTGCATTCTTAGTAAAATTACTTCATATTTATTGTATGTAAATATGCAAGTTTATATAAATCAAAAAGTTTGAGAGATGGGGAATTGCTGCAAAGATTTTTTTCAGTTATTTTTCTGAAAATTTTAAAATATAATTTAAATAAAAATGAAATTTTGGCAGTTTTTCTATATATTTTTAACAATTTAATGTCTTCATAAAGCTCAGAATAAGTGAAATTTTCAGTTAAAAAAAGCAAATTCTCAATACTTCTTTTTGTTTTATCGATAAATTCTGAGCAATTCTCTAATCCAAGATGAATAATGGGATTGTCAATATGTTGAACAGTAATATTTTTTCGTTTAAGTTCAATACCGAAAAGTGTATCTTCGTGTCCGTATTGAGAAATTTTTTCATTAAATTTAACATTATCTTGTATTACCTTACTAATCAAATAGTTGCCTGTCATAAAAGACTTGTTTGGATACAAATTCCTTTCATCAGCTTTTCTTGCTTCTCTATTTTTTCCGTAGAACCATCTTAAATACTCTTTTTGGGAAGCAGGTTTTTTATCGTAATAAGTTATTCCTCCACAAATAACTTTATTATTTTTACAATTTTCTAAATATCTGATTATGAAATTTTCATCACTAGGAAAAGTATCGCAATCAGCAAAAAGAAGATATTCATATTTAGCTTTTTCTGCCAATAGGTTTCTAATTTTTGAACGTCCTATATTTTCTTTTAGTTGAATATAATTAACAAATTTCAACTTTTCAAGAACTTTATTTAATTCTTGAATTTTATTTTTGGAGGCATCATCAACTAATATAATTTCAAACTCAACATTAGCATTTTTACATTGCAAATGAAGTTCTTTTACAAATTTCCTAACATCAAAATTATATATGGGAATTAATATTGATAACATTTTTTTGAATATGACTTTTTTTCAAGCGTGGCACAGTTTATTTTGCAAATGTGAGTTACAAATAAACTTTCTTCACATAATTGTAGTACAATCCGTGCCACGCTAAAAAAAACATTCTGAGGATTAAAACTTTTTCAATATATCTTTAACCGCATCTTTATGTATTGTAAATCCCATCATTTTCAGCTTAATATAGTCTTCATGAAAGAAATAATAACCAAATTCGGGAGCATTTTCATCATTATTACGTGAGCCGGAACTAGAATCTTTAATTAAATACCAATCATTACCGTCTTTTTCAGTATATCCTACAAGATGCATTCCATGGTCATCGGTTGTTGTTTTATTTGAAAAACGAAACTGTCTTGAATCTTCATTAATGTATTCAGAAGGTATATCAAAATTAGGAATCATAGCTGCTTGTGTGCTTCTTAAAAAACCCGCTTCCGAAACATCACCGCCAATACTCATTGAATATCCGTTTTTAATTGATTTTTTCACTATTTTCATAAAAACATCTAATGGAACATTGTAATAATCCTTATTATGCCACCAGTTATCAGGAACTTTGTATTCGCATTTTTTCCAATATGGTGCTTGTTTATATGAAAGAATTTCTACATAATCATCAGGATTAATTTTAATATAGTTTTTTAAATATGTTAAGGGTGTATATTTTTTTCCGTCAACGGTAAAACTAACAGGAGGTTTTCCAATATAATAATTCATTATTCCTTTTATTGTTTCAATAACTTCGTCTTCGTTCCAAGCATTACTTTCTTTTAAAGATTCAAGATATGTATTCATTTCCTTGAACATTTTTGAATGTGTATGAAATTTTCTTCCGTGAAGAAGTCCTGTATATGCTGATTGTGGAACAGTTCCATACTTTTTCCACACTCTTGTAACTGCATTTCCTTCGGAACCTTCTGAAAACAAGGACTTTCCTCTTGTTTCTACAAAACCTTTTGCTTTTTCAACATACTCCCAATATGCTGTGTATATTTCCGAGAGTTTTACTTTCTTTTTGTTAATCCTATATACTTCGGATTCTAAAAATGAAACTGTTGAAAATGCCCAACATGTTCCGGCATTTCCTTGTGAAATAACAGGATTTGCCCATACCGATTTATAATCACTAACTTTTAGTGGAATATTATAAGCCGACTGATCCATTTGGAAACGTTTATGAAGTTCCTTTTTTTCCAGTTTCTTATTTACATTCCTTACATCTTTAAGAATTGAGTTTTGATAATACCCTGGTTCATAAGATTTAAACTGAGATTTGTCTATTTTTATTTGAGCAAAAATATTGCTTACTATAAAAATTGCGACTGTAATTAATGTTAAATGTTTCATTTTTGAAGTTTTTATTTATAAAATTATAAAATTAAAAAAATTATTATTCTTCCCTTATTAAAGGAATAATTATTTCATCACCATCGTTTGCTTCTTGAGTGTTTGGGAATATTGCTTTTGCTTCTTTAAGAATAATATCGGTGTTTTTGTATCTTGTAGAAAAATGACCTATAATGAGCTTTTTAACATTTGCTTTTAATGCAATTCTTGCAGCATCCTCAGAGGTAGAATGCTTGGTTATCTCCGCTGTTTCATGTAAATCTCTTGCAAAAGTTGCTTCGTGGTATAAAATGTCGATATTTTTTATGTATTTTATAATGCTCTCTTTATATTTCGTATCGGAACAATAAGCGTATGCCCTTGATCTGTATGGAGGGAAGCTAAGTTTAGAATTTTCAATTTGAACCCCACTTTTAGAAATAAAATCATTTCCTTTTTTTATACTAAGTATATCTTTTATACTAAGATTATATTCTTTAATTGTTTCTTTTTTTATATTCCTTTCTTTTGGTTTTTCTTTAAAAAGATATGCATATGTTTCTATTCTGTGGTCTAGCGGAAAGGCAGAAATTTCAATATTTTTTGTTTCGTAAATTATTTCTGAATTTTCATGAGATAATCTGTGAAAAAAAATATTAAATCTTATTTCTTTTTTATTAATAACAGAATAAACTTTTTTTTCAAGATTACCGGAAGAATATATATGAAGGTCATTTTTTCTTCCTAGCAAATTAAAAGTTGATATAACACCGAAAATACCAAAAAAATGATCTCCATGAAGATGCGTAATAAAGATATGACTAATTTTGGCAAAACTTATCTTAAATTTTCTCAATTGTATTTGAGTTCCTTCTCCGCAATCAATCAAAAAAAAACGCTCATGTATATTAACTACATGAGCGGAAGGAAATCTTTTTGATGTTGGCAATGCTGAACTACTGCCTAATATCGTAATTTTAAAAGACATATTTTAATTAAAATTTTTCTCAGCTTTTTCCAAGTTATCTTCAATAGTTAACACAGAGTCTAATTGAGAGATTGTAATTAGGCGTTCAACAGCATTTTGAAGTCCACAAAGAATAAATTTTCCTTTTGCATTTTTACAAAGTCTGTTAGCTATTAAGATTGAGCTTAGTCCGGAAGAATCACAATATTCAGTTTTACTTAAATCAATTATCATATTATTTTCACCATTTCCAGCAATCATAACGAGTTCAGATTTGAAAGAAGGAGCAATATTTGTATCAAGTTTTTTTGCTAAAACTTGAATTATAGTATATTTTTCTTTTTTTATAACCTCAAATTTGTTTTCCATATTCTAAAAATAATCAATTAAATAATTGTAAATTTACAAAAAAGGTTCGGAAAAACCAAGTTCCCGAACCTTAAATTATAATATTATTATTTATCATCAGTTTTTTTATCCTCTTTTTTTGCTTTCGTTTTTTTTGCTTTTGCTTTTTTACTGTCGCTATTTAACTGATCTTTTAATTCAGAAAGACTACTAATATCACCAAGAGTAGTTTTTTCCATATCACTTTGGTAATTTTTAGAAGATTTAGATGATTTAGAAGTTTTTGAACCTCCTGCTCTTTCTTTATAAGTTCTAAGATGAGAAACTACAATTTTTTTAGCTTCTTTATGGAAGTCTATTACTTTTACTTCTATTTTTTCTTCTTCAGAAGGAGTTGAACCATCTTCTTTTATGAGGTGTGTAACAGGACAAACTGCTTCTACACCGTATGGCATTGCAATGAAAGCTTCTTTTTTTGCAATTTTAACAATTGTTCCTTCGTGTACGCTATCAATATTGAATAAAGTTTCAAAAACATCCCAAGGATTTTCTTCTAATTGTTTGTGTCCTAGACTTAATCTTCTGTTTTCAGGGTCTATTTCAAGAACTTGAACATCTAACATAGAATCAATTTCAGTAAATTCAGCAGGATGTTTAATTTTCTTAGTCCAAGATAAATCTGAAATATGAACTAATCCATCAACACCTTCTTCTAATTCAACAAAAATACCAAAGTTTGTAAAGTTTTTAACTTTTGCAGTTTGTTTAGAACCAACTTGATATTTTTCAGTAATATTATCCCATGGATCTGGTTTTAATTGTTTAATACCAAGTGACATTTTTCTTTCTTCTCTTTCAAGAGTTAAAATTTGAGCTTCAACTTTATCTCCTACTTTAAAGAAATCTTGTGCAGTTCTTAGGTGTTGAGACCAAGACATTTCGGAAACATGAATTAAACCTTCAACACCTGGTTTTATTTCCATAAATGCTCCATAATCTGCAATAACAACTATTTTTCCTTCAACTTTATCTCCAACTTTTAGGTCTTTATCTAATGAATCCCATGGATGATCTTGTAATTGTTTTAATCCAAGAGCTATTCTTCTTTTACTTTCGTCAAAATCAAGAATTACAACATTAATTTTTTGGTCTAATTCAACAACTTCTTCTGGATGGTTAACGCGTCCCCATGAAAGATCCGTGATGTGGATTAATCCATCTACTCCTCCAAGGTCAATAAATACACCATAAGAAGTAATATTTTTAACTGTTCCTTCTAGAACTTGCCCTTTTTCAAGTTGTTCAATAATTTTTGCTCTTTGTTCTTCTAATTCAGCTTCAATAAGAGCTTTATGAGATACAACAACATTTTTAAATTCTTTGTTAATTTTTACAACTTTAAATTCCATTGTTTTTCCGACGTAAGCATCGTAGTCTCTAATAGGTTTTACATCTATTTGAGAACCTGGTAAGAACGCTTCAATTCCGAATACATCTACAATCATACCACCTTTTGTACGGCATTTAATGAAACCATTAATAATTTCATCGCTGTCTAATGATGCATTTACTTTTTCCCACGAACGTAGTGTTCTTGCTTTTTTGTGAGAAAGAACTAATTGTCCTGTTCTGTCTTCTTGTGATTCGATATAAACTTCGGCAATATCACCTACTTTTAAATCAGGATTATATCTAAATTCATTTTTTGTAATAATACCTTCTGATTTGTAGCCAATGTTAATAACAACATCTTTATCAGTAAGGGCAATTACAGTTCCATCAATAACTTGTTTTTCTGTTATTGTTGAAAGTGTTTCTCCATACATTTGAGAAAGTTCAGTTCTTTTGTCTGCGGAATATTCATCTTCGTCAGCCGAAGCAGCATCCCAGTCAAAATCCATAGTAGAAGAGTTTTCTTCAACGCTTTTAGGCACTAATTTTTCTTCTTTTACTTCTTCTACAGTTTCTTCTGTTTTTGTTTCTTCTTTTACTTTTTCTACAATTTCTTCTTTTTTTACTTCTTCAATTTTTGTTTCGTCAGAAGTTTTTTCATTTTCTACAACAGGGTTTTCGTCCTTAATGTTTTCGTTTACTTTTTCACTCATTTTTAAACAATTTTTTTAATAAGTTAGACAATATATATAGATAAAATTTTAAGACGGCAAAAATACACTTTATTTATTATAAAACAAAACTTCCCAACTAGAATTTCAAAGCAAACTTACACTTTTATTTTTCAAGATAATTTTTGGATTTAGCTATTTAAGCTGAGGTTTTTAAGAATAATGAAACTAAAAAAAGTAAAAATAAAAAATTAATATTATCGTGTTACGGTTTTAAGGTGTCATGATTTAAAGCAAATTAATACTTTTTGCAGATTTTAACATAGTATGGGTTTGCCCTGAAATTGTGTTTACTTAAGAAAAGAAAAAAGGATGAAACTATTTGATTATTAGTTCATTCTTTTTATTTAATATTTTTTTCTTTAATTATTTTAATACATCAAATATATTTTAGAATTATTTTTCCAACCGGCACTACTTTCATAATTTGCAAAGAATATTTTTAAGTCAGCATTACTTTCATAGTTAACAAAAAACCATTTTTCTTCGTTCCCTGTTGCTGAACTTTCATATTTTTCTTTATAAACTACTAGGTCGGCACTGCTTTCATAATCAACAACATAAACCTTTACGTCTGCACTACTTTCATATTTAACTGTATATACTTTTTGTGCGTTTGATGTTATTATTCCAGCAATTAAAATGGTTATAAGTAAAAGTAATTTCTTTATAATAGTTATTTTATTTTTAAATCTAATATCTTAAATTTACAACTTTTTTAAAACATAAACAACATTTGAAGTAAATTTTGTTTCATCAATTAGTTCAAGTTTAAAATTATATGGCTCAACAATTTGTATAATTTCTTTTTTTGATGTGAAATAAAGTTGCTCGTATTGTGTTTTATTAAACTTAAATAATTTTGTTGAGAAAAATTCTGTGAGTTTTGTTCCTTTATGTTTCTTTTTCATTTCGGAATTTCCATC